>JBDKHQ010000106.1:0-10342 GCA_039797585.1 Pseudomonadota bacterium | reverse complement strand
GGGCTGCGTGCAGTGGCTACCACCATGACTTGACGGCGTGATGCGTTTCCTGCTTCGCCCGTCAACGCACGCCTATCGCGGGCTCTTCGACCGCACTTCGTGCTCTCCATGTCTCATCGATGGATGATTCCTATCTGAAATTTCAACTATTTGCACCATGTTTAATTCCTTTTTAAAATATTGTGCGACTGAACATCACATTTTTCCGCTGCGAAAATCAAAGCGGGTCCTTTGATTTTTGTGTTAACTAAAGTGAAAAATTAACTTTCGGCACTTTTTCCTCAGTCGATGGCGTGACAGTTGCGGGTGTTACAGAAAAAAATTGCGTTCTAGGACTGATGGCTTGGGTTTCTATATGTTCTTCACTGTCTAAGATATCCTTTTCCATCCGCTCAACATTTAATTTCTTTTTGAGCACCTCAGCATAGGCTTGGATATCCTTTCTAAAATCATTTTCGTTACTATTTTCAGATAAATTAAGCAAACCTTGCCAAACCTCTGCGGTGATTAATGCTTCCGGCATTTCCTCTAGCGCTAACAACCAAGAAAGATTGTGTTCTGCGGAAATCAAATCAAAATTCTCTTGTGTTAGAAGTCCGTTTTTTTCTAAACATTTGATGGTACGATGTAATGCAATAGGATAAGAAAAATCGGCTAAAATTTTGCGATTAGTTAATGTGTTTAATCCTGTTTTATCCAAAGCAATGAGTATGTGGGTTACTGGGATAATAATCGATCCGGGATAAGCGAGGATAAACGCTTGATTCTCCGGAGTTAATGTGTCGGTATGTTTCATCTTGATTAAGCATTTAGCCAAAAAATTTGCTTGCACATTCGATTTAATAGCATTGATATGTTCTTGAGTTAACATTCCCTCGACACATAATTTACTTAATGCAAGAAACCGATCATCCGTCAACGTGTTTTCTTGATAACCCTGACTCAACACTTGAAAAAATTCCTGCATTTTTTCAGCATTGCTTTTGTTATCTAATTGTTCCAAGCTTAATTTTGAAAAATGCTCTGGAAATTCTCCATAACCGGCTTTACGGCAAGTCGCAAATCCCGAATATTTTATCGGTACCGGATCGGGTAGCAGCTGAGACAAGCGTGTGATCTGACCAAAATTTAAGGCACAAAAATTTTGGTAATTAATAGCCAACCAAGCCGCATACGATGCCTTTCCAGGCTTCACCGGATGATCGAGTAGAAAAAAACAGTTAATCTTAAATAAATCTTGGTTAGACAATAAAGTCTTATTAGATTGCAAAGAATGTAAATACGTTTCGGTAGCAGATATGGCGGGATGCTCGGTTCGTCTTATTTTTTTTAATATGCCTTTATTGTGACGATAGTGATTGATTGCTTCCGTGACTTGTTGAATGTTAAGCATAAATTTTCCTTAATTTTAATTTTCATTGCGTGAGTGCGCGCCATTATCTTAACTAAATAAATAAAAAAAGAAAGTTTCATTTAAAAAATTATTTTTCTTAAAAATAAAAAAATAAATTAAACAAACGCAAAGAAAAATTTTTTTGCAGCAGAAAAGTTGACAATAAAACGATCTGATTGTTTAATAGTTGTTCGTTTGACTAGTTAAACTCTTCAGGAGAATAATAACAATGTTTAAAAAAGTTCTAAGCACAACTGTGCTAACTGTTTCTGTATTAGGTGCCATGGCAGCGAATGCCGCAGCACCGGGTGTGTATGTTACCGGTCAACTCGGTTATGCTGATACACACATGGGTGTCAAAACCGACATCACTAAGCATGCTCCTAATATTAAAGACAAAAACCTATCCAATAACGGTTTAGCCGGCCGCGTTGCATTGGGTTATCAATTTAACCAAAACTTTGCTGTGGAAGCCGGTTACTTGCAATTAAGTGGAAGTAAAGCTGATTTAGGTGCTTATCAGTTACCTCATTCAGACTTGGTAGTCCAAGGTACTTTAAAGCTCCAACAAAATGCTATCGACCTCGTAGGTAAAGGTATCATCCCGATTAGTAATAATATTAACGTTTACGGTAAGCTCGGTGTTGCTTATATAACTACAGATATTAAAGGCACCGCTCAAACCCCAGGCATACCTACCATTAATGTAGATTTAAATGATGTCGCTAAAATTACTAAACACAAATGGGCGCCAGAAGCGGCCGTCGGTGTTAGCTACGACATTACGCCTAACGTATCTGTAGATACTTCTTGGACGCACATCCAACCGTTAGGAAGCAATAAGCCAGGTAACATTGATTTTGTTGCTGTCGGTCTTGGCTACAACTTCGGTTAAACCTTCGTAACACGACTCCGCAAAAACCCCTTGTCTCAAGGGGTTTTCTTTTTATTCCAACATAAAAACTTACGACCAGAAGTTAAGTTATGCATTACTACTATTAAAGCTTTTATCTATTGACATATTTGACAATTTTTAAAACTGATTGTTAAATAGACGCTCGTTTAACTAGTTAAGCTCTTTAGGAGAATAATAATAATGTTTAAAAAAGTTCTATGTACTACTGTGTTAGGTGTTTCTGCATTGACGGTGATGGCAGCCAATGCCGCCGCACCCGGCGTGTATGTCACCGGCCAGCTCGGTTATGCGAATACTCACATGGGTAGCAAAACTAACATCGCAAACATCAACAATCCAGACTTACCTTACGACTATACAATTGACCCTAATAATGCGAGCGATACTAACTTGGCAAACAATGGCTTAGCGGGTCGTATTGCTCTGGGTTATCAATTTAATCAAAACTTTGCCGTTGAAGCCGGTTATTTACAATTAGGTCAAAAGAAAGTAAATGGTACTGTGCGTAATAGTGATGGTGTGAAAGGAACACTCAAACTTCAACAAAATGCGATTGATCTAGTCGGTAAAGGCATCATTCCCATTAGTGATAACCTCAATGTTTACGGTAAGCTCGGTGTTGCTTACGTAATGACTAACATTGAAGGAGATATAGCACTTAAGACTACCGATGTTACGGCTAATTTAAATACCTCTGGAAATGTGGCCAAACATAAATTTGCACCAGAAGCGGCCATCGGTGTGAGCTATGACATCACGCCCAACGTGTCAGTCGACACTTCATGGACACACATCCAACCTTTAGGAAACAACAAGCCAGGCAATATTGACTTTGTTGCTGTCGGTCTTGGCTACAACTTTGGTTAAAACTTCGTTTTAGACCTTAGCTTCAATAAAAAACCCCTTTTTGAAGGGGTTTTTCTTTTTCTGCAGAATTCCATATAAAAAGTAGTCATTTAGATGACAAATTTAGGGGTTTTTTGGTCATTTTATTCGTTTAAACATATTGCTTTTTATTTGCTCAAATGATATACAAGCCCTTTAGTTTAACTAGTTAAACTCTTACGAGGAAAATAATAATATGTTTAAACGAATAATTGCAGTAAGCGTACTCGGCGTTTCAGCGCTAGGTATGATGGCTGCTAATGCAACTCCTAATGGAGCTTATGTTACTGGACAATTGGGTTATGCTGCTACAGGTAATCAATTCAAAGGCTCAAAAGGCCTTCGTTCTGATGTCACCATCGGCAAATCCCAAAAATCGGCTAAAGGTTTAGCGGGCCGTATTGCCATAGGTTATCAATTCACTCCCCATTGGGCAGCTGAATTAGGCTATCTACAATTAGGCAAACAAAAGTCTGATTTCACTAGTATCACCAAAATCACGCAAGTGGTTACGATTAACCAACATGCGTTTGATGTGGTTGGTAAGGGTATTTATCCGATTAACGATAAATTCAATGTGTATGCGAAAGCAGGTATGGCTTACTTAGTCACCGACGTAAAAGGTGATAAAAAGTAGTGGGTAAGGAAAAAACTAAGTCAATTATGGCTCCAATTGCAAAGCATAATTGGGCTCCTGAAGCCGGTATAGGTTTCACCTATAATATGACATCGAATGTGTTTATCGATACCTCGATTACGCATATTCAACCTATCGGTAAAAACAAGCCTAGCAATATAGACTTTGCTGCAGTAGGTATTGGTTACAGCTTCGGCTAATCCTTAGCTTTAAACAACCTATGTTTGTTAAAAAACCGCTGTTCTAGGGGTTTTTTTTTGGCAAAAAGCCGTTTTAGGCCAATTTCACTCAAATATATCAATTTAATTGATAATAAAGTTGACAGTTATTTATACAAATGATAAATAAGAGCCTGTTTAACTAGTTAAATTCTTACGAGGAAAATAATAATATGATTAAAAGAATAATCGCAGTAAGCGTACTCGGCGTTTCGGCGCTAGGTATGATGGCTGCTAATGCAACCACCAATGGGTTCTATGTGGATGGCCAAGTAGGCTATGCGCATACCGGTAATAAATTTACCGGCTTACCTTCTGATATTACCGTTGGCAAAGACAAAAAAGCAGCCAAAGGCAGCATCGCAGGTCGTTTAGCGATTGGGTATCAATTTACGAAAAATTGGGCGGCTGAATTAGGCTATACACAATTTGGTCAACAAAAGTCTAATCTGTCCATGAGTTCTCTGGTTACCACTCAAGTTCCAAGTATTTCTATGGTCCCAGGTCCATTCGGAATATTAATTCCAGTAAATACGATAACAACGACGACTAGCATGGTTACCAGCAAAGAAGCTATCACCATTAATCAGCATGCATTTGATATCGTTGGTAAAGGTATTTACCCTATCTCCGACAAATTCAATGTGTACGCTAAAGCAGGTATGGCTTACTTAACCACCACCGTAAAAAGTGATGGTAAGATACAATTCCAAGGTAAACCGGCAACAGCCTTATTTACCAAACACAATTGGGCTCCTGAAGCGGGTATAGGTCTCACCTACGACATTACTCCTAATGTCTTTATTGATACGTCCTTTACACACATTCAACCTATCGGTAAAAACAAGCCGGCAAATATTGACTTTGCAACGGTTGGTATTGGTTACAGCTTCGGTTAATCCTTAGTTAAAACCCTCTGTTTGTTAAAAAACCCCTGTTCTAGGGGTTTTTTTTTAAGTAAAACATCGTCATGGCGAGCGAATTTGCATTCGTGTGGGCCATCCAATCATTACCTTACTTATTCATTTAATAGCTAAGAAAGTTGACAACTATTTATACGAATGGTAAATAAGAGCCTGTTTAACTAGTAAAACAATCCATTTGAGGAAAATAATAATATGTTTAAACAACTCATGACAGCTACTGTATTAGGTGTTTCGGCACTGGGTATGATGGCTGCTAACGCAACCGCTAATGGCGTTTATGTCACTGGCCAATTAGGTTACGCTAAGAATAAGACGGATCTGAGCCCTATTACTGAGAAAGGAAAACAAACCTACGACTTCAATAATAAGCTTTCTACATCTGGCAGAAACTTAGCCGGTCGTTTGGGGATAGGTTACCAATTCACTCCTAATTGGGCAGTGGAAATGGGTTACCTACAACTCGGTAAAAAGAAGTTTGATGGCTTACTGTACAGACCTGTTAAAGATATTAGCGGTTCTACCGTTATTAATGGTTCATCTAGCATTTCAGAAAGTGCCATAGACTTAGTCGGTAAAGGTATTTACCCGATTAACGACAAGTTCAATATATATGGCAAGCTAGGTGTGGCTTATGTAACCACCACGGTAGATGGTAAATATGATACCGGTCATCATACTAAGCTAATTAACGATAACGGAACCGCTATTGCTAAGCACAAATGGGCTCCAGAAGCAGCGGTCGGTGTTAGTTACGACATTACGCCTAACATATTTATTGACACTTCTTGGACACACATCCAACCTTTAGGAAAAAACAAGCCAGGCAATATTGATTTTGTTGCCGTCGGTCTCGGTTACAGCTTCGGTTAATCCTTAGTTAAAACCCTCTGTTTGTTAAAAAACCCCTGTTCTAGGGGTTTTTTTTTAACCGTGGCGGCTACCATTCTCACTGGATAAGCTGCGTTTCCCTAATAGAGGTTTTAAATATTCACCGGTATAAGAAGTGGGTTGCTTCGCCACTTGCTCGGGTGTGCCGACACACACAATCTCGCCGCCCTTGCTGCCTCCTTCTGGTCCGAGATCAATAATCCAATCGGCGGTTTTGATCACATCAAGATTATGTTCGATCACCACCACGGTATTACCCCGTTCACGCAAGCGATATAACACCTTCAATAGCTGCTCAATATCAAAAAAGTGTAAACCCGTGGTAGGTTCATCCAGAATATACAAAGTACGACCCGTATCGCGTTTACTTAACTCTTTAGCTAGTTTGACACGTTGTGCTTCGCCTCCGGATAAAGTCGGTGCACTTTGACCCAGGTGTAAATAACCGAGACCTACTTCGATCAAGGTGTGTAATTTTCGGGCTAACACCGGCACCGGATTAAAAAACTCATGCGCTTCCTCTACTGTCATTTCAAGAATTTGATAGATATTTTTTCCTTTATAACGGATCTCCAAGGTTTCACGATTATAACGTTGTCCTTTACAGACATCGCACTGCACATACACATCGGCTAAGAAATGCATTTCTACTTTAAGTACACCATCACCTTCACAGGCTTCACAGCGCCCTCCCTTCACATTAAAACTAAAGCGTCCGGCGCTGTAACCACGTGAACGGGCTTCTGGCGTGGCTGCAAACAATTCGCGTATTGGAGTAAACAAGCCAATATACGTAGCAGGATTGGATCGCGGCGTACGGCCGATAGGACTTTGATCAATATCGATCACTTTATCCAATTGCTCTAAACCGGTAATTGATTGATACGGCGCCGCTTGTGGCAAGATAGCTGCATTTAATTTTTTAGCCGCGAGTGGATATAAGGTGTCATTAATCAGCGTTGACTTTCCTGAACCTGAGACACCGGTAATGCAGGTCATTAAACCCAGCGGAATTTCAACATCGATATCTTTTAAGTTATTACCACTCGCGCCTGATAGTTTAATGATATGATTTTTATCAAATTTGAGTCGTTTTTTAGGACATTCGATGCGTCGCTGGCCGGATAAATATTGACCGGTTAACGAATTTGGATTACGCATAATCGCAGCCGGTGAGCCCTGGGCAATCACACGACCGCCATGCACGCCCGCACCCGGTCCCATATCGACGACATAATCGGCATGTCGAATCGCTTCTTCATCGTGTTCGACAACGATCACGGTATTGCCTAAATCACGCAATCTCAGCAAGGTACTTAACAAACGGCCATTATCACGCTGATGCAATCCTATCGATGGCTCATCGAGTATATACATCACGCCTACTAAACCTGAACCAATTTGACTGGCCAAACGTATCCGTTGCGACTCACCGCCGGATAAGGTATCGGCACTCCGATCCAATGACAGATAATTTAATCCGACATCAATTAAAAAATTTAAACGATCGATAATTTCTTTTTGTAAACGCAACGCAATCTTGGCACGTTGACCGGACAAATTTAATTTTTCAAATAATTCTTTTAATCTATCCAGTGGTAAAGCCACCCAATCGGTGATTGCTTTATCCCCGATAAAAACATGCCGTGCCGCGATATTGAGCCGCGTACCATGACAACTGGTACAAGGTTTAGATGCTAAATAACGTGCTAAATCCTCGCGTACCGAATCCGATTCGGTCTCTTGATAACGGCGCTGCATGACCGGTATCACACCTTCAAAGGGTTTTTTCTTATTATAGACATAGCCTTTTTCACTCTCGTAGTGAAACTTTATTTCTTCTTTACCACTGCCATATAAAATAATTTTCTGAATATTTTCTGGCAATGCATTAAAAGGAGACTCTAAAGAAAAACGGTAATGCTTAGCTAAAGTCGACAACAACAAAGAATAATAAGGATTTTGCGCATCCCAACCACGGATAGCACCGCGCGCGATACTTAACTCCGGTTGCGGTATCACCTTATCTGCATCAAAAATCATTTCATGACCTAAACCATCGCATTGTGGACAGGCGCCCGCCGGGTTATTAAAAGAAAATAAGCGCGGCTCCAACTCACTAATACCATAACCACACTCCGGACAAGCAAAACGTTCAGAAAAAACCAATTCTTGTTTAGTTTTTCCTGTTGCGTCTTGTACAATCACCGTTACCAAACCTTCACTCAATGACGCCGCCGTCGCTAAAGATTCGCTCAAGCGTAAGCGATTGTCAGGTTTTATTTTTAATCTATCGACGACCACATCGATGTTATGCTTTTGTTTCGCTTTTAAAGGCGGCACTTGATCCAATTCGAGCAATTCGCCGTCAATACGTGCGCGTAAGTAACCTTGACTACGTAATTCATCAAATAAAGGTTTAAATTCCCCTTTGCGTCCTTGTACTTTCGGCGCCAAAATAAGTAAACGTGTCTCAAGCGGCAAGGCCATCAATGTATCAACCATCTGACTAACACTTTGCGCAGCTAAGCTAATGTTATGCTCTGGACAGCGCGGCTCACCTATTCGGGCGAACAACACGCGCAAATAATCATAAATTTCAGTCACCGTACCCACCGTCGAACGTGGATTATGTGAGGTTGATTTTTGATCAATCGCAATCGCAGGAGAAAGTCCTTCAATATGATCGACATCGGGTTTTTCCATCATGGAAAGAAATTGCCGCGCATAAGACGACAAAGATTCCACATAACGACGCTGACCTTCGGCATATAAAGTATCGAAGGCTAACGAAGATTTACCCGAACCGGATAATCCCGTCACCACAATTAATTGATCACGTGGAATATCCAGATCGATATTCTGTAGATTATGGGTGCGAGCACCACGAATGCGAATTGTATCCATAGATAAACATGAAAGTCTGGTGCAAAAGCTAAAAACTTTATCAGCTATTGTTGAAACCCCACACTATAACCTTGAAAATAATGAAAAGAAACCTCTAAAAAACTCCTTTTTACTGCTTTCTTTTTTGCGCTACAAGATTTAGAATTAAAGATTAACGTTTTGATTTCGTGAGTGTAGGAGTTCAACATGGCTAAAGGCATTAATAAGGTTATTTTAATCGGCAACATAGGTGCCGATCCGGAAATGCGGCATATGCCTAATGGCACAGCGGTTGCCAATATTAACCTTGCCACCAGCGAAAGCTGGAAAGATAAAAATACCGGGGAGCTACAAGAGCGCACCGAATGGCACCGCGTGGTTTTTTATCAACGCCTGGCTGAGATTGTTGCTGAATATTTAAAAAAAGGTTCTAAAGTGTATGTTGAAGGCCGTTTACAAACACGCAAATGGCAAGATAAAACCTCTGGTCAAGATCGCTACACCACCGAAATTATTGCCAATGAAATGAAAATGTTAGATAGCCGCGGTGGCAGTGCAAGCAGTGATGCATCTTCCTTTAGCACACAGAATACTTCGGCTACGCGATCCAAACGTGAAGCCAACCCATTACCCGAAATGGCCAGCGAAGCATTTGAAGACGATGATATTCCTTTTTAACGCACTACTTCTCATTGCGCGCACCGCTTTTTTCCCCGTCATTGCGAGCGCGCAGCGCGTGGCAATCTAAGTAAATACCCTAGATGCTGATATTTTCAATATTTGTCTACTTTGTGTACAACTCCTCAATCCATTTAAAGTGAGATTACTTGATTTATCTGCCGACTTGACTAATCTTTTTATAGGGAACGTATATTCTCAAAATAGAAGAGTGTAAAGCTAAGGGGGGATTGTGAAATATTTAATTGCTTGGTTATTAGGCATACCTATTGCTGTATTGTTACTTATCTGGTTATTCAGTCATCTATTTTAAAATCTAACTCTATAGAACAAAATTTTTACACTCAAAATGATCCAGGTTCTATACTCACAGCAATGAGTATATTTTCAAGTAGGAGTATTCATACTATGAAAGCAAAGTTATTTGTTATCTTAGGCTTAATAGCATTACCTATGGTAGCCACTATAGCCATGAGCAGTCATCGTGCTATGCAACAAGAAACTACCGGTCAATATGTTGACAGCAGTGTCATTACCTTAAAAGTAAAATCTAAATTATTAGCCGACCCAGATGTAAAAGGTCTCGCTATTTCAGTTATGAGCTATAAAGGTCAAGTCAAACTCGGCGGTTTTGCGAATAGTTGGGCTCAAAAGCAAAAAGCCGGTATGTTGGCTAAACAAGTTGAAGGCGTCACCGGTGTGACCAATAACATCGTTGTCAAAAAAATGCATCGTTAAGCTGAACCTATTCTTTTTTACTTACTTAGTCAGTGAGAAAGAATAAAAAGTTGTTATTGTCAAGCGAGTCGCTATGCTCACGAAAAATTTTGGCCGTCGTGTCCCCAAAATTTGTTCGCATCACGCGACTTATATTAAGCCCCGATTCGTCCGGCGTCCGCCACGCACTGGCCCATT
>JBDKHQ010000105.1:0-27992 GCA_039797585.1 Pseudomonadota bacterium | reverse complement strand
TTTTGATGTCGGAGGAGGATTTCCATCTATTTACCCCGGCATGACGCCACCCGCGCTGGATATTTATTTCAATGCTATTCACGAAGAGTTTGAGGAAATTGCAAAAAAATTTCCACACATAGAATTACTTTGTGAGCCTGGTCGATGCTTAGTGGCAGAAAGCACCTCCGTTATTGTGCGGGTAGAATCAAGGAAAAAAAATCAGTTGTATATTAATGATGGAACCTACGGTAGTCTTTTTGACGCAGGTATTCCACATTTTATTTTCCCGGTACGTTTAATACAAACATCTTATAGTAAAAATAAAGATCTTATTCCATTTAGTTTTTATGGTCCTACCTGTGATTCTTTAGATTACATGGAAGGCCCCTTTTATTTGCCTAGTGATGTAAAAGAAGGTAATTATATTGAGATTGGTCAAGTAGGGGCTTATGGTAGAACGCTTTCAACAGGATTTAATGGTTTTAAACAAGAAGAAGGAGTTATTGTGGTTTCAGATAAACCTATAATGAGCATGTTTTCTGCAATTAATTTGCGGAGATCGCGAGAATTGCTAGCTAAAGAATAATTTTATTTATAAGGAACAACTAATGGAAACACAAGTCTGTAAAAATTCATTAAAAGAAAAATTATTGAATAAATTTATTGAGCATATTGATATTACGCTTTTTGATGCGCGCCCTATTATTGACTCAATGGGTGCTATGTCCTTTACTTCGCGCGACTTGGCACGGGCTACGCAGATTTTTAACTCTATGCTTCAGGATGAACGTTGTAGCATAATTTTATCCATTGCGGGTTCGACCTCAGCCGGTGGCTGCATGAAGCTATATGCAGATTTAATAAAATACAACATGGTGGATGCTATAGTAGCTACTGGAGCAAGCATAGTCGATATGGATTTTTTTGAAGCCTTAGGTTTTCGACATTATCAAGGAAATTCTTCATTTGACGATGGAAAATTGCGTGATTTACAGATCGATCGCATCTATGATACTTACATCGATGAAGAGCAACTCCAACGTTGTGATCACGTTATTTTAGAAATAGCTAATAATCTTAAACCACAAGCCTATAGTTCCCGAGAGTTCATTCATGCAATGGGAGCTTATTTAGCGAACGGTCATGCAAAGAAACAAGATTCTTTAGTGCAATTAGCTTATGAACATGGCGTTCCAATTTTCTGTCCTGCTTTTACAGATTCTTCCGCAGGATTTGGTTTGGTACTTCATCAGGTGAAAAATCCAAATCAACACATAACGATTGATTCTATTCGTGATTTTAGAGAACTCACCGACATCAAAATCAAAGCTGATACCACCGGTTTGTTGATGATCGGCGGTGGTGTGCCCAAAAATTTTGTTCAGGATACCGTAGTATGCGCAGAGATCCTTGGAAAATCTGTAGATATGCATAAGTATGCTATTCAAATCACGGTTGCAGATGTGCGAGATGGTGCTTGTTCTAGCTCAACGTTAAAAGAAGCCTGTTCTTGGGGGAAGGTAGATAGAGCTTATGAACAAATGGTTTTTGCTGAAGCAGGATCGGTATTACCACTTTTAGCGAGCGATGCTTACCATCGTGGTTATTGGAAAGTTCGCAATCGTCGACGTTATGCAGAATTATTCGATTAATAAAAAAGGTTTTAACATGCAATGTATGACCCCGAAAAAAGGTTTTTTAGGATTAGATCTTAATGATGCTGTTGCCTACGACGACGCTAAGGCAGTGATTATTCCTTTTGGTCTTGAAAATTCTGTCACTTATGGCGGAGGCACAGCTAAAGGGCCTGCAGCTATTATTCGTGCATCACACGAAGTTGAATTATTTGATGAACATTTGTGGTGCGAGCCTTTCCGTAAGATTGGTATAGTTACATTGGATGAGCCAAAGATTGAATTGGAGATCCCTGATGCATTACAACAACTAGAAAATATAGTTACACGGGTTTTAGAGGATAAAAAATTTCCATTTGTTTTTGGCGGTGAACATTCTATCACTATAGGGGCTATTCGTCCTTTTCTGAAAAAATACGACAATATAATTTTGTTGCATTTTGACGCCCATGCTGATTTACGTAATGGATATCAGGGGCAACATTACTCACATGCCTCGGCTATCAGGCGTTGTTTAGATCATGACAGACTTAATGTGGTTTCGGTAGGAATTCGTAATGTTTCAATGGAAGAAGTCCCCTTCATTGAAGAAAATCGTCACAGAATTCACATTTACTGGGGGAAAGATAAAAAAAATTGGGATATTAAGCAAATAGTATCCCATCTAAAAGATCGTCCTATTTATTTGACATTCGATGTAGATGGATTTGATTCAAGCGTCATGCCTGCAACAGGAACACCAGAACCAGGTGGTTTATTCTGGGAGGATGCTATAGAAATTATTACTGCGGCGAGTCAAATTGGGACTATCGTAGGGGCTGATATTAATGAACTTGCCCCTATTCCTCATCTGCATGGCTGTGATTTTCTAGTAGCGAAACTTGCTTATAAAATTCTCTCATTAATCTGAATAATGTGAGTATTGACTTAAAGATGTAATGAAATAAAGTACAAGAAGCTAAATTAACGACTTCGGCAGAAACCAGAGCTAGCAATAAATAAAGATTAATGAAATGGTTCCTGGGTTAGTATCCAGAAAAATATTTATGGACATAGAAATGGTTTTATAGAAGTCCGTCTTTTTTTCTGAATACGGGCTTTAATTAATCTTCCAAGATTTGCACTTGGTTTTTCAATAAGCACGTAAGAGGAAAAAGATAGCAAAATAACCATTACGAGATAAAGAAGAAATACCCAAGGCTTGAAATTATTATGAAGATTGAACAAGCTGAAACAAAACTCAAGCGCGAATGGGTGGAGTAAATACATTGAGTAACTTACAGTTCCCAAAAAAATGAATGGCTTTGAAGTTATCTTTATTTTTGAGGCGAAGATGAAGAAAATAACAGCACTTAAATAGGTAAATAGGTAAGATACAGCATAGGCTAAGAAACAAATAAAAGGTAACGACAGGGTGAATACAATGCCCCACCAAACGCAATAGAATCGTGACAATTTATCATTATTTATGCTTGCCTCTCTCCATAGAGTACCAAAAAACATTAATGACATAGATAATGGTATAAAAACTGGAATTTTCTTATCTAAACCAACGAGCATAAGATAAACCGACCGCAACAACAAGCAAGCTAATTGAAATTATAAAATTAGATTTTTTATTCGTTAACAATCCGAAGGAAAAGAGAACAGCACATCCCGTATAAAAAATTATCTCTAGGATCAGCGTCCAATACACACCAAATAAGTCAGGTACTCTAAATACTGATTGGAACATCGTTAAGTTGAAAATTATTACCTGCGTATCTGGCAGTAATCTGCAGAAAAGCACAGATGATAAAACTGCCATGAATACAGAAAACCAGTAAGCTGGATATAATCTAAAAAATCTAGAAATGGCGAAAAATTTTATGCCACCTTGCTCATAATTTAGGCTATGGGGGATCACCATGCCACTGATTATGAAGAACATAATGACTCCGAACTGGCCAAGGTTAAAATGTGACAGCAACCATGATTGATGCAATGGCGTTCTCTCCAAGAAATGCGAGAACACAACAGTTAGAGCGGACAGTCCCCTCATTGCGTCCAGATATCTAAGTCTTTGCTTCATTACCTAAATTCCATGGTTAGCGCGAAAAACTAAAATTTTACATTGAGCATGATCTTCAAGCTAGGTTCTAGAAACCAAGCTAACTGAAGGTATTCTGTTGTAGCGATCTCTAAAAATTTTATATTTTAACAACTGAAAGTCTATGTTAATTTTAAATTATTTAATAAAAAGTACATTAGCTTGAGTATCAGGATAATGTACTTTTTTTACGGAATATGATTTGAGATCCTGTAACAATAACTGATCAGCAGGTACGAAATGTTGCAAGACAGTTTGCTTTTTTAAAGGCTGAAACTGTAAGTGCCAGGTTTTATGATAATGAACTAAACCTAGCCATAAAGGGATACCATTATTTAATATTTTATGTGAATTCCAGAGGTTTAAAACTAATAGATTGTGTGTAGTTGGAAAATATTTTGTCATGGTTAATGCGGGCGCTTGACCGGCATTAGAAGAAATAAACAGAGGAAGGTTTGGATCATTGGTATGTAAACTTAATTTATACAACGTGGTAAAAATTTTTGCTTTAGGGAGTGTATGCCAGGCTTGTTTTTCTAAATGATTTTGAATATCCGAGAGTTTTCCTGCCCATTGAATATTTAATACTTCAATTTTCTGGCCAAAATGCCCTACTCGGTAAATGGGTATTTGAAATTTAGCATCGTTCCACCAGGTATAAAAATTGATTGATTGTTCAGAAAAAAGAAGTTGGGAATTTGAGAGTAATTTTTTATAACCATAAGCTAAATTAGCTCCCCAACAAAACAGTAAAATTAGAATACCCACTATAGCAATCTTGCCAGATGAAATGGTCGTATGATCTATTTTTCTACGATAGGAAAGTGTCAGGCCAGTGAGGATACCAATCCCCAGTAAAGCACCTCCAAAAATATCGCTAAACCAATGAGCTGTTAAGTAAATACGCGAAAACATGATTAGAAGAATAATGAAACTAGTCAACCCATAAACCAGCATTCGTTGTGATTTGGGCTTTTCTATGGCAATTAACACAGCGAAAAATCCTAGAATAGAAATAGCGCTTACGGTATGTCCACTAGGGAAAGATTGGCCGAGGGGTGTTTGCACTAAGCCTATGGGGCGCGCAACATGCAGAATATGCTTAAATACATCTGCTAAACCATAACATAATAATCCTGCTAATCCCCAATGTAGACTAAGCCAAAAATTTCTTTTTATTAAAAAAAATCCTAACATAAGCATCCAAAACACAGCGAGTATTCTCGGGCTCAGCTCAGTCATAACAACCAAAAACTTATCTAAATTTTGCAGACGTAAACTACGCATTAAATGATAAATGGGCTCATTTAAATAAGTAGCAATTCCATGATGTTTTACACTAAGGGCTACTGCTAGAAATCCAAGTGCGCAAAAAATGCAAATTAAAGCGAGTGCTAATTGAGCGTGTGATTGAGGATGTCGATAATCTGTCAAAAGAGAGGTGATGGTTTTGAGTTTTGGATGGTTACGAGTGAAACGCCAAAGATAGGCGACCTGTTTATCTAATAAACGACTAAACCATGCATAACAAGCTTTTATGAAAGCATAAACTAGCCAAATAAATAGTAAAAGTAAGACGACAAAGATAATTAATTTAGTGGCTACTTCAGGTGGTAATTGTTGGGAAGCTTGACCTAAAAGTATACCTGGCAACATATAGATGGGTGCCCAGGCAATAGCAGAAATGATGTCAGCAATTAAAAATTGGCGCCATGGCATGCGTACCATACCTGCGATAAAAGGTAAAATGGCTCGAATAGGTCCAATAAAACGGCCAAAGAAAATACTTTTTCCGCCATGTTTATCAAAAAAAGCTTCTCCTTTGCTTAAAAGTTGGGGATAGCGGCGAAATAACCAGAAATCCATAGTATGGTGGTGGTAATGTTTACCTATCCAAAAACTAAGTACATCTCCCGTGATAGCCCCTGCGATTGCCCATAAAACAATAGGGGTAAATGGTAAAACCCCTATTCCAATTAAGGTCCCGATAGCTGTCATGAAAACAGTACCAGGCACTAAGAAACCTATGATGACTAGACATTCAAGAAAGGAAACAAAATAGGTAATTAATCCAGCTAAATGAGGATGAATTTGTAGCCAATCAAAAAACGGTTTGAGATCCGGAAGCGTCATTAGGCTACATTCTCTCCGGCCGCTTGTTTATCAGCGTGGTAGGAAGAGCGGACTAAAGGTCCACTTGCTACACGAATAAATCCCATTTCTTTTGCTAAGTGACCGAGATCTTTGAATTCTTGAGGAGTTACATAGCGTGCGACAGGAAAATGGTGGCGACTAGGAGCAAGATATTGACCGATGGTAATCATATCAACTTGGTGTTTACGTAGATCTTGCATGACCTCTATAACCTCTTCCAGTGTCTCTCCTAATCCTAGCATAAGGCCAGATTTGGTAGGAATTCCAGGGAAACGTTGCTTAAATTCGAGTAATAATTGTAATGACCATTTATAATCTGAACCCGGGCGTGCTTGTTTATACAAACGAGGTATTGTTTCGATATTATGGTTAAACACATCAGGTAATTCAGGTGCAATAGCATTTAGAGCGACGTCCATACGACCACGAAAATCAGGTACAAGTACTTCTATGGTAAGCATAGGACAACTTTGACGTAAGGCTTTTAAACATGCAGTAAAGTGCGCTGCTCCTCCGTCACGCAAATCATCTCGATCGACTGAGGTAATAACGACATAGCGTAGCCCCATTTGTTTAACTGTCTTAGCGAGATTTTCAGGCTCATCCGGATCCAATGGATCAGGTCTTCCATGACCTACATCACAAAACGTACAGCGACGCGTACATTTGTCTCCCATGATCATAAAGGTAGCTGTACCATGGCTAAAGCATTCACTTAAATTGGGGCAAGAAGCTTCTTCACATACTGTATGAAGACGATTCTCCCGCAGCATGGTTTTAAGTTGATCTACGGCAGTTGTAGCCGGTAATTTAATACGAATCCAATCTGGTTTACGTAAAGGGACAGTAGGCTCAATTTTTATTGGGATGCGAGCCATTTTTTCAGCGCCGCGTTGTTTTTGCCTAGGATCCGGTATTTTTATTTCCATAAGGTTTTAAAATATTATATTAAATGAAATAATTTTAACATACAGTTTAATGAGGCATATGCAAGCATAGCACTATTAGCTGGAATTATTTTTTAAGTAAACTTAGAAAGCCCATCTAAATAGTTAATTTTAATGAAACTTAGCTTTTAAAGATCATTATTTCTTGTTGAAATTGCTTAATAAAATCATTGGCTACTGTATTAAGATCAGTAGGTCCCCCTAAATCAGAAAGTTGAGTGATTGTGAGTTGGCTCAAACCACAGGGATTAATTCCTGCAAAAGGACTAAGGTCCATGGCTACATTGAAGGCTAGGCCATGATAACAATAACCTCGTCGAATGCGTAGGCCTATAGAAGCAATTTTAGCGGAGTTGACGTAAACACCCGGAGCTTCTTTTTTTGCTTCGGCATTAATATCGTAAGTGGCAAGTAAATTAATAATTGTATTTTCTAGTAGAGAGACTAAATCACGTACACCAAGCTTAAGACGGCGAAGGTTTAAAAGTGGGTATATGACCAGCTGCCCAAGACCGTGATAGGTCACTTGTCCGCCTCGATCGGTTTTTACTATGGGGATATTTCTGGGATTAAGGATGTGCTCTAACTTACCTGCCTGCCCTAAGGTATAAATGGGGTTGTGCTCAATGAACCAAATTTCATCCCGAGTTTCGGGAGTACGGCTATCGGTAAAAACACGCATAGCTTGGGCGATCGTATTATAATCGCCCCGCTGTAAAGGTCGTACCAGGAATAACTGATCTGTCATAGCTCAGAAAGTATACTGGATCTAAATAAGTAGTTGAATAGATGAATATTAAAAATAAGGAAATTTTGCTTAGTAACTGAAATTATTAATGCTAAATACGGATTTAGTCACTTAATTTCTGTTAAAATAACTACTGCTCTCATGAATTAGGATTTGTTATGAAAAAATGGTTGGCCACATTCTCCTTGTTATTAGTAAGTATCACGGCTTTTTCGATTCCTAACCCTGCCTCTGTTTACTGTGTTCATCATGGTGGCCGCTTGGAAATGATGAATGAGCCAGCGGGTGTAACTGGTGTGTGTGTATTTCGTGATAAAAGTTATTGTGAAGAATGGAACTACACTAGAGGAATTTGTAAGCCTAGACAATTTTATTTGCCTGAAAAAAGATGGGGAACAAGATATTGTCTTACACAATTATCAAATAAAAATTTAATTATTTATTTATGTAAAGCTTAAACGTAGATAATGGATAAAGAAAAACGTTTACATTATTTTAAAAAAATGGAAATTCCTCTTTGGATCTTGCGTGAGAGTGGCAATAAAATATCCAAAGAAAAAGTTAAGGATGATATGCCTAGAAAATCGATAATGACGCGTGAAAAAAAAATTTCGACACTGAATTGGCAAGAATTGAGATTTGCAGTAAACAACTGCAAAGCCTGTGATTTATATAAAACACGTAGTAATCCTGTATTTGGTGTGGGAAATCTGGATGCCGATTTATTGGTTATTGGAGAGGCACCTGGTGCGAATGAAGATAAACAAGGAGAACCTTTTGTAGGTAGGGGCGGACAATTATTGACAAACATGTTGTCTGCGATTGGTTTTAATCGGGAAGATTACTACATTGCAAATATTTTAAAATCGCGTCCGCCCAATAATCGTGATCCTTCTTTGGAAGAAGTAAAGGCATGCACACCCTATTTATTGAGACAGATTAGTTTAGTCAAGCCAAAGTTAATTTTAGCGGTAGGTCGAATAGCTGCACATTATTTATTATCAACCAATGCGTCTATGGCGAGTTTACGCGGAAATTTGTTTCATTTTGGCGTAAACAAAATTCCTTTATTAGTTACTTATCATCCCGCCTATTTACTCCGTTCTCCGCGTGAAAAGCGCAAGGCTTGGCAGGATATGCAATGTGTAAAAAAACAATTAGACCTCGAAGTTATCCAACAAAATGGATAATTGGGGTATATAAAAAAAGATTATTCGAATTGGGTTTTAGCTTGGTCGAATTGTTATTTACGATTACCTTAAGCAGCATTTTATTAACTCTAGCGTTTCCAGTCTACAGACATTTAATCCTAGAGCTTCGTTTAACTATTTTAACCGAGCGTATTAGTTCAACATTACATTATGCTCAAAGCGAGGCAATTCGACGCCAGAGTGTGATAACAATCTGTAAAAGTAAAGATGGCAAGAGCTGCATGGGAAGTTGGCAGGACGGTTGGATTGTTTTAGTAAAAAAAAATTTAACTCCTACACTTGAAAATACGGAGTTATTACGTGTTTATCCTGCTTTGAGCCACTCAACTTTTATAGAATGGCATGGATTTCGCTCAGACGATTACTTGCAGTTGCATCCAGATGGTTCTAGTCAAAATGGCAGTTTTATCGTCTGCGTTCATGCATTAGCAAAGAAAATGGCATGGTTAATTAAAATAAGTCAAACTGGAAGAATAAGAGTTGATAGGAAGAACAGCAAAAATCTAGATTGTAACGGTTAATGAGCTTATTCGTTGGTTTTAGTATCAGATTGTGGAATTAGCCGTCTGCTACATAGCGCTTGCAATGAATTCAAAAAATTCGTATCTTCATGTACTAGTAATTTATCCCTTATAGATTCTAATCGATTAAAAAAATTTTGTTATGAAAAAAAATATTCTTTCTATTCTGCTTATGGCTTCAGTAAATGCCTATGCCTTAGTTCCAGGTTCACTAGGCGATTTATCAGATAAGGTTTTATTACCTATGTCCCTATTGACCGTGGGGCTCTATAATATGAGCTTGGCTATCGGGATAGCTTTACTCTTTGGTTCCCTTATCCAATATAAAAACTATCGAAATAACCCTTCTCAAGTTCCTTTGAGCAGACCTATTACTTTACTGGTTTTTGGTGTGATTTTAGTCGTATTACCTATACTGGCAAAATTTTCTGAAAGCGCGCTTTTAGTTTCCAGAGTATCTTAAAATGAAGATTCTTATCAGTAACGACGATGGTGTACATGCACCGGGCTTATCTATTTTAGCTAAGGCTTTAGCACAAATCGCAGAAGTTACTATTGTAGCTCCAGATAGGGATCGCAGTGGCGCCAGTAATTCCCTTACTTTGCAGCATCCTTTAAGACTAAGATACTTTGATGAAAATATTATTAGTGTTCAAGGGACACCTACTGATTGTGTTCATCTAGCTTTAACAGGTCTATTAAGCGAAGATAAACTTCCCGATATGGTTGTATCAGGTATTAATGCGGGATCTAATTTGGGCGAAGATGTTTTTTACTCGGGAACTGTGGCGGCTGCCATGGAAGGACGTTTTCTAGGAATTCCAGCAATCGCATTTTCAATTGCTGGAAATGAGCCGATGTATTATTCTACAGCGGCAGAGGTTGCGAAAAGATTGGTAACCCTCTTATATGAAAAACCGATTCCTGCCAAGACTATTTTAAACGTAAATATTCCTGATGTTGCTTTTGATGATTTAAAAGGCTACGAGGTGACTCGTTTAGGAACGCGTCATAATGCCGATAGAATGATGCCTAGTAAAGATCCTAGAGGACATACCATTTACTGGATTGGTAGTTCTGGCAAGGAAGATGACGCAGGAAAAGGCACAGATTTTTATGCTTTAAGCCAACAGCAAGTGAGTATTACACCTTTGCAGCTTGATTTAACGCATCATTCCGCGCGAGACCAAATCGAAGCTTGGATGGCTAATATGGATCCGAAATTATAAATTATTCTTGATATAAAGAATTTCAAAGGACTGAATTTTTCATCTCTAACCTATGATATGCAATGAAGTATTTTTCTAAGCTTTATGACAAAATGCTTGCATTGGCTAGGCATGGACATGCTCCTTATTACTTATTTGTGTTAAGTTTTGCAGAGTCTTCTTTTTTCCCTATCCCACCCGATGTAATGTTAGCTCCTATGTCTTTAGCTAAGCCTGAATGTGCTTGGCGTTATGCATTTTTGACGACGGTGGCTTCTGTTCTAGGTGGATTATTTGGCTATTGGATAGGAAGTATAGCCTTTGAGTGGGTACATCCCTATATTATACAGTTTGGGTATGAGAAGACTTACCAGCAGATTGAGCATGGATTTAATCAATGGAATTTTTGGATACTTTTTTTGGCAGGATTCACTCCCATTCCTTATAAGTTATTTACCATCGCGGCTGGGGCCTTGCATGTTGCGCTATTACCCTTTATCTTGGGATCACTGGTGGGCCGTGGCGGAAGGTTTTTTTTAGTCGCTTTTTTAATGCGTTGGGGCGGTGTCCATATTGATAAGTTATTACGGCATTACATCGATCGAATATCTTGGTTTATTTTGTTGCTAGCGGTTGCTGTTTTTGCTTCTCTTAAAATCTGGGGTTAAGAGAGAATATTTTTATTCAGATCTAAGAACGTTCCTTAAGCTTTATTGAAACGTCAATAATCAAAAAAGTGGTTATTTAAATATACTCATAGCTAAAAATTCAAGTGGCGAAGAGTATAGTATCTTTCTATCTAGGTTAATTAATTCAGGGAGAGTTAATATGGCTAACAAAGGAAGTGCATTTAAAAAAAGAGGGAGTGGAAAACAGCAAAATTCAGTAGCTTCTGAACAAGTATTCGAAAATAAACCAGAGAAATTTTTAGTAAACCGTGAAATTGGTGAGACAGAAACAACTCCGCATAAATACGTGCGGCGTGACGAGACTCTCGGTGCAACTCAATTATATTTAAATGAAATAGGTTTTTCTCCTTTATTAACGGCCGAAGAAGAAGTTTACTATGCACGACTTATTGCCAAAGGTGATCAAGACGCTCGTAAACGAATGATAGAAAGTAACTTGCGCTTAGTGGTCAAAATAGCCAGACATTATAATAATCGTGGATTACAGTTTTTGGATCTGATAGAAGAAGGTAATTTAGGTTTAATGCATGCAGTAGAAAAATTTGATCCTGAAAGAGGTTTTCGTTTTTCGACGTATGCGACATGGTGGGTGCGTCAAGCCATTGAGCGAGCTATTATGAACCAAGCTCGGACGGTTCGCTTGCCTATCCATGTAGTTAAAGAACTGAATGTTTATTTACAAGCCGCAAGAGAACTTACACAGAAATTAGATCATAAACCTACTTCTGATGAAATTGCTAAATGGCTAGATAGGCCTTTTGAAGAAGTCGAGCGCATGCTTGGTTTGAATGAACATATTACTTCCGTTGATGCCCCGGCCAGTAGTGAGGCGGATAAACCTTTACTTGAAACCTTATCGGATAATCGCGAAAACGATCCTGAACATATTTTAGAATGTGAAAATTTACGTAAGCGTTTAGAAGGTTGGCTTAAACAATTATCGACCAATCAACGTGAGGTTATTGCCCGGCGCTACGGCTTATTAGGCTGTGATCGTATGACCTTAGAAGAAGTAGGAGAAGTTATTGGCTTGACTCGAGAGCGAGTTCGCCAAATTCAGGTTGAAGGTTTGAAGACCTTACGGAAAATAATGGAAAAACAAGGGTTTTTTTCCAATTTATTGTATGATTAGTTTAATTTTTTTTAAATAAGAATAAAATAGTTAAAGCATGAAATGGTTATTTAATTATAAATATAATATCACTTATATTATTTTAATAGTTTTACTTAATACCTTATTTGCTTATATTCCTTTAATGCAAATATTTGGTATTGAAATTTCCCCTATGGATTGGACGGTAGGCGTAGTTTATGTTTTGCGCGATTTTGCGCAACGAGAACTACAGCATAAAGTTATTTTTGCCATGTTTATCGGCAGTTTAATCAGCTATGTTTTAGCCGGTAAGGATTTGGCGATTGCCAGTATGAGTGCGTTTTTAATTGCGGAGTTTGTTGATTGGTCGGTTTATACGTTTACTAAACGACCGTTGTCTCAGCGTATACTTTGGTCTGCAAGTCTTAGTGCACCAATAGATAGTAGTGTTTTTTTATGGATTATTCACCAGTTTAATTGGTTGGCGGTGTTGGTTTTGTCACTCGCTAAAATTGTAGGCGTATTTTTCGTTTGGTATGGTTGGCGTAGTCGTGAAAGAAGTATGTCAGCCACCGATATAGAGGTTATGACAACCAAGTCAGACTTAGCGATTTAAATTATTATGGGGAATTTGATCTTTTAAATCGCTAACCCGGCCTAATTTGATTAATAGTTTGCTTTTCTTCACCCACGTCGGTAAAGCTTTTGTCTGCGAAGAGTGTGTTCACATAACGTAAGGCGTTAGAATATTTTGATTCCTGCCCTTTTATAATCTCAACATGATCGAAATCATATCGAGGCATGATTCTATGTGCTTCACTAAATTCTTTGCCTTTATTAATTTCCTTATATTTTTCAATTGGAAGAAGAGAATTATAAATATTATAGTATCCTGATTTCGTGAGAGCTATTTCACTAGGAAAACTACTAGATAGACGTACACATACGATTGCTTTCTCTGTAAGGCATTGCACTATTTCTACCAGTTGTTTAGCCCGTTCTCTCGGCATCGCCGTTATAATGCCTTCCGAAAAAGCAGCACGCAGCTCTTCGGTTGATTTAATTAGGTCAGTCATTTTCTCTAGATATTTAGCAAGACCTTCAGCGGTACAATCTAATGGGCGGCCTACTTGTTCAATGATATCGTTATAGATTTTTTCTTCATTAGAATCTAAAGTAATATGATCGCGCATAAATAATTTGCAATATAAGGAAATACTTTGTCGGTTAGCGATATGCAAATGAGGCAATTTTAAAGAGAACATAATACTCAGCAACGAAAACCAAGCTAAACCCTCAGGATTTATTCTTTCATAGAAAAAGTTAGCGTACTTACACCAGGTCTCAGAATCTATTTTTTCTTCTTCTTTTTCAATATTATCTAATAGAGGTTTTAATTCCTGACGAATATCTTTATGACCTTTAAGGATTTCGTATAATGAATCCATCATAGATTCCAATGATATATGCCTGGAGAAAATTTCATTATTTTTACAAATGTTTTCTAAAGTAGACCATGCTATTTTTCTTTGTTCAAAAGACATATCAAATACACGAATGCATGAACTAGCTATCCAAATGACATCTTCGATATCTTTTTCTGAGAAATAGATTGGCTCTTGGGAAAAGGCTTCCTCAGTAAAATCATGGGGGTTTTCTCCCATGCTCGCGATTTCACGCAAAATGTCTCCTTCTCCCTTGTTATAATTTTCTGTGTGTTCAGAGCAGGCGGATACTTTCGCTATATAGGCTATATCCCAACTTCGAGTCAATAGCATCTGTTGTTTTTTACTTAGTCTCTTATAAGGTTCACTTTTTTGTATCATTTCCAATGAAGCTGGCACAAATCAATCTCCTAGGTTATTTTTATAATTTATGTGTGCAAAATCCAAACAAGAAAAACCAAATAAACTAGGAAATTTAAAAAACTTGCTATAAATTGAAAGGACCAGTGTTTATTTTCTTACTCATATAGGATATTTATATAAATTGTAAAATAATTAAAATTTAATCGTTTACTAAAATTTTATAATTAATTTAATTTTCTGCTTTTCTATAGACAGTGTCAAATTATTTATTTGGAAAGATAATAAAAAATTACCTTGTCAAGACTTGTTTGATGGCTAATGTACTAATGTCTTTTAGCTTTTCTAAAACCGGTAACGATGTATTTAAAGGCGGTAACCAATAGATGGTGTTTCCCAAAGGACGTAACCAAGCACCTAATTGCAGGGCCTTCTGAAAAATCTGATAACCTATTCGCTGATTTTTTTCTTTTTCTGTTAATTGTAAATCTGCTGCAATGATTGCTCCGATACCTCGAATATTGGTTAATCTTTGTGTTTTATCATTAACTTCCTGCATAAAATTTTTTAAAATAATTTCTTTTTCTCGAACTTGTTGGAATATTTTTTCATCTTCTAAAATTTTTAGACATTCTAATGCCACTGCTGCTGCTAAAGCATTGCCACTAAAAGTATGTGAATGTAAAAAACTTTTTCCGGTTGAATAATCATCATAAAAAAGATCATAAATGTTACTATGTGTTAATACTGCGCTCATCGGTAGCCAGCCGGAAGTTAAACCTTTGCTTAAGCAGATAAAGTCAGGTTTTACTTGCGCATGTTCGCATGCCAAGGCATGCCCTGTTCTACCTAATCCGGTCATGATTTCATCTGCAATCAAATAAATACCATGGCGCTCTGTCCATTTGCGTAAACGACGCAGAAAATCTTGGCTATAGATTTTCATTCCTCCCGCCCCCTGAACTATTGGCTCAACAATAATGGCTGCTAAATTTGCTACCTGCTTTTCAAGCTGCTTTTCGATCTCGGGCCAAATAGCTGAACAATCGCTCCATAGGGGATCGGAGCTAGAATGAACATAAGGGATAGTTTGAATAAAGTTAGGCTTTATTAAATGGGCTTCATAGGCTTGGCGGTAAAGGCCTAAATCACTAAGCCCTAAGGCCATAAAGGTCTCGCCATGATAGCCATTTTGCAGTGATGTAAACTGAATACGCTGGCTTTGGCCGAGTAATTGTTGAGCGTGTAGGCTCATTTTTAGGGCAATTTCAACCGCCGATGAGCCCTCGCTGGCATAAAATACCTTATTTAGGCCCGGACAAAGATTGCCCAATTTTTCAGAGAGTTGGATGATAATTTCATAGGTGCTATTGGCAAATATGACATGTTCAAAACATTCTATTTGGGCTAGCAGTGCGGCTTTTAGGCGCGGATGGTTGTGGCCTAATGACTTACACCACCAGCTAGAAATGGCATCTATTATTCGCCTGCCATCCGACAGTTCTATATAAGAGCCATAGGCTTTTTTTACTATTAAAGGTGGAAAAGCTTCATAATCCTTCATTTGTGAGCAAGGATGCCAAATATGTTGTTGGTCGCGATTGATAAGATTCATAAAATAGGGTAAAAAAGAAGCAAGTTAAACATAAAAATGACTGAAAATGCGAATATTCATTGCCAGAAAGCTGGCTCAATCTGAAGAATAAAAACGGTTCGAATAAAGACGTGTTAAATAAAAAGAATAAAACGAAGATAAAACTCTGTTTTAAAGCGGTAAGGCCTTATCATGCCATAAAAAATCTTTTATTATTTGTACCTCTTTTTGTTGGGCATCAATATTTTAATATCATTGCCATAAAAAATAGTTTTTTGGGTTTTTTTGTTTTTTGTTTATTAGCTTCAAGCGCCTATTTAATCAATGATTTGGTTGATTTAAAAAACGATAAACAGCACGTTAAAAAACAAAATAGACCTTTTGCTTCAGGGGAGTTATCACTAAAAATCGGATATACATTTGCGCCATTATTAGCCATAACTGCTTTAAGTCTTACAATATTATTACCTTTAAATTTCTTAATAATTGCGATGGCGTATTATGGTATAACCTTGCTCTATACATTTTTTATTAAACAAATAAAATGGCTAGATGCTATTTTACTCGCCATTTTATATTCAATGCGTGTATTTGCAGGAATGACGTTGATTAAAAATGGATTTTCATTTTGGTTGATTTTTTTCGTTTTATGTCTGTTTTTTAGTTTGGCTTTACTAAAGCGTTATGCTGAACTGACTGCGATACAAACAGAAAATAAATTCGCTATTTTAGGACGAGATTATCAAATAAAAGATAAAATTAAGTTGGCCTTATTAGGATATATTAGTGGTTATTTATCAATTTTGGTCTTTATTTTTTACATTTATTCCGCAAAAGCACAATTATTTTATGGAACTCCTTTGTTATTATGGTTAATTTGTCCCTGTCTATTCATTTGGCTCAATCACATGTGGCAGTTTGCGCAGGAAGGGAAAATCTACGATGATCCGGTGATATTTACCGTTAAAAACAGTTTCAGTTGGATTTTTTTGCTGTTAATAGTAATTTTTAGTGTGCTAGCAACGGAGATCAGGCTTCCATTTTACAGCCTCTAGCTCCTTATTTAGGAAGTTGACAATGCATGCTATTCATTTTATGTTGGCAATTTTGTGATTTTAAGAAATTATTATGCCGAGTCCTGAAATCCGTCATGATTGGACACTTGAACAAATTCATGTGCTTTTCCAATATCCTTTTAATGATTTAATTTATCGCGCACATACTGTTCATCGCCAATCTTTTCAAGCTAATGCAGTTCAGATTAGTAGTTTACTTAATGTAAAAACGGGTTTATGTCCAGAAGATTGTTCGTATTGTCCGCAGAGTGGTCATTACAACACTGGGCTAAAAAAAGAACCTTTAATGACTTTGGAACAAGTTAAAACCGCTGCTAAAAAGGCAAAAGATAAAGGTGCAGGTCGATTTTGTATCGCGGCTGCGTGGCGTAGCCCTCCTAAAAAAGAGTTCGCTAACATATTAGAAATGGTATCAGTAATCAAAGCATTGAATTTGGAGGCGTGTGCTACATTAGGCATGCTCACCCAAGAACAAGCTTTGCAATTATCGGATGCGGGCTTAGATTATTACAACCATAATTTAGATACATCACCAGAATATTATCAGACTATTATTTCAACCCGAACTTATCAAGAGCGTTTGGAAACTTTAGCCTGTGTTCGAGCAGCAGGTATAAAAGTTTGCTGTGGTGGGATTATTGGCATGGGAGAGACGCAAGAGGATCGAGCGGGTCTGTTACGACAACTGGCTAATCTACCCGAGCATCCTAGAAGTGTGACGTTGAATAAATTAATTCCTATCCCGGGGACACCATTAGCCGATAAGCCTCCAGTTGATTCTTTTGAATTTACGCGTGTAGTTGCTGTAGCGCGAATTATGTTACCGCTGAGCATGATTCGTTTATCTGCTGGACGTGATAGCTTGAGTGAGGAAGCACAAGCGCTATGTTTTTTTGCGGGTGCTAATTCCTTACATTATGGAGAAAAATTATTAACGACAGATAATATCTCTCCTGAACAGGATAATGCTTTATTAAAAAAATTGGGCCTGGCAGCTGTATTATTCGATACCGACCTGAATGCATGTCATTAACTTTCGAAGAGGTATTGATTCAACATAAAAAAAAAGGTCACTTTAGAGAACGTAAAGTCTTGCAAAATTTGGCCGGTATGCAACGATGTTATAATGATAAAAATTTTTGTTCTTTTTCTTCCAATGATTATTTAGGTCTAGCCAAACACCCCGCGGTTATAAAATCTTTTAAACAAGCAGCTGATGACTATGGGGTTGGTAGTGGGTCTTCACATTTTCTTGGTGCTTATAATCGATTTCACCATGAGCTCGAGCTTGCCTTAGCTGAATTTCTTAATTTTCCTAAAGTATTGGTATTCTCTACAGGATATATGGCTAATTTGGGTATTTTAGGGAGTTTATTGCAAAGAAGATCTGCGGTATTTGCTGACAAACTAAGCCATGCTTCTTTAATCGATGGGGCAAAATTAACGGGTGCCCCATTTAAACGTTTTCCTCATAATAACCTTGCCAGTCTAGAGAAGCATTTAATGCAGTCTATTTCTAGACAAAAATTTATCATGACTGACGGTGTATTCAGTATGGATGGTGATATAGCACTATTACCCTCATTAGTCGAAATCACCCGCAAATTTTCATCCACTTTGTTAGTGGATGATGCGCATGGCATAGGAGTATTAGGAAAAAATGGGGTAGGTATTTGCGAGCATTTTGGATGTAAACCAGATATTTTATCGGGCGGTTTCGGTAAGGCTTTTGGATGTTTTGGCGGTTTTGCGGCCTCGAGTGAGGTCATCATCGAGAACCTGATTCAATTCGCGCGCCCCTATATGTATACCACGGCTTTGCCAGCGGCTCTAGCTAAAGCCGCACATACCAGTTTATTATTATTTCAAACAGAAAGCTGGCGTAGAGAAAAATTACAGAGTTTAATTACGTATTTTAAACAGATGGCGCAACAATTAGATTTACCGATCTTGGCTTCCCAGACCCCTATTCAACCGATTTTAGTGAAGAATACTGAGCAAACCATGGCACTTTCAGCTTATTTATTGCAAAATGGCTTTCTGGTCAGCGCTATTCGACCTCCGACCGTTCCTGAAAATACCTCGCGGCTACGAATTAGCTTGAGTGCATTACACTCAGAAAATGAAATTGATAGATTATTAGAACAAATAGCCACGGGGCTAAAATTGATACAAATAAATGATAATACAATTAGATGAAACACAAATTGCCCATCGTTTTAACAAAGCGGCAAACACTTATGATCCAGTTGCCGTATTACAACAACGGGTGGGAGAATCTTTATTAGAACGTTTACAAGGAATTCGCTGTCAACCGCAAACTATATTGGATCTTGGTTGTGGTACAGGTTATTGCGAGGCTTTTTTAAAAAAATTATACCCAGCGGCTAAAATTATAGGTTTAGATAAATCGAATGGAATGCTGACTCAAGCTCAGGCTAAAGAAAAAGAATATCAACTTACAGATATCCATTGGGTAAATGGATGTGCTGAGAATTTGCCTTTTAGTGATCATAGCTTCGAATTAGTTTATTCCAATTTGATGTTGCATTGGAGTAACGACTTCACTAAGAGCCTCAAAGAAATTCGTCGAATATTAAAACCCGAGGGTTTGCTACTTTTTTCCATGGTGGGACCTGACACATTGCAAGAATTGCGATATTGTTGGAGAACTATCGATGATCAACCGCATGTGCATCTATTTGTTGATATGCATGACTTAGGTGATAACTTACTGCAAACGCCTTTCGTCGATCCTGTGATGGATGTTGAATATTTTACTTTATTGTACAAAGAAGCCTTAGATTTGATGAAGGAATTAAAAAAATTAGGCGTACAAAATATTACCAGGGATCGTCAACGAGGTTTAACTTCTAAAGGAACGTTAAAGAAATTGATTCAAGCCTACGAATGTTTTCGTAGTCCAGAAGGGAAATTGCCAGCAACATGGGAAATTATTTATGGGCATGCATGGGCAGCAAAAAAAAAACCTAAAAACCAAAATGATTTCAGTGAGATCAAAATACCTTTAAGTAGCATAATTCGCGGATAATACTTACTAAATTTTCTATATTATAATCAAAGTAAAAATAGCTTCAATTAAATAAATATAAATGATGCAAAATAAAGGCTTTTTTATTTTAGGGACAGACACTAATGTCGGCAAAACGACGATAGCTGTTAATTTATTATCTTTTTTAAAAGCTAATGGTTATTCTACTATCGGTTTAAAACCGATTTCCAGCGGAGCGCAACCAAGCAAAGCAGGATTACGAAATTCTGATGCAATTGCTTTGCAAAAAGCCGCGACCATTTATCTTCCTTATGAGCAGGTTAACCCCTTTTGTTTTAGCCTAGCAACAGCACCACATATTGCAGCGGAGCAACAAGGATGCCAATTAAGTCTTGCTAAGATTATGCAATCAATCCATCCTTTTCTAAATTATGAAGCGGATTATCGCGTTATTGAAGGGCTAGGAGGGGCCGCTGTTCCTTTAAATAAAACTGAAACGATGATTGATCTATTGCAAGCCTTAAATTTGCCCGTTATCCTTGTCGTGGGTCTGCGTTTAGGTTGTTTGAATCACGCACTTTTAACTTATGAAATCTTGAGAAAAAGAAATATTCCGATTGCAGCCTGTATATGTAATCAAATTGATCCTGATATGTTATTCCATGAAGAAAATGGCTTATATTTAAAGCAATCCATGGATGTGCCTTTTTTTTGTTTTGTTCGTTACCAGAGGCTAGATACTTTAGATGCCAATATTTGCATAGCTTGGTCTAATTTAATCAAAATAGAAAATTCTTCCTGCTATGCCCCAGCATCAGAGATATAATGGTCTAATAAATTTCCCTATCTATTTTTAGTATTTTTGCTTATGAAATTTTTAAATCCATACAAACTTATTTTTTTAGGCCTTTTGTTTTTATTAACCGCTAACCAGGTACTAGCGGAAGATCAACTAAGCCAATTATTAAATAATTTACAAAGCTCTAGGTCTAATTTTACACAAACGGTTATGAATTCTAAAGGTCAAATTCTACAGCAACTGAGTGGCAGGATGGCCATACAACGCCCTGGTCGATTCCGCTGGGAAGTTACGCAACCTAATAGGCAATTATTAATCGCAGACGGTCAGCGTATTTGGTTTTATGATATCGATTTGCAACAAATTACCATTCAAACACAAAAAACTGCCGATTCAGATTCACCCGCAGCCTTATTAAGTGATTCCCCTAAAAATTTAACACAGCAGTTTGTTATCCACCCTTTAATGGATGTCCAAGGTTTTACTTTATTTCCAAAGAATAAAAACGCATTATTTCAATCAATTACTTTGATTTTTGAAAAAAATCGCTTACGGGAGATGCGTTTGACCGATAAGTTAGATCAACAAACAGTGATTAATTTTTCGCAAGTTGAATTAAATCCTCATCTGCCATCACAGACATTCCATTTTATTATGCCGACCGATAAAAATATCGATATCGTTAAAGGCTAAATCTTATGTCGCATACCCACCATCACCATACTGCTTTTGTTACTTTAAATGTAAGTTTTGCGATTGCAATTTTGTTAAATTCAGGGTTTTTATTAACAGAGGTCGTTTATGGGTTTATTGCACATTCGGTTAGCTTATTGTCAGATGCCGTTCATAATTTTGGAGATGTTTTAGGGTTGTTGATGTCTTGGGGAGCGAGCGTTTTAGTCAAACGTCGCGCGACGCAACGTTACAGTTATGGTTATAAAAAATTAACTATTCTAGCGGCATTAGCCAATGCGCTATTACTTGTTTTAACATCAGCTTTAATCGTTTATGAATCTATTAATCGACTTTATCACCCAAAAGAAATTAATGAAATTATTGTGATGATTGTTGCCTTTATAGGGATGTTAATTAACGGGGGAACGGCTTTATTATTTATGAGGCAAGGTAAAACTGACCTTAATATTAAAGGGGCTTTTTTACATTTAGCTTATGATGCGCTGATTGCTTTAGGTGTTGTATTGGCGGGTGCTGTCGTTTATTTTATCGGATGGTTATGGGTGGATCCGATAGTAGGATTGTTAATAGTTGCTATTATCACAGGGGGTAGTTGGAATTTATTACGTCGTTCGGTAGAACTTATATTAGGAGCAGTGCCTTATGGAGTAAATCAGAAAGCAGTCTATAATTATTTAAAAGAATTACCTGGAGTTCAAGAGATTCATGACTTGCATATTTGGGGGTTAAGTACGCAGGAAACCGCATTGACTGCGCATTTGATTATGCCCGAGGGTGGCTTATCAGATGAGGAATATTTAAAAATTAATCGATATTTGGCTAAGGAATTTCATATCCAACATATTACTTTGCAAGTTGAGCAAGGAGAAAAAAAATATCCTTGTGAACAATCTTTAGTTTGCTAAATTAATAATTCCATTGACTCACTTTTTCAAAGTAAATTCACTCACTATTTTGGCCATTAAATGTTCTTTATATTATATGTAGCGATAGGATTGTTAGCTGGATTTTTAGCAGGACTACTAGGTATAGGTGGTGGAACAGTTTTAGTCCCTGGCTTGCTTGCCATTTTTTCACATGCAAATATTCCAGAACATTTGCAAATGCATATGGCAACCAGTACAGCATTGACATCGATTATTTTTACTTCGCTTATAGCTGTTTATCATCAGCAGCGTAGTTTTTCTATTAATTGGTTGTTATTTCGGCAGTTAGTTCCAGGAATGATTGTGGGCATAATAACAGGCGCTTTGTTAGCCTTATTATTATCGACACAAACGTTAAAATTATTATTTAGCTTATTTCTTTTTTCTGTTGCATTCAAACTTTATTTTCATAGAAGTCCAACTATTAAAAAAGAAATCATTGTCTTAAATACTTTCAAGAAATGGTCCATAGGTTTTTTTATTGGTATTATTTCAGGAATCTTGGGTCTTGGAGGGGGAGCTATTTCAGTTCCGGTTTTTTTACGTTTGGGATTGTCTACACATCATGCTATCGCCACATCTTCAGCATGTGTATTGTTATTAGCAATTTTAGGTGCAATAACCTTCACGTTAACCGGTTTACATGTTCATAATCTTCCCTCCGGTAGCGTTGGGTTTGTCTATTGGCCCGCTGTATTAGGAATATCGATAGGGAGTGTGCTTTTTGTTCCTATAGGTACAGGATTGGGCAAGCGCATTGCAGGGAATATTTTGCGAAAGTTTTTTGCTTTATTCCTTTTTATATTAGGTATTACCTTAATAATCCATTAAAGTATCACTATGTCTTCTAATTATTCACAACCTATCGGCATATTTGATAGTGGTATTGGTGGCTTAACTGTCGCTCATGCTGTCACCAGATTGTTACCTGATGAGTCTATCATCTATTTTGGCGATACAGCCCATGCACCTTGGGGGGATAAATCTGCCGCAGCCATACAAGCATATTCCATTAAAATCTGTGATATGTTGCTTAAGCAAGATTGCAAACTTATATTGATTGCTTGTAATTCAGCTTCAGCAGTTGCCTATGAGCTCGTTAAAGAGTATGTAGGTCGCAAGTCGATTGTGGTTGATGTGATTGATCCGATGATCGAATATTTAGCCAAAAATTACATCGACAAAACGATAGGTTTAATTGGTACTAAACAAACCATTAATTCAAATATTTATAGAAAAAAATTAGATGAACTGGGTATTAATATTCGATTAAATACACTGGCAACGCCTTTGCTGGTGCCATTAATTGAGGAAGGTTTCAAAGACCAAACTATTATGAGTGATGCTATTCAGTCTTATCTGAACGAGTCTTCGCTTCATAACCTTGATGCCTTAGTGCTAGGATGTACGCACTATCCACTAATTAAACAGCAAATCAATCAATTTTACGGCGATGCTACCGTTATTATCGATTCAACTGACATTGTTGCTGAAGTGGTAAGAAACATACTTAAAGAACGCAAGCTGTTGGCGGCTTCATCTAACTCTCCAAAAAAGAAGTTTTATGTTTCAGATTATACCCCCGCATTCTCCGCTCTAGCCCACATTTTTTTTAAAATGCCGATAATTTTGGAAAAATACCCTTTATGGGAATGAAAATATACTCTGAATTGAACCTTCATCGTCTTTTAGCAGAAAATTGCTTATGGTAGAATAGATAAATTTTTAGTCTTATGAGGGAAGTGATATGACTTCTAGTCAAATACGTTTTAATACAGGCCTAGAATCCGTTTTGGCCACCAATACGGTATTACGTCAAACTTATATCCTGCTAGGGTTAACACTGATTTTTAGTGCAATAACCGCCGGCATCGCAATGTTGACTAATGCCCCGCCCTTAAATCCCTTTGTTACGCTAATTGGGTATTTTGGCCTGTTATTTTTAACCAATTTTACTCGAAATAGTGCTTGGGGTTTGTTTTCTGTGTTTAGTTTGACTGGATTTATGGGATATACGCTAGGTCCGATTTTAAATCATTATATCCATGGATTTACCAATGGGCATGAATTAATCATGATGTCATTGGGCGCTACAGGTCTTATCTTTTTTTCTTTATCTGCCTATGCTTTAACCACCAAAAAAGATTTTAGTTTCATGACAAGTTTTTTGATTGTAGGTATGATCGTCGCTTTTCTGGCTAGCATCGGGACATTATTCTTTCATATACCTGCTTTAATGCTCACCTTATCGGCGGTGTTCATACTATTATCATCAGGAATAATTTTGTTACAGACCAGCCAAATTATTCACGGTGGCGAAACTAACTACATCATGGCTACCGTTACTCTTTATGTATCGCTTTATAACATCTTTTTAAGTTTGTTAAACTTATTAGGTGCATTCAGCGGCAACCGAGATTAATTTATTTCAAAACGACCTGATTAAAAACTAGGTCGCTTAGATAAAAATTCAAGTGCGAAGAGTATACACTTGCTAATAGAGTTGGCTGGGTTTTTTCCTACGCTTAACTTAATCCTTGTTCTATCTGGCTGGATTAGAAAAAGCTTCTCAACTATCCTTTAAAGGAGTTCATACATGAGGATTGCGAGTTGAGCGGCAACACTGTCAATGTCATGTGCGAAGAGTATATTTTGTTGCATTGTCTTAGCAGCAGGTGATACATGGCTGGTTTAATAATTAATGGCGAGAAAATTTTAACCGATCAATTTGGATATTTGGTCCACTGTGCTGATTGGCATGAGGAAGTAGCCACTAAAATTGCCAAAGATGAGGCATTAACGCTCATTAAAGATCACTGGCATGTTATCTATTTTTTGCGTAATTTCTACCAGCAATACCATAAAACTCCACCGATCAGAATTTTAGTTAATCAATTAGCAGTACAGCTAGGCTCTGAAAAAGCCTGTAGCGTCTATCTCAATAATCTATTTCCAAAAGGTATACTTAAGCAAGCAAGTAAGTTAGCTGGATTGCCTAGACCTACTCGTTGCATGTAATCTGTTGTAAAGTTCTTGAAAATAAAATTAAACTCAAAAAATAATTTTTGGAGAAAATATGAATGAAGAAATTTATGATAAGAGAGCTTTAATAAAGCAAGAAATAAATAATATAAAAATTTCTACTTTACAAACTCAATTGTTAAGTCAGTTTAATCATGAATCAAACCTGGATAATTTTTTAAGTAGTTTGCCAAAACAAGTCGTTATTAACTCCTTACAGCGATTTGAAAAAAAATTAAAAGGTTATCAGCAAATTGAGAAAGATCTTCCTGATAATCTTATTCCAAATGAAGAGTCATACGTCATATTGCCAAAGCTTAATACTCTAAGATTGAAATTAGCTATTCTATATGCTGAAAGACTTGGAAATGAAAATATAGAAGAGAAAAATAGCTACAACGAAATTAAACTTTTTATTTTTGAGATTTTAAAGATTATTAACTTTAACCTCAAGTTAAAGTACTTTGATTTAAGTATAAAATTGTTACACAAAACTATAGAAGACCCAAGTTTTAATAAAGAATTCATAGGCGTGTTTGATTTACTAAAATTGTTTGTTAATGAGCGGAATTATCTTCCTAGTGAAGCAGATTTACAGTATATAAGCAATTTAGGAAGTGATGCGAATGAAGAAGATATCAAAAAATGTTTTTATGGGATAATCCGTGAATTAAATAAAAAAATACTTTTTCAAAATCTGTTAAATATTCTTTTAGAAATCATAAAAAATCAGAATAACTCACCATTGATGCAGTTTAATATTATATTTATTACTAAATGCCTAAATAATGTCAGCAGTCTGGAAGCCGGTGACTTAAATCAAGTTATAGGTTTAGTTTACCGGGCTCTCGAAGCCTATAATGAGCTAGCAATGATGAACAAGGCGTATACTGTTTTCAAAAAAATATTTAATCAAAAAAGCCTGAATGATAATTTAAAAAAATTTGAATTAGATTTCAAAGAAAAAATATCAGAACAGATAATCAATGACCCCATAAGGCATTATTTGCCAAATCATAAAAAAAATACTGTGTGGAACAATACACAGGAACTTGATATAACTAATTACTTTCCGATGCACCTTAATAACGAAAAAATTCAGGCTAGGTTTGTTGAAGCCCAATATCATTTTAATGAAATATTAAAAAATAATCTCAGTACGAATGACCGCTTAGCGCATGATCATTTGAAGGGAAGGTTAGCAGAAATTAGTAATAAGGCTTTTGAAATTTTTGCAAATGTAAAAGCCATAGCATCAGATACTAAAGAAAATTTACAAGAATTTGCTGAAACTAGCGCAGATCGATTAACGGGTATACTTAAAAAAAATTATGAAACTTCATATCAAGAAGAGAATGTACAAAACGACATGAATCTGAGCAATTCATTAAATCAAGCTAAAGCAAAGCTTTTACCTATCAAAGAAAAATTGAATACTTGGAATTTAATACTTATTTTTAATGTTGACGAAAATTACTATAATCCACTCAATCAAATAGAAACTAGTCAATTTGATTTAAATCAATGTTTAGAATCAGTAGATAATTTTAGCGGCGCTATCAACGAAAAATTTACTCGATTGATTCAGCAAATTCTTGAGGAATTTGAAAAAATCAATACTACCTTAAAAGAAAAGGATTGTTGGTTTGCTAAATCTGAGCTAGCCAAACCCAGTTTATTTGATCAGATATTTTATCGGGGATATTTTAATAGTGATTATACGATTAAAAAAATTAAATCTCTGTTAGGAAATCGCGCAGTTTACGCTGACATTAATAATTTTATTCTAGGGCGAAGCTTTTGGTCATTGTTATCCTACGGCATTGTACGTTGGCCATGGAAGAATAAAATTGTTTTTGCCCGTACTTGGGCGGAACAATTTTGTATACCTGAGGTTATTACTCAAACTGATGAATTAAAAACCAAGTTGTTAAATAATAGCAGTGACGAGCTGCTTGAAAAAGTAATAGCCCTGTCAAAAGTCTTTTTGCCGTACCAAAGCGAAGTGGTTGTTCATAATCTAGATGATTTTAAAAAATTTATAGGTGATCAATTGGGGCAATTAGAAGCTTTAGAACAGAACATTGACGCACTTTTTGATGAAAAAATAAACTTTTCAAGCGCAAACACATCAAGATTTTTTAAGGCTTTTAATTCCCCACCTCCTGACGCTGGGACTCCCTGCCAATCTCTTCATACTCTGAGCTCGATTTTAGCTAGTTAATTTTTTTCGTTTAATGGAGTTGGTGTAAGATAGGAATCGAGCCAAATAAATTATAATAATAAATAAATAATGAGAACTTGAATGACAATCGTTTCTGCAGAAATAAACTATAATTTTAAATTTATTGACAATAAAATTAAACAGATCAATGAATTTATTTCCAATGAAAAAGATCTAGATTTTTCTTCTAAGACATTAACACTTATAGAAATTTGGATTAAGCAAGTTCAGCCTGAAATAATGCAGGCCAATAGTGCACATTTAGTCAGTATAATAAACTGCATTTGTTTTTATTTTAAAAATGGACAGAATAGCCAAAACAAGTATTTAATAGAATATTATTTAGATCTTATTCTAAATAACTTTAATTCTTTTTCACCTGAAAAAATTCTAATAATTACCAGTTCTGTTAATAAATATATAGCCAATGATGAATCTGATTTCAACAAACTTAAATCGGAATTAGCTATGATTTTACCAACTAGTATCCAGGAAGTAATTTTATTAGAAAAATTAGTATTATTTAAAAGCAAAGTAAATGTTTACTTTGCGTAACTTAAAC
>JBDKHQ010000104.1:0-9284 GCA_039797585.1 Pseudomonadota bacterium | reverse complement strand
GCATTTTTTTTAAATGAAAGAGTGAATCTGTCAAAAGCAAGGCACTAGACAGTAAAATAATTAAATTAATAAGCGGAATCTGACGCATAGAGGCTAAGTTCGGTGTAGTGGCGGCAACTGTTGAAGCAGGAGGTTTGATTAAAGGCCAATGCTTAACAAAATCTGGCCATAGTAAATAATGGGTTAACTGGGATGCATCGCCACTTTGTCCTGCTAGCCATGGTGTAATGGAAAATCGTACGTGAATAATAGAACCGATTAATAAACCAAATAAAAATAGTTCAGAAATTAAAAACCAACACATACCCCAGCGAAAGGTTTTATCCATTTGTTGATTGTATAATCCAGCATTACTTTCTTGTGTAACATTCCATAGCCAGCCGGTCAGCATAAACATTAATCCAGCTACGCCGACTATAAATGCAATAAGTCCCCAGAGTTTTTCTGTGTTAAGTGAACCGAACGCTAAAAATAACAATGCTAGTGCACCAATAATGGGCCAAGCACTTTGTTCTGGAACATAATAAGAAGAGTCTTTTTTTTTCATCCGCGTTTGTCCTTTAACGTGATCTAGTTGAGTTTATTCCATTAGAAAAATAAATCTATTTTTTTCTCTTCAATGCTTAATTCTTTATTTAAAATTAAAAATTGTTTTTTAATATCCATCAAGCCAGTATTAAAGATATTTTTAAACTCGGTAATTAAACTCATCTGTTGCAGATGAATAATTTGTTGATATTCTTCTGGATGGTATTTTTTAATTAACGCGTCTAATAAAGCAACTGTTCTTAAACTGGGAATTCCGGAAGCGTTGTCTGGCTCAAAATGCCATTGGAAGGCACGAATGATATCTTTACTTTGTTGATCTAATATTTTGGTGGTTTGGATGTTGTATCCATATAGACGTAAATTATCTTGCAAACTAGCGAGGTTAATTTTTTTGTCTTTTGATAATTCTTTTAGAATAGTATTAACAGCTTGCTCATCAGGCCAAGCACCTATACCGTGCTCAGCTAAATATTTCCATGGAAATCGTGGACCTGGATCTGATTTTCTACTGGGAGCAATATCTGAATGACCGACAATAGCAGTTGGTTCAATTTGTGCACAAATGTTATTATTTTTATCTTTTATTTCTAGTTCTTTAGTTAATTTTTTAAGTAAAAGTACGAGTGTTTTACGCTGATGAGGAGTGTAGTCATCCCAAACTAATTTACCTTGTTGCTGCAAATTATAAAGATCATTTATTTTAATATTCAAAAAAGGATCATTTTTTTCCCGTAAATTATCAACTATTGTAGTATATTTTTGAATATATTTTTTCAGTACATATTTATTATAAATTAAGTCGTCGCGTGGAGGAACCAAACCACGCATGATATTCTCAAGGAATGCATTGAGTAGGTTTTTTTTAATCAACAAATGATAAAAGTTTTTATCCTTTTTTGTTTCCTGAATAAGCAGATATTTAATTTTGTTTTCTACTTGGTAAGGCCATAATATTTTACCTGATGCTTGTACTAGCCCATATCCATAGTTAACAATTTCTATACCTATTGATGTGTCATCGAGATTAGTTCGCGTTTGCCAATAACTTTTTCCCGCATGCCAGGCACGATCTTTCATTGCAACAAACTGCCACAGATCAGTGCCATTAGATTTAGCTTCTTTAGGGATCAAATAATGTGAGCTCACGCCACCCTGCTTGAGTACAGTCCGAGAATCATCTTCGCCTATAACGGTGTAATGCAAGACTATCGATTTTATGCGTTGGTTATAATTACAACGATCAGCTGGGTCCAAAGTAATAATAAGCCGATTTTGCTCCGTTTGATGGGCTAACGACGCAGAAAAAACTGGATTAAATCCTTGTAGTAAAAACAAAAAGATAAGAGTTAATAAAATATTGAATTTTGCTAAGTTAAAATAATTCATGGATTAGGCTTTAAGAATAATGGACATTTCATCTTATGAATAAAGACATAAACTTTAATAATCACCTTAACAAAGGTTGATGATGCCTACAACAGATACTTTTATTTGACCTTCAATCTGGAATATGTGCTAAAGATTGGGTTGCTAATTTGCGTAGTTTTAAACCCGTTGTATCAAATAAGGTATAGGCTAAAGTAATCGTATTAATCTCTCTGGGTAAATGCTGATCAATATGAAATAAAACCGGCATGTCTCGTTGTTGACCTGGATTAAATGTTTGCTGAGTAAAGCAAAAGCATTCGGTTTTTTTTAAAAAACGTGCGGCTAATCCCGGAGAAACGCTGGGAATGGCTTGTACGGTCATGGGTCGGCTCGAATTATTTTTAGCTGCAAAGTAAATCAAAATATTTTCCCCTGGATGTAATTGTATATGCCGAAGTCTAGGGTAAAAATCCCAGGGAAGATAGTTGTTGTTGTTGGTCATAAATTCCACACGAATACTACGCGATAAATCAATTTCATTCGAAGTTATATAGGCATTTTGATCGGTCTTTCCATTAATACCTAAATTTTTACAAAGCACGTTATAAAGCGGAATCATGGCAAATCCAAAGCCGAACATACTTAACGTCGTAAAACAGAGCAAAATTAAGACTTTTTTATTTGATAATTTCGCTATTCTAACTGTCATGCTTTTGTATACTCACAGCCAAAAATCTAAGTGCGAAGAGTATATTACTCAAATTTGGGCGGTGTAGTAAAACTGTGTAAAGGAGGAGGTGAACTTAATGTCCATTCTAAACCTTCAGCGCCTTCCCAAACCTGAGAAGTCGCTTTTTTTCCTTTTCCGCGCATAGCTTGAATAATAATATACAGGAAAAATAATTGTGCAAAACCAAAAATAAAAGCACCTATACTGGCAATTGCATTAAAATTTGCAAATTGTAATGAATAATCTGCCACTCGCCTTGGCATTCCCGCGAGACCTAAAAAGTGCATCGGGAAAAAAGTCAGATTCACGCCGATGACAGATAACCAGAAGTGACATTGACCTAAACGTTCGTTGTACATCACACCAGTCATTTTGGGTAACCAATAATAAGCTCCCGCAATAGCGCCAAATAAAGCCCCCGGTACTAAAACATAATGGAAGTGTGCAACCACAAAGTAGGTATCTTGATATTGAAAATCAGCGGGCACCATGGATAACATAACACCCGAAAAACCACCGATGGTGAATAAAATAACAAATGCTAAAGCAAATAACATCGGGGTTTCAAAGCTTATTGCGCCGCGATACATGGTGGTTACCCAGTTAAAAACTTTCACCCCTGTTGGAACAGCAATCAGCATAGTGGTGTACATAAAAAATAACTCAGCGGCTAGAGGTACGCCAGTTACAAACATATGATGTACCCAAACAATAAAAGATAGGAATGCAATAGCCAATAATGCATACACCATAAACCGATAACCGAAAAGCTTTTTACGGCTAAACGTCGGAATAATTTGCGAGATAATACCAAAAGCGGGAAGAATGATAATATAAACTTCAGGATGACCGAAAAACCAAAATAGATGTTGATAGAGTAATGGATCACCTCCGCCAGCGGCACTAAAAAAACTTGTGGCAAAATGTCTATCCATGAGCATCATGGTCACCGCAGCCGCTAAAACGGGCATTACACCGATAAGTAAAAAAGCCGTCACGAACCAACTCCAACAAAATATCGGCATTTTCATCATCGTCATACCCGGAGTACGAAGATTCAGTATCGTGACAATAATATTGATAGCGCCCATTAGTGAAGAAAGTCCCATTAAATGGATCGCAAGAATTAAATAATCGGTACTAGCCGGTCCGTAGGTGGTTGATAAGGGGGCATACATAGTCCAACCAAAATTAGGTGCCGAACCATCCATAAATAAGGTACTAAAAAGTAAAATTGCCGCAACTGGCAAGATCCAAAATGCCCAATTATTCATACGCGGCATGGCCATATCAGGCGCGCCTACCATTAATGGGATCATCCAGTTCGCAAAACCGGAAAAGGCCGGCATGATGGCAAGGAATAACATCACTAATCCATGTAATGTTGTCATTTGATTAAAAAATTCTGGATTAAGCAAACGCGCACCCGGTTGAAATAACTCTGCGCGGATCAATAAAGCAAAGATGCCGCCGATAAAAAACATGAGTAGACTAAAAAGGAGATACAATGTTCCAATTTCTTTATGATTGGTTGTGAACAACCAACGCTTAATGAATGCTAAAAAACCTTGTGGGACCGAATGTTCCATATCAAGTGCGTGTTCCATGAAGAAGTTCTCCTGATTGTTGTTTGGCCCATAGGTTAAACTCTGTATCACTGACTGCTTTTACAACGATAGGCATAAACGCATGATTTGTTCCACACAATTCAGCGCATTGACCGCGATAGGTGCCCTCAGAATCTATTTTTGCCCAGGCTTCATTAATAAATCCTGGAATAGTATCGCGCTTAATGCCCAAAGTTGGTACCCACCATGAATGTATAACGTCATTTGAAGTAAATAAAAATCTGATTTTTTTATGAATAGGTACGACGAGTGGATGATCGACTTCTAATAAATACCATTTATTTTTTTTCGCTTGATTTTGTAATTCTTCCGCAGGCGTAGAGAGGTTGCTAAAAAAATCGATACCTTGATCTAAATAGGCGTAACGCCATCGCCATTGATATCCAGTAACTTTTATCGTTAGATCAGGATCGCTATTGTCATTCATTATGATCAGGGTTTTAGTGGCAGGAATTGCAATGACGATTAAGATAATAAACGGTACGATAGCCCAAGCAATTTCTAAAGCAAAATGTTCATGAAATTGAGCGGCATTGACTCCTCGTGATTTTCTATGCCGAATTAATGAATAAATCATGATGCTAAAAACTACGATAGCAATTCCTACGCAGATCCAAAATACCAACATATGCAAATGATAAATAGCATGGCTGATAGGCGTTACGCCTACGGGCATATTGGTTTGCCATGCTGCGAAAACCAATCCGGGAGTAACTAGAAATTTAAGACTAATAAAAAAAACTAAAAAAAATCTTTTAACATGATCCATGTCAACATTATCCTTTTTTATTACTCTAATAAAAAAATACAATTAATTTAAAAATGCTAAGCTAAGTCTAAAACTTTACCATAGCGAATAATTTCCGGTGATTTTGCTCTCTTCAACCATATATTTAACGCTCGCTTGCAGTTCAGAATTACTACAATCTTTACAATCGCCTTTTGCAGGCATTTTTTTATACCCATAAATGGTATGGGCAAATAATACATCTATATTTTTTGCTATGATGGGTTTCCAACGAGTCTTATCTCCCAAAATCGGCGCGCCTAATTTTCCATTATCATGACAGACAGCACAATGTTGTTGATAAATTTGTTTTCCTACTTCTAGACTGAGCGGAATTTCTTGTAAAGGTATGGCTGCAGTAGTTCCACCTTGATCATTGAGAATAAGGTAATCCACCGCGGCTTTTACTGCATCATCTGAGCAGCCGTTGCAAGTACCTTTAGGTGGCATCGAGTTAAAACCGTGAATAGCTCGATCATAAACGACATTTTTTCCTTGTTTGAGACGTTTTTTCCATTCAGCGGTATCACCCAATTTAGGAGCGCCTGCGGCCCCGCTGGCATGACAAACAGCGCAATAAGACTCATAAACTTTATGACCGGTTTTGGGCGTAATAGGTCCACTGAAAGCTGAATAGGGCATTTTACTTTTTACAGTTTTTAAATAAATGGCCATCGCATTTAAATCGTCAGTGGATAAATACTTAAGACTGTTACTATTAACCTCTGCCATAGGGCCCGCGACGTTACCGGAATTTCTTAACATTTTATTTTGCGTAAACACCGCGCGGATATCGTTGATGCTGGCGTCTTTTAATCCACTTGCACTAATGTTAGGTGCGTAATAACCTTGGATAAAACCACCTGTTAGATAGTTTTTCTTTTTTTCTGCACCTAACAAATTTAAAGGGGTATGGCACATGCCGCAATGGCCTAACCCTTGAACTAAATAGGCACCACGATTCCATGATTCGGTTTGCTGTTGATCGATTGCATACTCTCTAGAACGAAAAAATAAAATTCGCCATCCTAATTGCAAAAAACGCCAATTAAATGGCCACATCATTTCATTGGCCTGGTTAGTTTTTTTAACCGGAGTTAAACTAAAGAGATAGGCTTTGATTGCTAATAAATCATTGTGATTGATCTTGGTGAAGCTAGCAAAAGGAAATACCGGAAAATAATAACTTCCATTAGGCGCAATACCTTCATGCATAGCGCGGATAAAATCTTTATCACTCCATGACCCTATCCCTGTGGTTTTATCTGGCGTTATATTCGGGGAGTAAATGCTCCCAAACGGGGTATAAATTCCCAGACCACCGGCAAAGGGTTTACCTTGATGTTTAGTATCCGTGTGACAAGCGATACAATCACCAGCTTTACTTAAATATTCGCCACGTTTAATCAGTTTGCGTAATGCAGTGTCTTTAGGATAGTTAATAGCAGGATAGGGGATATTAAGTTCCGGATTTTTTTTTGTCTTATCAGCATTTGAGCTGGCAAATGCTAAGTTTGATAAAAATGAGCAGGATATTCCTATGAAAAAGATAAAAGAGGAACTTTTTAAAAATTTATAGATATAGCTTAAGATTATTTTATTCATAAATCCTTTACGAATCCAATCTTTTTATACTCTTCGCACTTGAATTTTTGTCTGTGTTGCCGCTTAATTCGCAATCCTCATGTATTATAATACATGAGGATTGCTTCATTCTCGCGGCGCCTTGCCAAAAATCCAATTGCTGTGAGTATGATCTATTAAAAACTTAAATGCGTTGCGCTTCACGCAATGCCGATTTTAAGCAATTTGTTCAAATTAAGGCAAAACATTATAATCTATTTAATGGTATGACGGATAATTTTTTCCTACTGATTAGATATTAGAAGGCGCCTCTTAATGATTGAGCATGATTAAATGATTACTATAGATGAACTTTCTGAAGCTATTAAGCTTTTAAAAAAGGGAAAACTGATTGTTTTTCCTACTGAAACGGTCTATGCCTTGGCAGGGGATGCAAGAAATTTAGTGGCCATTGAGCAAATTTTTGCTTTAAAACAACGTCCTTTAAATCAACCTTTAAGCGTTTTATTAGGCAAAGAGCACTCAATAGATAGATGGGCTTGCGACATTCCTCCAATAGCTGAAAAATTAGCTCAACATTTTTGGCCAGGCCCATTGACGCTTATTTTACATAAACAAAAAACAGTGTTGGCTGCCTTAACCGGTGGCCAAGATAAAATAGGTTTACGAGTGCCGGATCATCCTATTGCACAAGCTATTTTAAAGTCTTTTGGCAGTGGATTGGCAGCACCTTCTGCGAATCGCTCCGCTCACCTCAGTCCTACTCAAATCGAGCATGTGCGAGAGGAATTTGATAATAGGATCGAACTTATTTTTGATGGTGGTCCTTGTTCTATTGGTATTGAATCGACGATTATTGATGTCACTTTTGACGTTCCGCGAATACTTAGATTAGGTGCTATTTCATTAGAGCAATTACAATCCATTACTCATTACGAAATTGATAAATCCATATTATCTCATCGCCTATCTAAAAAGCCGTTGTTAAAACAAGTTTCTAAACAAGAATTGGAGTGCATTATCGATGCTTATTTAAATCAGAATAAAATATTAACAGTGCTCGGACTAGGTCCAGCAAAGAAAAAATATGAAAACTTAACTTGGATTTGCATGCCTAATGATGCTAGCCAATACGGTCAGATGCTATATAAATACTTGCATGAAGCCGAACAGCTTGTTAGTGATGAAATTTTGGTGGAATCTGTGCCTAAGCTTAAGGCATGGACGGGGATACAATCGATATTAGATAAGCATTCTGCCTAGAATAGATTCAAGAATAGAACTATTTGATGGAAATGAGCAAATCATCCCACGGCGAGGGAATACGCAGGCATAGATTTTTTTTATAAACTAGGCTAGATTAGAAGCACTTATATAGTAGATAGTTATGTTAGCACTATTCTTTTTCTATAGTCTTTGTGTGCTCTTGGCCTGGTGCAAACAGCGTAGGCTTGCTATAGGTTTATTTATCGTCTTTTTGTTACTAACAACGTTTGTGTTTATTCATCATATAAGCAACCAGTTATCGCTGCAATTTTAAAGGTGATTATTGTGCAGCCCTCTAAAGTAACCAACATTATAAAAGCCCTGAACGCTATCGATGCTTTAGGCCTGGCTTTTTTGCTGTTAGTGGCTTTTGTTTTACAAATACGTTATCACGAGTTGCCTTGTCCCCTATGTCTGCTGCAACGGCTTGGCGTATTAGCAATAGCATTTGGATTTTTGCTCAATGTGCAATTTAAGATCCGTCCGGCCCATTATACTTTATCCCTCTTATCGGCAATATTGACGGCAGCTATTTGTGTTCGTCAAATTTTTCTTCATGTAATCCCAGGTGATCCCGGTTATGGTCTGCCTTTACTTGGTTTACATCTATATACCTGGCTGTTCCTTTTATGTGTGGGCGTTATCATTTATATATCTATTATTTTTAGTATTTTTCCTCAATACGTATATAACAAACCATCCAAAACCAAAGGAATGCAATTATTGGCCCATGTTTCTTTTGCTTTAGTTTTTGTTTTAGCCATTCTCAATGGAATTTCTACATATTTAGAATGTGGAATAAACGCTTGTCCAGAAAATCCGGTCAAATATGAGATTCAATTAGTTGCATCTCACTCTCATCATACTTAATTTTCCGTTCTTAACCATGCTAAAAAAGCGATAAAAAATTAGAGGGTGTTTACAATTGCACGATGCTGGCCAAAAAGCGCTGTTTTTTTGTGTTTCGTTACTCACATACTACGTGTATGCTCCGTTACGATACTCAAAAAACAGCGCTTTTTATCTCAGCCTAGCACAATTGTAAACACCCTCTAGCTTGTTTACTCTCGAGGTATTATGAATCTGAAAGATCTTAAATATTTATTAGCTTTAGCTGAATATCGCCATTTTGGAAAGGCCGCTAAAGCGTGTTCGGTGAGTCAACCGACCTTGAGTATACAATTAAAGAAATTAGAGCAAGCTTTAGGCGTACAGTTGTTTGAGCGCGGACAAAAAAGAGTTTTAATTACTGCCGATGAGACATGGAGAGCACGAAGTGCGGTCGAAGAGCCCGCGATAGGCGTGCGTTGACGGGCGAAGCAGGAAACGCATCACGCCGTCAAGTCATGGTGGTAGCCACTGCACGCAGCCC
>JBDKHQ010000103.1:0-8142 GCA_039797585.1 Pseudomonadota bacterium | reverse complement strand
AAGTGTGCGCCACTCGGAGAATTAATTGTTTATCAAGGTGACGTATTAAAAGTTGATTTCCATAGCTTTAGCAAGACTGAGCACGTTTGGCGTTTAGTGGGAAATCTTCCTTACAATATTTCGACACCTTTATTGTTTCATTGCCTTGAGCAAGCCAGTATTATTCAAGATATGTATTTTATGTTGCAGAAGGAAGTAGTGGATAGAATAAACGCACATCCAGGACAAGCTAATTACGGTCGTTTAAGCGTGATGATCCAATATTACTGTCAGGTAGAAAAACTATTTAATGTGAAATCAGGCGCTTTCCAACCGCCTCCCAAGGTAGATTCGGCAGTGATTCGGCTTATTCCTTATAAAGTGTTACCTTATAAAGCACGTGACTCCTTATTATTTGCAGAAATAGTAAGGAATGCATTTAATCATCGGCGTAAAATGCTGCGTAATAATTTAGCTAATTGGTTACAAGAAGAAGAATTTGCACAGTTAAAGATCAACCCGACATTACGACCAGAACAACTAGATGTTAGTGATTATGTGAAATTAGCCAATTTTGTTGCTGAAAGAAATGAGTTAAAAAAAGTTTAGATTTTCTATAGAAAATACATTAACCCCACATCAATTTGTGATGTGGGATAATGATTAAAATGATTTATTAGTTTTAAAATGAAGATTTAATGATGGTCTTTGTGTTTATTAAAAAATTCATGTAGATCTTTTTGCGCTTGTTCTTTGCTGATACCATATCTTTCCTGAATTTTTCCGACTAATTTTTCTTTATCGCCATGCAATTGTTCCCAATCATCATCGGTTAACTTTCCCCATTGTTCGCGAAGTTTACCTTTAATTTGCTGCCATTTTCCTTTTAGCTCTTCTGGATTCATATTTGCCTCCTTGAATAAGCATATTAAAAAAATATTTCCATTAATTTTTATCTCATCCAGTATAGCTTAAGTTCAAGGACATTCAAGTTAACGAATAGGATTATTTTATTTTAATCCATCATATTGAAGACTATTTATACTCATAGTATATAAGTGTCTCTATGATGGATTAAACAAATTTATGCGTTTTTCTTTATTTCAATAAGATGAATAGTAAATACAAGTGTTTGATTAGGCCCAATTGCTTTATCAACACCATGTTCACCATAAGCCAATTGCGGAGGAATTACCACTTGATAGGTTGCGCCTGGTTTCATGATCTTCAAAACCTCTATCCAACCAGGAATTACATTATTCAGAGGAAAAGTCACCGGTTCTTTTGATTTCTCAAAAACAGTACCATTAATATAACTTCCGGTGTATTCAACTTTAACCAGGGAAGTGTCGGTTGGACTTTCGCCACTGCCGGCACTTATTATTTTATATTGAATTCCACTTTGAGTGGTGATAACACCCGGTTTTGTTTTGTTAGCTGCTAAAAAAGAATCGCCTTGTTCTTTATTTTTAAGACTAATATCTTTAAATTCAGCTTGTTTCTTATTAATCAATTCTTGTTGAAAGTTTTTCAAAATATCCGCCATTTGTGCTTGGGTTAATAGTGTTTTTCCGCGGGAGCCATCGGCCAATCCTTTTTCTAAAGCAACTGGATCGACATCGATACCTTGTTCTTTAAAATTTGCTGCCAAATCAGCGCCGATACTATAGCTTATTTGACCTTTGGTGGTCTTTAGTACAGGAGAATTACTGACTATTTTTGGAAAAGTCGCTGTGGTTTTAAGTTGATTAACCGTAACTGTAGGGGTACTCTGTGCAGCCAGGACGTTTGAACTGATGAGTAAGCTAGCCAGGGCAGTCAATACAGGTAATCTTATCATTGGATTTCCTCTTGAGAGACGGTATTAAAAACCGATATATTGCCCTAAGTTTCGTTAGAAAACTATAGTTAATTAACAAAAATTTAAAAATTATGCCATTTTCTACAGAATACGATGTCATTATTGTCGGTGGAGGTCATGCCGGCACTGAAGCGGCTTTGGCAGCGGCGCGTTTAGGCGCGTCTACTTTATTATTAACCCATAATATTGAAACCCTAGGGCAATTATCTTGCAATCCATCCATAGGCGGCATAGGAAAAAGTCATTTAGTAAAAGAGCTTGATGCGTTGGGTGGAATCATGGCTCATGCAGCGGATCTGGCAGGAATACAATGGCGTACACTGAATGCTAGCAAAGGTCCTGCGGTACGTGCTACAAGGGCACAAATGGATCGTAATTTGTACAAACAAGCGATTCGTTATACCTTAGAAAATCAAGCTAATTTATTTATTTTTCAACAAAGTGTTGATGATGTAATTCTTGAGTCTAATCGCATTGTTGGTGTGGTAACACAAATGGGATTACGTTTCTATGCAAAAGCGGTGGTATTGACTGCAGGTACTTTTTTAGCAGGTAAAATTCATATAGGTTTACAACAAGCACAAGGAGGTCGTGCAGGTGATCCGGCAGCCAATTCCTTAGCAGAAAAATTACGTCAATTGCCTTTGCGCATTAAGCGTTTAAAAACAGGCACACCTCCGCGTTTAGATGGCCGTACGATTAATTATTCCGTTTTATTAGAACAACCGAGTGATAATCCTTTGCCGGTATTTTCTTATCTAGGAAAGATAGAGCAACATCCTGCGCAAATAAGCTGTTTTATTACTCATACCAATGAAAAAACTCATGCGATTATTCGTTCGGGTTTAGACCGTTCGCCTATTTATAGTGGCGTGATAGACGGCGTGGGTCCACGGTATTGCCCTTCTATAGAAGATAAAGTGGTGCGTTTTGCAGATAAATTATCCCATCAAATTTTTCTTGAACCTGAGGGACTTAATACGCATGAAGTGTATCCCAATGGTATATCGACAAGTTTGCCTTTTGATATTCAACGCGACTTAATACATAGTATTAAGGGTTTAGAACAGGCGCACATTACACGTCCCGGTTATGCAATCGAATATGATTTTTTTGATCCGCGCGATCTCTTTCAGTCTTTGGAATCTAGAATAATAGAAAATTTATTTTGTGCAGGACAGATCAATGGAACAACCGGATATGAGGAAGCTGCCGCACAGGGACTTATTGCCGGTTTAAATGCTGCTTTAAAAGCACAAGAGAAATCACCGTGGTGTCCTCGTCGCGATGAAGCTTATATCGGTGTATTGATTGATGATTTGATTACGCAGGGTACGCTCGAACCTTATCGGATGTTTACCAGCCGGGCTGAATATCGACTGCTGCTGCGTGAAGATAACGCTGATCTACGTTTGAGTGAATCCGCTTATCGATTAGGACTTATTAATGAAGCTCGTTGGCAAAGCGTCAATGATAAACGCTATACGTTAGAACAAGAGCAACAACGTTTAAAAAAACTTTCGATTAAGCCACACACGACGGGCAGTAAGGCTATAGAAATCCATTTAGGCCAAGTTTTAACACGAGATTATCGGGTTTCTGAATTATTGACCCGGCCAGAATTAAGTTACTCTGATCTAATGAAAGTAGAAGGTCTGGGTCCAGGTATCGTTGATTCGGTTATTGTAGAGCAAATAGAGATTCAAGCTAAATACCAAGGTTATATTGATCGACAATTAGTGGAAATTCAACGACAAGCACGTTATGAAAATATTAAATTACCACTTATTTTAGATTATAACTTAGTTAAAGGTCTGTCTAATGAAGTGAGAGAAAAATTAATTCAACATAAACCATTAAATTTGGGACAAGCATCACGTATTCCTGGTATTACTCCCGCGGCAATTTCCTTGTTGTTGGTCTACATAAAAAAGTAAAATAAACTAAGCTTTATGTCTATTTCTGAATTTTTAAATTTTTCCATTCCAACTGAGCCAGGTCAGCGTTTACGTTTAAGTAATTTACAGCAAGATAGCCTTGCCTTAGCGTTAAATCAGATCGCTGAAAGCTACGAAGCTGCAATTTTAGCGATCACGCCGGATAATCTAACTGCAAATCGACTAGAGTCCGCATTAAAGTTTTTTTCACCGCAGTTAACAGTCATGAATTTTCCTGACTGGGAAACATTACCTTATGATCATTTTTCTCCCCATCAAGATATAATTTCGCAACGACTTTCGACTTTAGCTCAATTACATCATGTCAAGCGGGCATTATTGTTGGTACCTATCACCACCTTAATGCAACGTATTTCTCCTCTTAGTTATATTCAAGCAACAAGCTTAAGTATTACTTGTGGTGAAAAAAGATCTATCGAGGATATGCGAAAAAATTTGCAATTGGGTGGTTATCACTGTGTATCTCAAGTTTTAACACGAGGCGAATTTGCTGTACGCGGGTCCATTTTAGATATTTTTCCCATGGGTAGCGACTTGCCTTTTCGTATTGATTTTGCTGACGATGAAGTGGATAGTATTCGCCATTTCGATCCTGATACCCAACGCTCAATAGAAAAAATAGAAAAAATAAATTTACTTCCGGCACGTGAATTTCCTTTATCAGAATCTGCAATCAATTTTTTTCGTCAACAGTGGCGCGAAAATTTTGTCGGCAACCCTTTAAATTGTCCTCTGTATGAAGCAGTGAGCGAGGGGCGTGCACCCGCTGGCATAGAGTATTATCTACCGTTATTTTTTCCGCAAACCCAATTATTGATTGATTATTTACCTAAAAAAGCTTTAATTTTACAAGTTAATAATGCGCAACTATCGGCAGAAAATTTTTGGAAAGAAATTAATGAGCGTTATGAACAATTAAGACATGATGTAGAGCGACCCATTTTGGCCCCCCAACAACTTTATGTGGAAGTCGATGCATTATTTACCCGATTAAAGGAATTTCCAAGGATTTTGCTGCAGCAAGCGCCTACGCAGTCCCCGGATACTTATCATACTCTCGTTAAGAGTTTTCCAAATTTAACGGTTGATCATAAGCTTGAACAACCTCTAGAGCATTTAAATTCTTTTCTAAATGAATTTTTAAAAAATACACAAGCTCGGGTTTTATTTTGTGTGGAAAGTGCAGGTCGTAGAGAAGTGTTATTGGATTTACTTCATAAATTTTCCATAAATACTCATCGTTGTGAAACTTGGCAAGAATTTCTGCATGCTTCTGAACGTATTCATATTATTGTTGCACCATTAGAAGAAGGTTTCTATCTCGAAAAACCACCCTTGGCATTAATTACCGAAGCACAGTTATTTGGCAATCAGATTATACAAAAACGTCAAACTAAAACTAAAGGTTTAGATGCACGTACAATTATTCGAAATTTAGCCGAGTTAACCGAAGGTAACCCGGTCGTTCATATCGATCATGGAGTAGGACGTTATCGAGGTTTACAGCATTTAAAAATAGATGATCAAGAAAATGAATTTTTAATAGTCGAGTATGCTGCGAAAGCAAAATTATATGTTCCGGTATCTTCACTTAATTTAATTAGTCGTTACAGTGGAAATGATAGTGAGCATGCTCCTTTACATCAATTGGGCTCTGATCAATGGGAAAAAGCAAAACGCAAAGCTGCTGAGCAAATGCGTGATGTTGCCGCTGAATTACTCGATATTTATGCGCATCGTGCGGCGCACAAGGGGTATGCTTTTCACTTGCCTGAGCATGATTATCAAGCATTTACGGCACAATTTCCTTTTACTGAAACACAGGATCAAGAACAAGCTATCCAACAGGTTATTCTGGATATGACCTCAGAACGAACCATGGATAGATTAATTTGTGGCGATGTTGGTTTTGGTAAAACAGAAGTTGCCATGCGCGCTGCATTTTTAGCGGTGCAATCCAATAAGCAAGTAGCCATACTGGTTCCAACTACATTATTGGCTCAACAACATTATCAAAATTTTAGTGATCGTTTTGCTGAATGGCCAGTGCAAATTGAAATGATTTCACGTTTCCGAAGTGTTGCATTACAGAAAAAAATTCTAGAGCGCTTGCAGATGGGTAAAATCGATATTTTGATAGGAACACACAAACTATTAAGCAAAGAACTACAATTTCCTCGGCTCGGTTTATTGATTATTGATGAAGAGCATCGCTTTGGTGTACAACAAAAAGAGCGTTTAAAAGCGTTACGCGCCGAAGTAGATATTTTAAGTTTAACCGCGACGCCAATTCCGCGCACCTTAAATATGGCCTTATCCGGCTTGCGTGAGTTATCTATTATTGCCACGCCACCAGCGCGACGTTTGTCGATCAAAACCTTTGTGCAAATGCGTAATACCGGTTTAATTCGCGAAGCCATTTTGCGCGAGTTACTCCGGGGAGGGCAAGTTTATTTTTTACATAACCAAGTCGATAGTATTGAAAAGATAGCCAGAGAATTAGAAGAATTAGTACCAGAAGCACGTATTCAGGTGGCGCACGGTCAATTACGTGAAACTCAACTCGAACGTGTGATGGCAGATTTTTATCATCAACGTTTTAATGTACTGGTATGTACGACCATCATCGAAACCGGAATTGATGTTCCGTCTGCTAATACCATTATCATTGATAGAGCGGATAAGTTTGGTTTAGCGCAACTCCACCAATTACGTGGCCGTGTAGGACGCTCTCACCACCAAGCCTATGCGTATTTAATGACACCGCCTAAAGAAATTATGACAGCGGATGCGATGAAGCGTCTAGAAGCATTTACTTCTTTAGAAGATCTCGGTGCTGGTTTTACCTTAGCCATGCATGATTTAGAAATTCGAGGTGCCGGTGAAGTTTTAGGTGAACAGCAAAGCGGTAATATGCAATCGATAGGGTTTTCACTGTATATGGAATTACTCGAGCAAACAGTTGATGCACTAAAATCAGGTAAAGAGCCCGAACTAAGACCAGTGATTCATGCGGTAGAAATTGATTTGCAAATTTCAGCGCTAATCCCGGAAAATTATTTACCTGATGTACATACACGTTTAGTACTGTATAAACGCATTGCCCATGCAAAAAATGTTCAAGAATTAGAACAATTGCAAGTCGAAATGATCGATCGCTTTGGTTTATTACCGCAAGCATTGAAAAACCTATTTCAACTAAGCGAATTGAAATTACTCGCACAACAACTAGGTATTAAAAAGATAGTGTCCGGATCTCAAGGGGGTCGCATTGAATTTAATCAAAACCCCAATATTAATCCTGCAGATATTATCCAGTTGATTCAAAAAAATCCAACCTTATATAAGCTAGACGGTCCCAGTCATTTGCGTTTTAGTTTTATGCAACCTACTCCTGAATTAAGAATAAAAAATCTTTATAACTTATTAAATAAGTTTATCTCAAAATAAAATCATTAATTTGCTTGTAAATTAGATTATTTTAAAATAGCCTTGTTAATTAATTTTGAAATATTATAAATTAAAAAATATTTATTTTTTTAAATAAAATTTTAATGTTCTCTCATACGAACAAGGAAGTTATCATGAAATTATTAAGTTATTCTACATGGAGTTTGTTTTTTATGACTATTCTGCGGGTAGTTAGCAGATATACCTGCCCTGGTAATGTCTGCGGAAATGAAACAGTTGTCGAAGATCATTTAATGAAGTGTCAATTTCAGCTTAAGACACGTTGAGGCACAAGGAGGATAACCCTAAATATATATTAGCTAAACAGAGATTTATTATTTATAAAAGTGATAAATAATATCGAATATTAAAATTTAAAAGGAAAGTTTATGAAAATACTGAACTATTCGACCTTGAGTCTATTATTTACGACTATTATGCAAGCAGTATCGGGCTATACATGCCCTAATATCACAGAGATTAATAAGAAAATTGATGCAAAACAACCCATGCGTTTTCCACTGACAGAAGGGGAGCGTCCGTTTTGGGGATACAAAGATTTTAATAATCAAAATAAAAAATTTTATAATGATACTGCTAAAGCGACAGAAATTCTTGGAAGCATATATTATCAAGAAACCTTAAATGAGGTAAGTTCATCGTTAACGTGTATTTATAAAAATAGTAAATCAACGCATTTTTCTTTGGCCGCTGCAAAAAATAGGGTTAAAGAAATAAATTCTTCATCGATTACAGAGGATAAAAATTGGAGCTGTAAACCACCCAAAGTTACCCCAGTTTTTAAATAGAGTAATTTTTGTTTAGGGATTGAGAATAGTATAGGGGTGTTTGATTATTTAAAGCTTCATGGGGTCTTTCCTCGTTGTAATGTTT
>JBDKHQ010000102.1:0-33660 GCA_039797585.1 Pseudomonadota bacterium | reverse complement strand
AGTTCGTAAGTATTTCTAATGGCTGCTTGCGCAGAGTTATTCAAATAGCTAAAAATAATAGGATGGTTTAAAACCTGGTCAATTTCTTGCGGAGAAAATAGATCATCCTTAATCCACCCAACAATGAGTTTATTAAGTGTTTTTTTATTACTGCTAAGAAAGGATCGATGAATCGTAGAAACTTGCTTACCTGTATTTTCTAAATTCAAACGAACTACTCTTTCTAACAAAGGGTCGCGATAACAATCATAATCTGCTGTTAGCTCTGCATCGAGATTGAAATAAGATCTATTTAACAAAAAACGATAGGTCCATTGTACTATTTCCCTGGAGTAATTTTCCCCAAGTATAGGTATATAATCAGAAATAAACTTGCTATTCAGCTTAGCTTTAAGCTGAGAATCAAGCTCAAGCTTATTCACTAATAAAGTTAAATAATAACCAGATTCCTTCGAATTTTGGTAATCAGATACAATCGCTGCAAAAATAGGTGATAAAACAAAATTTTGATTCTCATCCCAAACTGTAATACCTTTTTTTAATAAAAGATTAACAATATCGGGGTTCCCCTTATCTATAGCGATAGCTAGAGGTGAAGAATAATTTCCTTTTTCTTTTTGGGGCGCAAAGCATAGACTGGCACCTTTTCCCAAGAGAAATGATAACATTTCTTTATCTCGATTAAAGGCCGCTAATGCAAGCATATTAAATGCACTAATCGGTTCATCTCTATCTGGAGAAGGGCGATAGAAATCAATGGTAAAAAGCTCGTGCTTTGAAATTAAGTCAACTATCTGAATGTTTCCACTCTTAACAGCGTTTCTAAAAATATCGCATACACTGTTAAAACTTAATTTTCTTTCAATTCTCTGTTTATAGGTTTGATATAAGCTAAAAAATGGTTCCCAATTTTTTTTAAAGTTTTCTAAATTGCCTTCTTTCGCAGAAGTAAGCAGATTTTTTTGGTAACAATCCATACTTGGCTTGAGCCGGGTTCTATAAAAAAAAGCATTTATGTCTTGGCATTGTTGTTGATCTAGGGTTGCTTGTAGAGAGGAGTTATCCAACAAATTCGCTATCTCATCGAGCGTATGGCCATCACCATTTATTGCTATTGTCAAATAATCAATAAAATCATCCCTATTATATTGTTTCAAAAAATTAACTTGCCGTTCAGATAGTTCCTGCTGATGCAACATGCAATCAATAATTTGTGATAAGCATGCTCGCTGCCATCTTTTTTCTGCAGGAGCAGAAATAATCTCTGACTCTAAATCAAGATATTTTTTATTAGCTAGGTATACCAGTATTTTTTGTGCCAATACTTCATTTACTTTTTCTAAAGTGGGGATATGAAGTTCTTTAAATGACTGAATGACATGCGGTAACTCTGATTTTGGAACCCCTTCAAAACACAAATCGAGAAACATAGAATCTTTTCGACCCATATCATCGGCAACGCAAATATAAAATAGGGAGTCCCGAATCTGATCATTAACTGCTTCTGGATATAAGCTAGCTATCAAAGCTTCCATATCAACCAGCTTGGCTTCGAAAAAAAGTTTATAAAGTACCTGGTTTCCTGTTTCTACCGCTTTTTTAAATATTATCGTGGTATATGGATAAGCAGAGAGCTTAAAACGGCCATGAACAGACCCAGACTCAGTACTTTCAAAATCCGCTTGTAGGCGCATCCATTCTCCTTCAAATGCATCAAGATTAGTTACTCCCTTAGAAAGTAACTGTTCCTTTAATTCATAGAGTGAGATAGACATACAAACTCCTATTTTTTTATTATTTTAAACTTCTTATATTAAGACGTTATTAAGGGGGGCAATTCTCTTGAACTTTATTTCCAATAATGGCAATTTAAGAACAAGCACAACAATTGGGAATATAAGCCAAAGCTTGTTTTTGGGTCAGAATAGGACTAAAATGGTCCCATTTCAGATGGCTATAATAAAAACTTACTTCTTATTATGTTAAGGCTTAGCAAACTAACCGATTATGCCGTGGTCATCATGGCGTATTTATCACAGCATCCTGGACTTGCCATTAATGCGAAAAGCATTGCCGGGCATACTGGCATTTCTTTGCCTACCACTAGCAAATTACTGAAACGCTTGAGCCACGAAGGTCTTTTGCAGGCTAGTCGAGGTATTAAAGGTGGCTACCAGCTGGCCTATCCGGCGACAGATATTTCACTGGCTACTGTGATTCAAACACTAGAAGGCCAAATAGCCCTTACCGAATGCAGTCATAACATCCGCGCCTGTAATTTGGAAAAACAGTGTACGATACGCGATAACTGGCGTAGGATTAGCGCCTTTATTCAATCGACGTTCATGCATATTAGCTTGGCGGATCTCATACAACCACTTAAGTTAAGTCAGTTAGAAACGATAGAAAACCCTCTTCATTTACTGCCAGAGAACAACCCATGACCCAAGTGGCTTTAAACAAACTATTACAACAAGATTATCAACATGGCTTTGTCAGTGATATCGCGTCGGATACTTTACCCTGCGGCCTGAATGAGGACGTTATTCGTCATATTTCAGCGAAAAAAAATGAACCTGAATTTTTATTGGCCTGGCGTTTAAAGGCATATCAGCACTGGCTCAATTTAACTGAGCCACACTGGGCTGATTATATGCATTACCCTGCTATCGACTATCAAGCGATTAGCTATTATTCGGCACCCAAAATAAAAAAGCAGCTAAATAGTTTAGATGAAGTCGATCCGGAGTTATTACGTACTTATAATAAACTCGGTATTTCACTTAGAGAACAAGAACGCTTATCCAATGTTGCGGTCGATGCGGTGTTTGACAGTATTTCGGTCGCCACTACGTTTAAAGAAAAATTGCGTGGTATGGGAATCTTATTTTGTTCCTTTTCAGAAGCCGTACAAGAATATCCAGAACTGATCAAAAAATACTTAGGTACTGTTGTTCCCTATACTGATAATTTTTATGCCTGCTTAAATGCTGCGGTGTTTACCGATGGATCTTTTTGCTACATTCCACCGGGCACGCGTTGCCCGATGGAATTATCCACTTATTTCCGAATTAATGCCGCGAATACTGGCCAGTTTGAACGAACCCTAATCATCGCCGATGAAAACAGTTATGTGAGTTATTTAGAAGGATGTACTGCGCCACAACGCGATGAAAATCAATTACATGCCGCTGTTGTCGAGCTAATCGCATTAGATCATGCACAGATTAAGTATTCGACGGTGCAAAATTGGTATCCTGGCGATAAAGATGGTAAAGGTGGAATTTACAATTTTGTCACTAAACGCGGCCACTGTCGCGGTGTGCAGTCAAAAATCTCTTGGACACAAGTCGAAACGGGTTCAGCGATTACTTGGAAGTATCCGAGTGTTATTCTGCAAGGCGATGCTTCTGTCGGCGAGTTTTACTCGGTTGCATTAACTAACCATAAACAACAAGCCGATACCGGAACCAAGATGATACATATCGGTAAAAATACAAAAAGCACGATTTTGTCGAAAGGAATTAGTGCCGGCCACGGTCAAAATAGTTATCGTGGTTTAGTCAAAATTGCAGAAACCGCCGACAATGCGCGTAATTATACGCAATGCGATTCGCTCCTGATCGGTGGTGACTGCAAAGCGCATACCTTTCCTAGCATCGAAGTTAAAAATCAAAGCGCACAGATAGAACACGAAGCCTCTGCTTCGAAAATTAGTGAAGATCAACTGTTTTATTGTTTACAGCGCGGCCTAGATACCGAAGAAGCCCTTTCATTGATCGTGAATGGTTTTTGTAAAGCGGTATTTAAAGAATTACCCATGGAATTTGCTGTCGAAGCACAGAAATTACTGGGTCTTAGTTTAGAAGGATCTATTGGTTAATTAATCATTTAAAGAAAGAAAAATATGTTAACTATTAAAAATCTACACGCAGAAATCGATAACAAAAAAATATTACAAGGGATTAACCTCCACATAAAACCCGGAGAAATACATGCGATCATGGGACCTAATGGTTCAGGTAAAAGTACCTTAGCGAATATTTTAGCCGGCCGTAATAACTACACAATCACGCAGGGCGAAATCGACTATTTAGGTGAAGATTTAACTACGCTGTCACCTGAGCTACGCGCACGCGCCGGATTATTTTTAGCGTTTCAATATCCCGTCGAAATTCCCGGCGTCAGTAATGTGTATTTATTAAAAGCTTCTTTAAACGCTATCCGCAAAGCGCGCGGTGAAACTGAACTTGATGCCATGGATTTTTTAAAACTGATTAAAGAAAAACTAAAATTTGTCGAAATGGATCAAGATTTTCTGTATCGATCGGTCAACACAGGTTTTTCTGGCGGTGAGAAAAAACGTAATGAAATATTGCAAATGGCCATATTAGAACCAAAGTTAGCCGTTTTAGATGAAACCGATTCTGGTTTAGATATTGATGCCTTAAAAATAATTGCGCAAGGTGTCAATAATCTGCGTTCACCGCAACGTGCTATGGTGCTCATTACACATTATCAACGTTTACTCGATTACATTAAACCTGATCATGTACATATCCTTGCGGGCGGAAAAATTATTCGTTCCGGTGATTTTTCTTTAGCGCAAACCTTAGAAAAAGAAGGTTATACCACTATATTACAAGAAGAATCGTTGGTGTAAAATGTTAAATAATAAAAAAAATAATGATGTTAAAGCGATAGCGCATTACTCTCAGGAATATCAACGTGTTGAAAAAGAGTTAGTCGGTCACGATCAAAGATATTTAAGCCAAATACGACTCGATGCATTAGAGCAATTTTCCACACTCGGCTTTCCTAGTAAAAAACACGCTGATTGGAAATATACTTCTTTAACGACATTACATCAAACTCCTTATTTTTTAGCACCTAACCCATGTAAGCTCGATGCAGTAACGATGTTGAATCTACCTCGCGCTGATTATCGATTAGTATTTGTGAATGGTTTTTTTGCCGCACATCTATCATCAATTGCGGTGTTAACGGATAACAGCAAGATAACGAATTTAAGCACGATGCTGGAACAACATCCCGAACAATTAAAAGCGACTTGGAAACCTAACAAAGCGGTTGAAAAAAATAGTTTTACGCATTTAAACACTGCTTTTATGCAGGATGGTGCGTATATTTATTTAGCGACTAACACACGTTTAAACTCACCGATAGAAATTCTGTTTATCAACACCGATGCAACACCGCATCGTTTTATTCCATTGCGGAATATCGTTATTGCCGAAGAAAATAGCCAAGCGATTATTATTGAAAAATATATCGATATGACGCCTGAAAATAATACTAATTATTTTCTGAATACTGTAACGGAATGTCGTTTAGCTGCAAATAGTCATATTCAACATTACAAAAACATCACTGAAAGCAAACAAGCGCAGCATGTTGACAGTCTTTGTGTGACACAACAAAAAAATAGTCAATTTTCTGCTTATTCATTGGCTTTAAGCGGCGGTTTAATTCGTAGCGATGTCACAGTTAAATTATTAGCACCGCAGGCTCATTGTCAATTAAAAGGTCTGTATTGTGCTTCAAACCAACAGCAAGTCGATCAATATACGCAGATCGATCATGTGAGTCCGCAGACCAGCAGCGAAGAATTTTACAAGGGCATTATTGATGATCGGGCACGGGCTACATTTAGTGGCAAAGTCATCGTGCGTGAGCAAGCGATTAAATCTAAAGCTCAGCAGCTGAATAGAAATTTATTATTGTCGGCGCACGCCGAAGTGAATAGTAAACCACAGCTAGCAATATTTACCGATGATATTCAATGTACGCACGGTGCGAGCATCGGCCAACTCGATAAAGATGCCTTATTTTATTTACGTGCGCGCGGATTAACGGCAACAGAAGCCACTGATTTACTCGTTAAAGCTTTCATCCAAGACATCCTTGAACAAATGCCATTGTTTAGTAATGTTACTTTATCCAATTTAATTAAAAAGACTCATGAAAACGTTTGATGTAAAAAAAATAAGAGCGGATTTCCCTATTTTACAACAAAAAATAAAGGGTAAGCCTTTAGTGTATCTCGATAATGCCGCAAGCACACAAAAGCCGCATTCAGTTATCGAACGTCTACAACATTTTTATATACATGAAAATAGTAATGTGCATCGCGGTATCCACAGCTTAAGTGAATTGGCCACTGAAGAATTTGAAAAAAGCCGCGAAAAAATTCAACAGTTTATTCATGCAAAATCTTTTGCAGAGATTATTTTTGTCCGTGGCACAACGGAAGCCATTAATTTAGTCGCACAAACCTATGGTTTAAGTCAGATCAAAACGGACGATGAAATTATTATTTCACATATGGAACATCATGCCAACATCGTGCCTTGGCAAATATTATGCGCACAAACCGGTGCCAAACTTAAGATTATTCCAATTAATGATGCGGGCGAATTGATCCTAGAAGAATACCAACGTTTACTCAATCCAAAAACTAAGCTTGTCGCTATTTGTCATATTTCAAATACTTTAGGAAGCATTAATCCGATTAAACAAATCATCGATAGTGCACATGCGAATAGTCCAGAAACCAAAGTGTTAATCGATGGCGCACAGGCGGTAGCGCATCAAAAAGTTGATGTGCAAGCTTTAGACTGCGATTTTTATACTTTTTCCGGCCACAAATTATTTGCACCGACGGGTATTGGAGTTTTATATGGTAAGCAGGAATTATTAGCGGCCATGCCACCTTATCAAGGTGGCGGTAGTATGATCACCGAAGTGACATTAGAAAAAAGTTATTACCGGGAACCGCCGTATAAATTTGAAGCCGGCACACCGCATATTGCCGGTGCTATTGGTCTGGGGACGGCCATAGACTATCTTAATCAATTAGATTTTAACGCTGTACACAGGCATGAACAACAGTTGCTCGATTACGCGACGGCAGGTTTACAAACAATTCCGGGATTGCATTTGATAGGTACCGCTAAACAAAAAACAGCTATTCTGAATTTTACGGTCAGCGACTCGCGTGGTATGCGCATCCATGGGCATGATATCAGTGACGTTTTGAATACTGAAGTCGGCGTTGCAGTGCGCGCCGGCCAACATTGCACGATGCCGCTCATGCAACGCTTTAATGTCGATTCTACGGTGCGCGCCTCATTAGCGTTCTATAATAATAAAGAAGATATTGATGCCTTAATCGGCGGTTTACACACTTTAAAACAATTGTTTAAATAAGACCTTAAGAAGATGATGTCAGATTTACGCGAACTATATCAAGAAATGATCCTAGATCACGGGCGTAACCCGCGTCATCATCATGCGCTGCCGCTTTCGAATCGGCAAGCCCATGGTTACAATCAATTCTGCGGCGATCGCTTAACGGTCTTTCTTAAAATAGAACAAGATAAGATTACCGCTATCAGTTTCCAAGGTTCAGGTTGTGCCATTTCTATAGCATCTGCTTCATTAATGTCAGAAATATTAACCGGTAAAACACTTAGCGAAGCCGAAACACTATTTGAAACCTTTCACCAATTGTTAACCAGTGAAGCCATTGCAACTCCCGAACAATTACATGATCTCGAAAAATTAACTGTTTTTTCGGGCGTTAAAGCTTATCCAGCGCGCGTCAAATGCGCCACGTTGGCCTGGCACACCTTACAGGCTGCCTTAAAACAGAAAAATGAACTGGTTTCTACCGAACATTAATTGGCATACTCATGACACTAACACCCTATCCATTGAACGAGGACGCCTTAATCTCTTTGAAAAGTGCTATTATTGAAGCACTTAAAGGTATTTATGATCCAGAAATTCCGGTTAATATTTATGATTTAGGTCTTATTTATCAAGTTTCTATTGATCCACAAGGCATGGTAAGGATTGAAATGACCTTAACATCACCCGGTTGTCCGGTAGCACAAACTTTTCCCGGCACAGTAGAAAATGTGATCAATAATGTCGCCGGTGTTTGCGAGACGCAGGTTGAATTAGTCTGGGATCCGCCATGGACCAGCGAAAATATGTCTGAAGCGGCTAAATTACATTTAGGTATGTTGTAAATTCTGGAGAGAGAAAAAGTGGCAAATTGGGTTGATGTCATTGATGCAGCAAGTTTTCCAGTGGCTAGCTATCAGGTATTTGATTGGAATGGTTTATCCTTATTGGTTTTCAACCTTAATGGCGAATTTTATGCCATAAAAAATCTCTGCACGCATGAAGATCAATCACTGGAAGGCGGCGAGATAGAAGGAGAAGAAATTATTTGTCCTTGGCATGGCGCTGGTTTTTGTATTAAAACGGGCGCTGCAACCCGTGCGCCTGCTTTTACGGGTGTTAAAACCTTTCCTGCCCGGCTAGTCGAGGGCAAAGTCCAAGTCGACATTGATGCTTAACTTCTAATATTAAAATCTCACTAAATATTGACCGTCATTGCGAGCGCATAGCGCGCGGCAATCAACATTCGCTCACCATGATGATTCTATCTTAAATCTAATTTAAAGTGTGAAGTTTTTTAACGCTGTTTCTGCCATTTTAATAGAGTTATTTTTTTTCATGCTATTATTAAAAAAAACAATTTTATTTCGGTAATATCAAATATCAATCGGTTTTTCTTTACAAATTTTTTAGTCTTATTTATAATTTTTATTTTCATCTAGATGGATTTAAAAATGATAAAAAATAACTGGGACCCTGCCATTTACACTCAATGTTCTGACTTTCAATATAATGCAGCGATAAAATTTTTAGCGGCGTGCCCTTTTAACCATAATGATTCTATTCTGGATATTGGATGTGGGAGTGGAAAAACAACAAATTATATTGCATCACAACTTACATCCGGGCAAGTAATCGGGATTGATAAATCTTCTAATATGGTAGAATTTGCAAGGCGCATTTTAAACGAGATAACTTGAATTTTCAGATTACCGATGTTGAACACTTAACACATGCATCTAAATTTGATGCCGCGGTTAGCTTTTTTTGTATCCCCTGGGTTACTAATAAAGCATTAGCATTTCAAAATATTGCAAAAGTCCTGAAGGATGAAGCTAATTTATATATCCTTGCCGCTGTTTTTGAAAGAAGTCAGGCTGAACTAATCACTAGTTTGACCCAAAAGCCACACTGGAAAAAATACTTTAAAAATTATCAATCTCCCTTTACTTATTTAAACGATACAAAATATGATCATTATGCTCAATCAGCTGGAATCGGTGTTAGCTCAGTGGAAAAACTGAGTATCCCACATGCGTTTAAAAACAGAGCTGAATTTCATAATTTTTATTTAACGCTTGTGCCTCAAATCTCTCACCTCCATGAAGAGAGTAAAAAAAATGCGTTTGCTGATGAGCTTTTAGAAGATTATTTCAAAGTCAAAGGGAATAAGGAATGTAGTGTCACTATTGAGGCAATCAAATTTAGCGGACAAAAATTGGCTACTTCACTGCATTTAATCCGCTCGAACTCTAGACTGGCCTTTTTTCCGACGGCTGAAACTAATGAAGAGAATAAACTTGATAATGAAAGTAGGAATCTTACCCGATATAAAGGGGCATAAATTTCCAGATTCAGTTGTTTATTTTTTGAACAGGTGCTACGGGGCCAATCCTATAAACGTGTTCAAAAGCTTTTACACATATTTTTACACAGGTTTAACACAGAAACTGTGAATATACCGCTAGTACTCAAAGGCGAATAGGCTTGCTTAAACATAAAAAGCTACAAAAAGATTAACTCAATCTAAATTCACTTAAGGCGACTTGGGAAATTATTGATTAGATTGTCGAAGGTTTATTTATTAATTCTGGTAAATAAGCGAATAAATCACTGGCTAATAAGCCTCGCTCACCTTTTTGTGCAGCCGCGCTATCACCCGCCGCCGCATGTAAATAGACACTGCATTCTGCTGCTTGTTGTAAAGTGAAATGTTGTGCCAAGAGTCCACCGATCACGCCACTTAAAACATCGCCCATACCAGCACTGGCCATGCCGGGATTGCCCGCTAGGCAAATTCGCAGTGATTTGTCTGTGCAGACTAAACTACTCATTCCTTTGAGCACAACAACACCGCCATACTGTTTTTGCAGTGCTTTAACCGCCTTAATCCGATTCGCTTGAATCGCTTTAACATTGCAATCCAATAAACGAGCTGCTTCACCGGGGTGTGGTGTTAATATCCAATTATCTGATTTTTTAGTATGTTTCGCTAATAAATTTAAAGCATCTGCATCCAACACTTTGAGTTGAGGTGCAGTTAAAACGCGTGTAAATAATTGCTGTGACCAAGGACTTAGACCTAATCCTGTTCCTAATACGATCACACTGGCTTTTTTAATCAGTGGCATCAGATCTTTACCGGTTTTAATCGCATGCGCCATAATTTCCGGACGTTCGCTGATAATGGCAGTAACAGATTCAGCTCGAGTCGCCACGCTGACTAAACCTGCACCAACACGCAACGCTGCTTCTCCCGCCAACCGAGCTGCTCCAGTCATACCATGATTACCTCCGACGATAAGCGCATGGCCAAATAAACCTTTATGCGCATCTCTTTCTCGGGGCATTAATAGTTGCCTAAAATCATCAAACTGTATGCTTGTCGGTTGTATCACCTCATCGATCCTTTTAGTTCATTTCTAAGATTTAAGTTCCAAACAAAAGTAATAATTACGCGTTAGGAAAAATCGCATCGATGAATTGCGCACCGATATTAAGCTTACATTGTGCATCGATTTCACGCACGCCGGTAGGACTGGTAATATTAATCTCGGTCAAATAATCACCAATCACATCTAAACCCACAAATAATAAACCTTTTTCCCGTAAACTTGGGCCAACTTGTTGGCAAATCCAAACATCGCGTTCGGTTAATTTTACGGCTTTTCCTGTTCCGCCTACGGACAAATTAGCACGCGTTTCACCGGGTGGCGCGAACCGTGCTAATGCATAAGGGATAGGTTCGCCGTTGATCATAATAATACGTTTATCTCCCGTGCGAACTTCGGGAATGTACCGCTGTACCATCATATAAGATTGATTATTATTGGTTAAAGTTTCTAAAATGACGTTGCTATTTGGATCATTTTCACGCACTCTAAACACCGATCGACCGCCCATACCATCCAGAGGTTTAGCAATAATATCTTGGTGTTCCAACAAAAATTCTTGTGCCATTTGAATGCTAGACGTCACTAAACTGGGAGGACAACATTGCGGAAAATTTAACGTAAATAATTTCTCGTTAAAATCACGCAAACTTTGTGGATGATTGGCAATTAATACGCCTTGTTGTTCAGCTTTATCCAGCAATTGGGTGGTATAAATATATTGCATATCTAGCGGCGGATCCTTACGCATCAATATCACCGATAAACTATCTAACGCAGCGATAGTTTCCTTGCCAAACTCAAACCAATATTTTGCATCATTTTTTACTTGCAAACTGCGCATGCGTGCATAAGGTTTGTCATTGACTAAAAAAAGATCCTTAGCCTCCATATAAAAAATTGGCCAATCTCGTTGCTGTGCTGCTAGCAATAGGGCCAGCGTGGTGTCTTTTTTAGGATTAATCCCGTCTATGGGATCCATAATCACGCCCAGTGGCTTAAGCATGGTTTTTTACTCCGCTTGCTTTAAAACTTCTGCTTGTTCGCGTGCTGCTGCTAATAAAGCCAGTCGTGCTATCACACCGTACACATAAAACCGATTCGCACATTTTCCCTTTTGTTGTCCGCTTTGGTCTGGAATATTACACGCTTGCACAAAAGGTAAAGGTTCAAATTGCATACCCGGTGTATTTAGATTATCGCTGACACCGCGACCGGTATGCACACGATAAAAACCGCCGACTACATATTGTCCTAGCATATACACCACGGGTTCTGCAACCGCATCATTCCATGTTTCGAACGTGTAAACGCCTTCTTGAATAATCACCTTATTAATCGGTCGACTACCTTTAGAAACCATCATATCACTACGTTTTTTGCGATTGAGTTGTTGAATTTCTTCGGGTTCATGAATAGATAACACGCCCATACCATAAGTACCTGCATCCGCTTTAATAACGACATAGGGTTTTTCTTTAATATGATATTGATCATATTTTTTTTGTGTTTCTTGTAAAATTTGTCGGCTTTTTTCTAGCATGCAATCTTCCCCTTCACGTTGCATAAAATCTACGCCTGTACAACGTGAAAAATAAGGTGTAATCAACCAAGGATCTAAGTCCAGTAATTGAGAAAATTCTTTTGTCACCTGCTCATAATGATGAAAGTGGTTTGACTTTAAACGACTATGCCAACCTAAGTTTACGTTAGGTAAAATAGCTTGCTGTATTCCTTTTAATATTTCAGGAATACCTGTCGCTAAATCATTATTTAATAAGATAAAACAAGGTAAAAAATCATTGACTTTAATATGATCGCTTGCGCGATGTATGGGTTCTAATTTTAAGGATCCGCCAGATTCTAACGTAATTTCTTTAGTCGCTTTAATGTCCTCTAATAAGGATCCAATTCTGACTTCAAAGCCCGCTTTAAGCAAAATATCTTGTAACGTGAAAAGATTTTCAAAATAAAAATTATTTCGGGTATGATTTTCAGGGATTAACAAAATACGCAAACATCCTGGCGCTAAGCGCTCTAAGGTTTCTTGTGCTGCTTGTACGGCCAAGGGAATAAAGTCTTCACTCAGATTATTAAATCCAGCTGGGAACAAATTGGTATCCACCGGCGCTAATTTAAATCCCGCATTGCGTAAATCAACTGAGGAATAAAAAGGAGCGGGTGTTTTGCGCCATTGTTCACGCAACCAAGTCTCAATCGTGGTTTGCCCAGCCAGTAAGCGTTGTTCCAACTGGTGGAGCGGATCTAAACAGTGCGACGCTAAACATGGGATCTCGTATCGATTTTCTGATGATTTAGTCATCCCAGCTACCTAACCCCAATATAGAAAAAGGACTTTTTTAGCGTATCTTAACTAAAGTACTAAAAAAGTCCTATCAGTATTTTGACCTATACTCTTCGCACTTGCTTTCTTACAATAAAGTATAGGAAAGTAAATCTTATTTGCCTAAATTGGCTGCAGTTGGTTGAACTTCAGCCTGCTGTTCAGCTTCTGTACTATTGGCAGCTTGAATTCTAGTCGCTGGAGAGAAAAAACCTATAATATTTCTTAATCTCTGAGCTCCGCCTCCTATCCAACCAGTTGCTTGCTCTACAACGGGCTGATTAACAGGTTTTTCAGTTAGTAGTAACTTCTCAAGCTCTTCACAGATCCCGTCTAATCGAACGAGAAAATCAGATAGGGCTTCACGCTGGCTAGTCTTGATACTAACCTCAGTTCCATTGTCTTCAGGATGCGCAGTTTCACCCTCATTATTTTCTATGCTTATATCAGCGCCATGATCAAAAAATTGTTTTAACATATCCGGATTACCTAGTCGACCAGCCAGATGCAAACCCGTATTACCTTCTTTGTCTTGTCTATTAATATCTACCCCTTCAGCTGTCAACAATTTTTGTAACGTAGAAATATGATTCGTCTGCGCAACAATATGTAACGGGGTTTCACCTTCAATATTGATGCTATTAATTAAAGCACCTTTTTCTAAAAGCATCTCGATGATTCCATCGTGGCCCATTCTCGCTGCAATATGCATAGACGTTTCACCGGCAATATTTTTACTATTAATATCCACGCTGGCGTCCAAAAGCATACTTATCTTCTCGATATCACCATCACTCGCTGCTTCATGTAATTGAAGAGCTTTATCTAATGCAGCGAATTTCTCTGTGAATTCTTCAATTGTAAGTAAATGGTTAATTTGTAGCATAAAAATCTTATTAGACTCCTCTGGATTAGCAGCAATAACTGCTCCTGTTGCTATCCCAAATTGGAATAAAAATTCCTTGCAGTCATCTGCAAATTCTATAAATTCATCTACTGATAATTTACTGGGAAATTCAATTCTGAAAGATCTATCAAAACTACCCACTAAGCTACATTCTTGCCAAAATGCTTTTTTTAATAATTCATTTATTTCCATATTATTCATAGTTATATCCTCTTTTGATAAAATTATTTTATTTCACGACAAGCTAAACAAAATGCCGCTGAAGCATTATACATATAAATACAACGATGGATCTGCTACGATATTAATCTGATATTATTTTCAAAAAATTCAAGAAAAAATTTAAGCTAATTAAAAACAAATAAAAGAAAAAATAACCAACAAAAAAACATGGCTTCAAAAACCACGCTTAACCGGCTATAGTAGCTTTTTATTCAGTATTTGCATGAGCATGACTTTTTTTCAACGTCTTGGTCGTTTTTTGCTCGGTAAACCCCGCAATCCATTAAATCCTAACGCGCAACGCAGTATTGCCTTGGTGGCTTTTTTGGCCTGGGTGGGTCTCGGTGCAGATGGCCTATCTTCTTCTTGTTATGGTCCTGAAGAAGCGTTTATTGCTTTAGGTCCGCACTACAGTTCCTTAGGTTTGTATATTTCCATCGCCACGATACTGACCGTGTTTATTATTGCGCTGGCTTATAATCAGGTCATTACACTCTTTCCTAGTGGAGGCGGTGGTTATAAAGTGGCCACACAACTATTAGGGCCGCATGCAGGATTGGTTTCCGGGGCTGCGCTCATCGTCGATTATGTCTTAACCATTACTATTTCCGTGGCCAGTGGAATCGACGCTCTGTTTAGTTTATTACCTCATTATTTTTTAGGCTATAAACTATTCACTGCTGCTGCTGTGATCATCCTCCTGATTACACTTAATTTACGCGGCATGAAAGAATCAATTAAATTCTTAATGCCAATTTTCTTAGGCTTTGTCGCGACGCACTTTTTTTTAATTATTTATGGTGTCATATCTCACAAAAGCACTTTACCCAACGTGTTTTCTGACACTTTAAGTGATACCTTGAACATGTCAAAGCAAACCGGTTGGTTATTTATTATTGCCTTATTATTACGTGCTTACTCATTAGGAAGCGGAACTTATACCGGAATCGAAGCCGTTTCCAACAATGTGAATCGACTCATGGAACCCCGCGTGCAAACCGGGAAGTGGACCATGTTTTATATGGCGCTTTCCTTAAGTTTTACTGCCGGTGGAATTATTTTGCTGTATTTATTATGGCATGCGCATCCCGTGCATGGTCAAACCTTAAATGCGGTGGTATTTCATAAGATATTAGGCGATTCCGCACTCGCGAAAGCGATGTTAACGCTAACCTTATTACTAGAAGCAGGCCTATTACTAGTCGGTGCAAATACCGGTTTTTTAGCTGGTCCTAGTGTATTAGCCAATATGTCGATCGATAGTTGGCTACCGAATCGTTTTCGCCATCTTTCCAGTCGTTTAGTCACACAAAACGGCGTGATAGTTTTTGGTATTGCCGCGCTACTCATTCTTTGGTTGAGTGGTGGTCGGGTTTCTTGGTTAGTCATTCTGTATAGTATGAATGTGTTCTTAACCTTTTCGCTGTCTATTTTGGGTCTGTGTGTGTATTGGGTCAAACAGCGTAGCAATGCTTCTCCGCATTGGTTAAGTAGATTAATTTTTTCTGCTTTCGCATTTCTAGTCACATTTAGCATATTGATTATCACATTGATATCTAAATTTACATTTGGTGGCTGGGTAACAGTGGTAATCACTAGTTTTGTTATTTTCATTTGTCTATTAGTTAAAAAACATTACACGATGGTATTTAATAAGCTACATGACATCGACTTACTGATGACCAGCACACCCTTAAAAACACCGACTGTAGTCACTCCTTTACAACCTAAAGAAGCCACCGCTGTGATTATGGTAGGCAAACATCGTGGTATCGGTTTGCACAATCTGTTATGGATACTGCGGATGTTCCCAAATCATTTTAAAAATTTTGTATTTGTTAACGTAGGTATCGTCGATGTAGAAAGCTTTAGTGCTAAAAAAGAATTGACTGGCATGCAAAAAAGTACCAATGAAATGTTGGATTATTTTGTCACTTATTGCCAAGAGCAAGGCTTAGCGGCAAAAGGTTACACGGCATATGGTACGGATCCCACAGAAAAATTAACCAATTTATCCAAAAAGGTCATTAAAGAATTTCCGCATTCAATCTTTTTCGCCAGTAAACTCATTTTCAGTAAGGATAATTGGATCACTCGCTTACTGCATAATGAAACAGCCGTCATGCTGCAACGACGTTTACATTTATTGGGTGTACAACTGGTTATTTTACCGATGAAGATAGATTAATATGACAAAAAAACCTGTTCCAGAAAAAACCCCAGCGAATATCTTGCAACACGATCCAGAAAGCGTGTTAGCGTTTATCCAAAAAAAAGTGCAGCAACTAACGAAACTGAATCAGATCTGGCAATCTGAAATCTGCATAGATCTAGCCGAGCATACGCGTGTGGCTAATTTCCGTGACGGCTATTTAATTGTCGAGTGTGATGGTGCGGCGTGGGCGACACGTCTACGTTATACCTTGCCCGAGATTACCCAAAAATTACTTAAACATGCTGATTTGCGCGATTTAACGCATATTGAATGGAATATACAACCTCAGTTTCACGCGCCTAATACGCAATTAAGCCAACTTCCTCCGGTATTATCCTCTGCCAGTGCAAAATTATTAAAAAACGCCGCGGAGACTATACAGGTAAAACCCTTGCAAGAAGCACTATTGCGCATCGCGCGTCACGAAAAATAATATCTCCATGCTATACACTCTTATAACTTAACATCCATTTAAAATTCTTTTTTATCTTCTGATCCTCTAAAATAAGGAAACAAATAATCTCTTAAGGATTCTCTATGTAAAATTTCTTCTGCTTGCTGCCAAGAAATAGACTGATGTTGTTTTAAACTTTCGAGTACCCGTATAATAGATAAAGCTACCTCAGAAGTTTGTACCGAACTTTTCCTGGCTTTCATAACATCAATTATATTGAATAAAATCGCATTGGCCTCTGCATAAGAAATAGCTGGCCTAGCTCCAAATTGCTTCAACCAAACAGAGCTGGTTAAAACAGCATTTATCTGTAATTGCATCAGATAAGTGGCTCGCCCAATCAATTTTAAATTGCTAGGCGCAACACTCGTCATGGTGTTACCCACGACGCGACCTAATTTTGCCATAACGGCAGTGGAATGTGCATTAAGCAGCATTTTTAACACTAATTGTTGATTTAATCCCAAAGGATCATTAGTGACAGTAATAGGGATATATAAGGTGGGAGATGTATTAGCCGATGATAATAACGCTTCTTGTTCTTTATTAATGAGCGATTTATTGGTTATTATTTGTAAAATAACTCTATTAGCTTTAACTTTATTCAATAATTGTAAAAAATCATAAAACCCGGGATCGGTTAATTGTTCTCCAGAAAATAAAACCAGAACACCTAAATCACCCGCATTTGGATTCACTCTGGCAATATTTTGCTTGGAAAAAGAAAGGTCATATTGAAGTTGCTGTTCATTACCTGCTTGTTTTAACCCTTGTAACGCAGCTGTTCGTAAAAAAGGATCCTGAATTCGCTCAAACTCTTTTAAATAAAAATTATAATTTAGACCACGAAATGGATGATGCAATAAAACAAGCCAAGCTTGTTCTTGATTTTTTGCAGTAGTCCATACATATACCCACGATTTTTTGGTATTTAGTGTGTCCAAAGGTTCAAGACGAAAAGTAGGAGCACGTTCGGTAATATCGGTAAAAACTGGTAATAACGCTTGGTTTGCAAAATAAACTGCTCTATGGTGTGTAGCATAAATTTTCGCTTCGAGATCTGTCCATGGAGCGATTTTCGAGGCCATATGATACGCACTGGCTTGTAATGCTTGAAAATTTAACAAGCGTTGCTGCAAACTCAATGATCCAGAAAATCCGAGTTGTTGCATTTCTTGTCTGGAAAGATATTTCTGAAAAATGCGCTGTAAGGCATCTTCTAATAAAATACCCACTAGATAAAGTTCGCTAGTCGTTGCTTGCATTCGGGTTGAACCTGTTATTGCCTGCGGTCCAGTAGCCAAGTTAATTTTTATTATGTCGGGATTCTGTAAAACAGAGCGACTTCTTAGAAAAGGCCATAAAGTTTTATTCGGATTATTATAAATAAAATACGGGGTATTTTGTTTGGTCTGAGAATTTAATTTCTCTGCCGATAAAACGCTACCAATAACTGCAGAGGTTTCACCTCCTTCTGTGATTGCAAAAACTAAATCACCTTTTTGTATATGTTGCTCTTGTAATTGCAGTCTTCCGATGCTTTGTAGATCTTCAAATCCAGGAAGTGAACTGACTAAAGCACGATCACCTCCTGTTATAGTTCCGATAACTGTATTTTCAGCATCCGGTATATATGGGTTAATTTTTTTCCATTCTGGCGAAAGTTTTAATTTTTCCCAGAAAGGTCTCCATAAAGACGATTCGACTAAAACGCTTAAACGACCCGTCGCACCTGTCCCATAAAAAAATATTTTTCTATGCTTGATAATCGCCATTTCGATGGCCTGAGATGCATTCGCTAATGTTTTTAATTGCTGAGGATTATTAGCTATCTCTGTGAATTTTTTTGAGATATCTTCATCTACGAGCAAAAGTTCTTTTAACCCACCTTGGGTATCATTTTTGATTTGATAGCTCAAATTATTTGTTTTAGGATGACGCTGTTCTGTTAATAAGTTCTGTAATTGGAATTGTTTTTTATTTTGGACATAATCGACAGATTCATGTGAAGGCGTAATATGCAATAAATTTAAGACGGCATCGTTATGAGAAGCGCAAAAGGATATATTGCTAACACTTAATAGTAAAAACCCTAATATTCTTACACCTAGTGGCCAAGCAATATATTTCATCATCATCTTGTTCCCGGTATTCGTGAAGATAACCAATAAATGATTAAAATATACATGATTATAGAAATTTGCAATAATATTGAGTAACGATATTATTTTGCGTTCTTGCTAATAATAAGATTTCCATAAGGCACTAAACGCTCTTCATAGAGATCAGCGAGAGCCTTACCCTCGGGCTGACGCCAATCGCGTTGTAACTCTGCCGATAAAGCAAACCAACTGGTTAATATAGCTCCGGCATGAACCATGCGCATTAATGCCGCATCACGGACTGAGGTATTAAACGTTCCAGAAGCGTCCACTACGACATACACATCATATCCTTCACTCAACGCAGCAATGGTTGGAAATGCGACGCAAACATCGGTGACTATTCCGGCTATAATAAGTTTTTTCCGTCCAGTTGCTTTAACCGCATCAACAAAATCTTTATTATCCCAAGCATTAATTTCACCGGGTCTGGGAATATAAGCGGATTTGGGAAATTTTTCTTTCAAGTAGGGAAAAATTGGACCATTAGGACCTTGTTCTTGACTGGTGGTTAATACCACTGGCAATTTATATAACAAAGCAACGTCTGCTAACGCTAAAACGTTATTCTTGAATTCGTCAAAATTATAATCTCTGACTAATTGAAACAAACCTGTTTGGTGATCGACCAACAATAATGCCGCATTATCCTTAGATACACGATTATCCCCGGCTTGCTTTTTTGCGCAGACATTTGCATCATGCATTTTTTACATCCTCCCTGATTAAAATAATAAAATATATATCTAATTATAAACACTAATTAGGCGAACAACTAATATAAAGCGCTCTATAAACTCCCTTCTTCTTCTGACCATCCCGCTTTTACTTTGACCCAAAGCTCTAAATAAACTTTTTTACCAAAACAGGTTTCCATATCCATACGCGCTTCAGTGCCGACTTTTTTAAGCAATTCTCCATTTTTACCGATAATAATGGCTTTCTGACTCGATCGTTCTGTCCAAATAATCGCGGAGATTTTAATGATTTTTTTTTGTTCGACAAATTGTTCGATGCTAACCGTTAACCAATAAGGCAACTCTTCGTATAAACTACGCATCAATTTTTCACGAATAAATTCCGCTGCTAAAAAACGCTGACTGCGATCCGTGTACTGATCGGGCGGATAAGTAAATTCAGCGATAGGTAATGCTGCCGCGATCACTTTTTCTAATTCATCAATATTTTTGCCTTTTTGTGCTGAAACAGGAACAACCGCTAAAAAAGGCATTTTTTCATAACAGGATTGCAAAAAAGGCAATAGTCGACTTTTATCTTTTATTTTATCTATCTTGTTAACTATTAATAGCACCGGGTGTTCTTGCTGTTTTAAACGTTCCAAAATAGCTTCATCATCAGCGGTCCAACGATTGGCTTCGATAACAAACCCTATGATATTCACATCAATTAAGGCATTAATCGCCGATCGAACCATCGCTCGGCTTAAACGACGTTGTGTATTGGGATGTATACCTGGGGTATCGATGTAAATTGATTGCGTATCCCCTTCGGTTTTAATCCCTAAAATTTGATGCCGAGTCGTTTGTGGTTTAGATGAAGTGATGGTTAATTTTTCACCTAAGATTTTATTCAGTAAAGTAGACTTACCGACATTTGGACGCCCAATTATGGCTATGGTACCGCAATGGGTTTGTTCTGAGTTTTTCATAAATTAGTTATTATACTCACAGCAATTGGATTTTTGGCAAGGCGCTGCGAAAAACGAGCAACCGGAGTGTATTATACATACATGAGGATTGCGAGTTGAGGGGCAACACAGCCAAAAATTCAAGTGCGAAGAGTATATTTTAGGTTTTATAAATTGATTCCAATTCTGCTAAAATCTTTTCTGCCGCTTTTTGTTCGGCGCGACGCCGACTACTGCCGATACCTACTGCTTTATTAGGTAAGCCATGTAACTGACATTCTACTTTAAAGGATTGCAGATGAGCGGGTCCTTCCAAAGCTAAAATAGTGTAAACCGGCAAAGGTAATTTTTTTGCTTGCAAGTATTCCTGTAAACGAGTTTTAGGATCTTTAAGATCGGGAAGGGTTTCGACATTCTCCAAACGATTTTCATACCAACACAGAATGCAGTTTTCACAAGCCTGAAAACCACCATCTAGGTAAATAGCACCGACAACGGCTTCCATACCATCAGCTAAAATAGATTTACGTTGCGCACCACCGGTTTTTAATTCACCCGCACCTAAGCGTAAATATTTCCCTAATTCAAATTCCTGTGCGAGATCAGTCAAGGTTTCGCCACGCACTAGATTAGCACGCAATCGACTTAATTCACCTTCGCGTGCTTTAATATTTTGACGAAATAAAGCAGCTGCTATGACAAAATTAAGTACGGCATCGCCCAAATACTCTAATCGTTCATTATTTTTGTTGCCACGAAAACTACGATGGCTGAGTGCATCTTCCAATAGTTCAGGGTTTTTAAATCGGTAATTTAATTTTTCACATAAGGTTTCTATTTCTGCTCTCACTATTACCCCTTAAGAAGAATGCACTAATGGATACGCATACCCAATCGTTCCCACCGAACTCGATGCTGCTCATTATCCCAACTAAAAAATACCCACATAGCCTTGCCGATGAGATCTTTTTCAGGCACAAAACCCCAATAACGACTATCTAAACTATTATCTCGATTATCACCCATAACAAAATAATTTCCTGGTGGTACATACACAGAAAAATCCGTAGCTAATTGATCAGGACGTAAATAAATCTCATGTTGAACACCCAATAAATCTTCACGTTTCAACAATACCGGCCATTTTTCATTAGCACCATCTTGATCGGTTTGTTCACCGAGTAAGGTTTGTGGAGCAAGCTGGCCATTGATGGTTAACACTTTATCTTTATAGGTAATTACGTCGCCAGGTATGCCAATCACGCGTTTAATAAAATAAGTTGATGTATCTTTGGGCCATAAAAACACCACGATATCACCACGTTTAGGTTCAGCTATGGAAATAACTTTTTTATGTAATACTGGTAAGCGTATGCCATAACTAAACTTATTTGCAACAATAAAATCACCTATTAATAGATCGGGTTTTTCCGAACCGGAAGGAATACGGAAAGGTTCGGCCAAGAAAGAGCGTAATAATAAAACCAAAAGTAAAATAGGGAAAAAAGAACGCGCATATTCAATTAACACTGAAGGATGAGCGATTTTTTTTCGTTTTCGTATGGGAGCAAAAATCAGTATGTCCACCAATGCAATGGCACCCGAAATGACTACCGCCGTCGTCAAAAAAAATTCAAAATTAAAGCTCATCATAGTCACTCTATATAATTAGGATTATTTCTTCTCTAGTTGTAAGACAGCTAAAAAGGCCTGTTGTGGTATCTCCACGCGTCCCACTTGCTTCATGCGTTTTTTACCTGCTTTTTGTTTTTCTAATAATTTTTTCTTACGCGACACATCGCCGCCATAACATTTAGCAATAACATTTTTACGTAAGGCTTTAACGGTTTCCCTTGCAATAATATGGCCACCTATCGCCGCTTGTAAGGCGACTTCAAACATCTGACGAGGAATGAGTTCTCTAAGTTTAGCCACCAATTGACGGCCTCGATATTGTGATTGACTGCGGTGTACCACTAAGGCAAGCGCATCGACTTTATCACCATTAATTAGAATATCCAACTTGACTAAATCTGCTTCTTGAAAGCGGATAAACTGATAATCCAGCGAGGCGTAACCCCGACTCAAAGATTTTAAGCGATCAAAAAAATCTAACACCACTTCACTCATCGGTAATTCATAAGCGATAGATACTTGTTTTCCGGTATAAAGTAATTTAGTTTGCACGCCACGACGCTCATTACACAGTGTGATCACAGCACCTAAATAAGTTTGTGGCACCAATATATTCGCCAAAACGATGGGTTCACGCATCACGCTAAGTAAATTAGCAACCGGTAAATCAGCCGGATTATCGACATGCAGCGTTTCTCCCCGCGTTGTCACTATCTCATAAACAACGGTGGGCGCGGTAGTAATTAAATCTAGATCATATTCCCGTTCTAAGCGCTCTTGGACTATCTCCATATGCAGCAAACCTAGAAAACCACACCGAAAACCAAAACCTAAGGCTTCGGAAGTTTCAGGCTCATAAAACAGTGATGAATCATTTAAACTGAGCTTTTCTAAAGCCTCGCGGAAATCAGTGAATTCTTCGGTATTGACCGGAAATAAACCAGCAAATACCTGCGGATGAACGCGTTTAAAACCCGGTAAAGGTGCGCTCGCTGGCTTTGAGGTATGGGTTAAGGTGTCTCCTACAGGCGCACCATGAATATCTTTAACACCGGCAATAACAAAACCTACTTCACCGGCACTCAATGTTTCCATTTCTTGCCGCTTAGGGGTAAAAATCCCACATTTATCAATGATATAGCTGCGGCCTGTGGACATGACTTGGATCTTGTCACCCACCTTAACCCTGCCATTTTTTATGCGCACTAAAGAAACGATACCTAAGTAAGTGTCAAACCAAGAGTCGATAATCAAGGCCTGTAAGGGCTGCTCCAAATCACCTTGCGGTGGTGGAATAACCTGTATGAGTCGTTCTAGTAATTCTAAAATACCAAGACCTTGTTTTGCACTCACTCTCACCGCATCTTGAGCGGGTATGCCGATGATTTCTTCAATTTCTTGAATGACATTTTCTGGATCGGCTTGGGGTAAATCAATTTTATTCAATACCGGTAAGACTTCTAAGCCCTGTTCGACAGCGGTATAACAAACCGCCACGGTTTGGGCTTCAACACCTTGAGCCGCATCCACCACCAACAAAGCGCCTTCACAAGCGGCTAAAGAACGCGATACTTCATAAGAAAAATCTACATGGCCGGGCGTATCAATAAAATTCAGCTGATAACGCTGCCCGTCGCGAGCAGTGTAATACAGCGTAACGCTTTGGGCTTTGATAGTAATCCCACGTTCGCGTTCTAGATCCATAGAGTCGAGTACTTGCTCGGACATTTCCCTTTCCGTCAAGCCTCCGCAAACTTGTATTAGCCTATCGGCCAAGGTCGATTTTCCATGATCAATATGAGCAATAATAGAAAAGTTACGAATATTCTTCATGTTGGTATTGTATCGCCTACGATTAAATATTGCTTAGTTACAGGTTAAGGCGAAAGAGTATAACGGATTTATACTCACAGCAATTGGATTTTTGTATCCTTATTTTTGTAAACGCTGTTGTAACCATTGCGTTATATCCATGATTTCTTGTGGACAAACACTATGACCTATTGGGTAACGATTAAACTGTACTGGATAGGCTAATTTTTTCAAACAGTTATAAGAAAATTCGCCTAACGCCGGTGCAACCACGTTATCTTCATCACCATGCGCCATAAAAATAGGTGTGGTTTTGTTCGCGTCACTGGCTTCTTTTTCTAAAAAATGATGTAACGGTAAATAGGTTGATAAAGCCAAAACGCCTGCCAAAGCATGCGGATAGCGTAAGGCCGTATATAAAGCCATTGCCCCACCTTGGGAAAAACCGGCTAAAACAATGCGATTAGCGGGAATACCTCGCGCCATTTCTTTTTGCATCAATTCAAATAAGCTTTGTGCTGCAGCGCGGATACCGGTCTCATCTTCAGTTGAACCAAAGGTAAGGCCGTGTATATCATACCAGGCTGGCATTTTTAATCCGCCATTCAAAGTAATCGGTCGCACTGGCGCATGCGGAAATACAAAACGAAATCCTGTTCCTAATGCAACCGCTCTTGCCATATTGGCTGAATCATGACCGCTTGCCCCTAGACCATGTAGACAAATGATACTGGCAGAGGGAGATTTGATCGGATTAAACTCTAAAAAATCTAATGGCTTCGGATTTTCCATTGTGAACCTCATAAAAATTAAGACTGTTTTTTACTATATTACTTCAGAAGAAAATGGATTTATATTTTCAGTATATACCGCTCCCTACTATTTTTAAATTTTCCTAACCGTTCGCAATTTCAATCGCGAATACTATATACTAGGAGTTTCGTCGCTGCACACATTGTTAGCCTTTTTAAATATTTATGCGAAATAAAACCTGCTCGTATACCCTTTATTTAAGCATTGTATTTTTTTTAACCGGATGCGGACAAATGGGTCCTTTATATTTGCCTGATCAAAAACCACCGATTTATGTACCTCATCACTTTGCTAAACCCTCATAATGTCTTTTCATTATTCTAATCAAGAATTACACGTAGAAGAGATCCCTATTGCAAGTATCGTAGCGGAATTTGGTTCGCCTTGTTATATCTATTCCCAGGCAATATTACACCGCCAATGGTGCGCATTTAAGCAACTATTACAAAACTCACAAATTTGTTATGCGGTTAAGGCTAATTCCAACCTTGCTATTCTAGCTCGCTTGGCAGAATGGGGGGCAGGTTTCGATATTGTCTCCGCTGGAGAACTAGCGCGTGTCCTGCAAGCAGGTGGAGACGCTAAAAAAACGGTATTTTCTGGCGTAGGTAAAACCAGCGAGGAAATAATAACCGCTTTACAAGCGAATATTGGCTGTTTCAATGTGGAATCTGAAGAAGAATTGCTTCGTATAGAAGCCATTGCCAAAAATCTGCACAAATCTGCCGCTGTCGCTTTACGTATCAATCCTAATATAGATGCAAGAACTCATCCCTATATAACCACGGGTTTAAAAGATACCAAGTTTGGCATGAGTGAAAAAGATGCTTTACAACTCTATCGTCGCGCCGCAAAATCTAAGCATATTAAAATTCATGGCATTAGCTGTCATTTAGGTTCGCAACTCACCACGCTCGACCCTTTTTTACAAGCGCTCGATCACCTATTAAATCTTGCCGAACAATTAGAAAAAGAAAATATCCTATTAAAGACCATTAATTTAGGTGGAGGCTTAGGAGTCTCCTATCACCAAGAAAAAGTTCCCACTCCGCAAGAATATTGTCAAAAAATTTTAGCCGCGCTGAAACAAAGAAACACCAAGCTGCATTTAATTATCGAACCAGGCCGTGCAATTACCGCGCAGGCGGGCATAATCGTGACGCAGATTGAATATCTTAAGACTAATACTGACAAAAATTTTGCTATCGTCGACGCGGGTATGAATGATCTCATCCGCCCTGCTCTGTATCATGCTGAGCAAAACATATTACCCGTAGTCCAACGTATCGAACTGCCCGAAAAAAATTATGATGTGGTTGGACCTATTTGTGAAAGCAGTGATTTTCTAGGTAAAAACCGCCAACTGGCACTACAAGCCGGTGATTATTTAGCGATCATGGATAGCGGAGCCTATGGTTTTTCTATGAGTTCCAACTATAATTCTAGACCTAGAGCCGCAGAAGTTATGGTCGATAAACATCGCGTCCATTTAATTCGCTCGCGTGAAACCTTAGACCAACTATGGGCCAATGAAAAAATTATATCAAACTAAAAATTCAACACTATCGACACGATGAAAACTGAATTTACTAAGATGCATTTGTTAGGCAATGACTTTGTTGTTATCGACGCCATACAACAAAATTTTAAACCTAGTGGTAAATTAATACGCCAGTTGGCCAATCGACATCGTGGTATTGGCTTTGATCAATTATTACTAATAGAAAAACCTCGTCCTAAATCCACGCATTTCTATTATCGCATCTTTAATGCCGACGGCAATGAAGTCGCACAATGTGGCAATGGTGCATTATGCGTGGCAAAATTTTTATTAGACAAAAAACTGAGTAAAGAAAATCCCATCCATCTGATGACGATGAATAATCTCCTGGAATTAAACATGGAAGAAAATGGAAAAGTGACAGCGAATTTGGGTCTACCCATCTTTGATCCGGAAAAAATTCCATTTATTAATTTGTCTTTACCGCCGATTTATCCTATCGATACCCCTTTTGGCCGTTTTGATTGCTGCGTTTTGTCTTTAGGAAATCCGCACTGTGTGATACAAGTTAATTGTTTAGATCAAGCACCGGTAGAAGACTTAGGCACCTATCTTAATCAACATCCCTTTCCTTACTTTCCGCAAGGAAGTAACGTCGAATTTATGAAAATTCGCGATCCAAAACAAATAGATCTGCGTATTTATGAACGTGGTGTTGGGGAAACTCAAGCTTGCGGTAGTGGTGCTTGCGCTGCTGTCATTGCCGGGCGTTTATTGAATCGACTCGCCAAAAAAGTCAATGTCAATTTACCCGGCGGACTACTCACGGTACGTTGGGAAGGTGAGGAATCACCGGTATTTTTGCGAGGCACACCTGTCAAAGTATATGACGGCGCCATCGATTAATTTTTTAAGTTTTCGATCCCAGCATTTTTTTAGGATCGACAGCTTTATCAAACTCTTCAGCGGATAAATAACCCAATGACAAACACGCAGCGCGTAAACTAGTTTCTTCATGTAAAGCTTTATGTGCGATCTTCGCCGCCTTATCATAACCAATGATAGGATTCAACGCAGTCACTAACATTAAGGAATTTTCTAAAAAATGTTTAATTTTTGCTTGGTTGGCTTTTAATCCTTTAACGCAATATTGAGCAAATGACTGGCATGCGGTGCTCAATAGATCAACCGATTGTAAAAAGTTATAAATCATCAAGGGCTTAAACACATTTAATTCGAAATTACCTTGACTACCTGCCATGCTTATCGTCGTATCGTTCGCCATCACTTGCACACACACCATGGTCAGTGCTTCACATTGTGTGGGGTTGACTTTACCCGGCATAATTGAAGAACCCGGTTCATTTTCAGGCAGAATCAGTTCGCCTAAACCTGAACGCGGACCTGAACCTAACCAACGAATATCATTCGCCATTTTCATTAAAGCACATGCTAAAGTTTTTAATCCGCCACTGGCAAAGACTAAGGCATCATGTGCGGCTAAGGCGGAAAATTTATTTTTTGCTGAAACGAAAGGCAGTTTAGTTTCTGCGGCGATTATTTTTGCGGTTAATTCCGCAAATTTAGGATGTGTATTTAAACCTGTTCCGACAGCAGTGCCACCTATCGCAAGCTGGTAAAGTCCAGGTAAGGTTTGTTCGATGTTTGCTAAAGCCGATTCTAATTGATCGACATAAGCCGAAAATTCTTGACCTAAACTTAAGGGAACAGCATCTTGTAAATGAGTACGTCCGATTTTAATAATATCTTTAAACTCATGAACTTTTTCAATTAAAGCACCATATAGTGTTTGCACCGCTGGCAGCAATTGTTTAACTATCGCTAATACCGCAGCAATATACATCGCCGTCGGAAAAGTATCATTAGATGATTGTGATTTATTGACATGATCATTAGGATGAATAGGATTTTTACTGCCGCGTTCGCCACCGGCTAATTCTATGCCCCGATTGGCGATCACTTCATTAACATTCATGTTGGTTTGTGTGCCGCTACCGGTTTGCCAGACGCGTAAAGGAAACTCAGCATCGAACTGTCCGGATTTTATTTCGTCAGCCACTTGAATAATTAAATCGGCTATATCTTTGGCTAATAAACCTAATTCTTGATTGGCTTTGGCAGTGGCTTTTTTTAAAATGGCAAACGCATGGATCACCGCCAAGGGCATCTGTTCGTGACCTATGTCAAAATGATGCAAACTGCGTTGTGTTTGCGAACCCCAATAGTGATCGGCTGGGACTTCAATCGGCCCCATACTATCGGTCTCAATACGTGTTTTTTTTGACATACAACACCTATACTCTCAAAAAATTAATACTAGTGTTAAAATACCGGCAATTTGGATAAAGCGCCACCCTGTTCATACACACATTTCGGTACTAAATAACCAGGTAACCGCTCGCGCAATGCCCTCATCAGTTGTTTAGCCTTTTCTTCAGATACAGCAAAATGTGCCGCACCTTGCACTTTATCTAATAAGTGCAAATAATAAGGTAAAATTCCACATGCAAATAAACGTTGACTCAAATTAACTAAGGCCTCAACATTATCATTGACGCCTTTTAATAACACCGTTTGATTTAATACGCTAATTTTTCGTTGACGTAGTTTTTCTATCGCGCGTTTCACCGAATCATCTAATTCATTGGCATGATTACTATGCGTAACCAAGATAGTTTGTAAGCGCGTATTGCTAAGCCAATGTAAAAAATCATCCGTGATCCGTTCTGGTAATACTATCGGCAAGCGAGAATGTATGCGCAAAATGTTAACATGTGCAATATTTGCAAGATCATCAGCACATTTTTCCAAATACTGATCATTCGCTAATAAAGGATCGCCACCACTTAAAATAACTTCGTTGATTGAAGTATCCGCTTGGATATACGCTAAAATATTCTGCCAGGCTTTGCCACCGGGAATATTTTCTGCATAAGGAAAATGCCGTCGAAAGCAATAACGACAATTGATAGCGCACGCACCGGTAATCGTTAGCAATACTCTGCCATGATATTTATGTAACAAGCCAGGTAGTGGATTAGCGGTGTGTTCTTGTAAAGGATCCTGACTAAAACCAACACTGAGTATTTCCTCTGCCGCTAAAGGAAGCACTTGTTGCAACAGTGGGTCTTCAGGATCGCCTTTTTGCATGCGTGCCAAAAAACCCATGGGGACACGCAAAGGAAATAATTTCGCCACACGTTGTGCTGCGGGTAAAAAACTAACATCCAGTGCTAATTGATCTAATAATTCGGCAGGATCGCTGATGACCTCTTTTAATAAGGTTTGCCAATTTTTTTGCATAAATTTTTATTAATTATTATTAATTATGGGCAACTCACTGTCACTCCATTCAGCGTACAGACTACACCGTTTAGCGTAATATTTGTACCCGTAGTCAATTCAGAAGCACTATTACCTGATACCGATAAACTACCCTCGTTCATTTGTATCTGACTAGATCCTGTTGTATCCAACCCTACTGCGTTTGACAATACAGGTGGTGGAGCATGAATATTCATCACGTTAATATCGCTGCGATTAATAAGCACTGTGGATGTGTCACCCGTTAAAATCCCAAATACTTCTACAGGCACATCTCCAACTACCGTCAACTGACTGTCGTTAATCTCTGCATGAGAACCTCCTGATAGATTCATGCCATTGACAGTAGGATCCATCGCATTAACAATAGTAATGTTACTTGATTGGACTAGAAGTGAGGAAGCAGTAAATAATGTAAACCCTGTCTCTGCAATGACAGTGGAGTCAGTAAGCGTCACACTCGCATTATCCAGATCAAGCCCCGATTCATAAGGGTTGATCATAGAAACACCAATTTGAGAATTATTAATTACTATATTTGGACCCTGACTAAAAATAGCCTCCTCTACTGTCCGCCTGAATGGCCTAAAATAACGCTGTCCAATTGGTTGTTTCCCGGTAAAATAAATCCACCAATAAATGTAGAACGCGCGGCCCCCAACGCCGCGGTTGTATAATCTGCTGTCCTGGAATGAAGACTTTGACCATTATTGAGCGTGAGAGCGAAGCCTCCACCGTCATTGGCATCGTAACTACCACCATTAAAATACATTACGGTATCAGGTAATAATATGTTTAATGTGTCTACACCGGTTTGACTAAAATCCGTCGGTCCACAGGGATTTTCAAACGTACAATTCGCTAAAGTTAGGCCTATCCCACCATCATTCGGGCTGCCGGTTTGACTGAAGAACGCAATGTCGTTGCTCACTAACTGTGAAGTACTGCCACTACCCATTCCGTATAATAGCGTTTTACTCGGTATCCCCGAACCATGGCCTAAGTTCGCTAAGTAACGATCCACGGGATCCATTAAGCGTTCTGATAAGCTAGGATCGGCCCAGTGTTTTCTGATGCCGCCAAAATTAATGCCTAAACCACCGACTACTTTACTGTGTTGATAATTATCATAACTATAATTTGCAAACACGCGAATATTATCATCCAACCAATATTCTAATCCTGCCGCACCGCCACGCACGTTATCGGTATTAGGAATCGCAAAATAGTACGCACCTACATATCCTTTTAAGGGGACTTGATGAAAAAATTGATAACCCACTCTTGCATCGGCACCATTACCAATTTGTTGGATCTCATTGGCAATATTAAACACTGTATTGATGACTTCGGTGTGACCAGTAAAAAAAGGTTGGCTAACGATATTTAAGTCCACATTTCCTAATTCATTGCTACGCCCTGCTATTGGAATATACGCATTAATCCGCGCATCCCAACGACTGCCCATAACTTCCAAACCAGGATTGGTTATCCAAAAACTACTATTGTTCGCCACGCGCGTGCGACCTGCAAATAGATACCAACCTAATATTGCCGCATCATTCTTGATCCAGCGATAACCTAAACCGAGATCGCCGTACCATTGCTGATCGCTGCCATACGCACCTTGCGGATTAACATAGAAATTATGTTGTCGATCCCCATCTAAAGAGAGCATCAAATCTGCCTGGCCTACGGTATAGACACCCGTATATGCATTCGCGGAAAACCGTGGCGGTAAAGACTCGCGCGCCTCTAGATTCGGTATAAAAAATAGTATAGAAAAAAATAAAAGAGAAATTATGAATTTAAATAATTGCATATCCTGATGCATGGTCTATTCCTTTAGTTTTTAGCACAAACCGAATGATACCTATTATCAGTTCAACATAGTATTCACATCAATAAGCGTAATATTTGAGCCCGATACGAGTGATGACGTATTATCTCCCGATACAGTCAAATTTCCTCCTATCATTTCTATCTGCGAATTAGCTAAGGTTCTTAAACCTATCGAATTTACAGGAGGAGAAGAAATAACAGTTACTCCGCTATTTTGAATATTGGCTATACTATTTAGCGAAGCATTGATTCCTACTATACTTGTGCTTCCAACTGTTCCAGAAGCATTGATTTGACTATTATTAATCTGAGCATTGGTAGCTATTATAGCTAAACCTATCGTATCGGTACCTATTGCATTTATTGCACTCGATTCAATTGATAGAAAAGAGTTTGCACTCCCGACACCTAAAGAAATACCAAAAATCTCTGAATTTTCGATAGTTAGAGAACCCGCATTGATCGTTACACCCTGGTTATAAGGTGTAACAACATCACCAACTTGAGTGTTACTCAATAGATTGCCAGCTCCAGTACTACTAACACCTACGGTCGATACCCCTACGTTATTTAAAATAACTCCATCCAGTTGGTTATTTCCATTTAAAATAAACGCTCCATTAAACGTAGAACGCGCAGCACCGGTAGCTGCAGCGCTATAATCGGCAATCCTGGAGAATACGCTTTGACCATTATTGAGAGTAAGTGCGCTTGCGCCATTAGTAGCAGGATAAGCGCCACCATTAAAATACAGCATGGTATTCGGCAATAAAGTATTTAAGGTGTTAACTCCGGTCTGACTAAAATCCGTCGCTCCACACGGATTTTCGAATGTACAATTCGCTAACGTTAATCCGACTCCACCTGCATTCGGTGTTCCGGTTTGGCTAAAGAATGCAATATCGCTGCTTATTAGCTGCGAACTACTACCGCGGCCCATTCCATATAAAAGCGTTTTGCTTGGAATACCCGAACCATGACCTAAGTTCGCTAAGTAACGATCGACTGGATCGGTTAAACGCTCGGATAAACTTGGATCTGCCCAGTGTTTTCTAACACCACCAAAACTAATGCCTAAACCACCCACCACATTACTATGTTGATAATTATCGTAACTATAATTGGCAAATACGCGGATATTATCATCAAACCAATACTCTAATCCCGCCGCGCCGCCAAATACATTATTGGTATTTGCAATGCCAAAAAAATACGTGCCTACATAGCCTTTTAATGGCACTTGGTGAAAAAATTGATAACCCACTCTGGCATCCGCACCATTTCCGATTTGTTGGATGGCATTTTCATTAATAAACGCACTATTTATTGTTTCAGTGTGTCCGGTAAAAACAGGCGTATTAATTATATTAAATTCTTCTATGCCCAATTCATTACTACGCCCTGCTACCGGAATATACGCATTAATCCGCGCATCCCAACGACTTCCTAATGCCTCTATGCCTGGACTCACTATCCAAAAACCACTGCTATTTTCTACACGTGAATGTCCTGCAAATAAATACGCACCTAATATTGCGGCATCATTTTTGATCCAGCGATAACCTAAGCCGAGATCGCCGTACCATTGTTGATCACTACCATACGCGCCTTGCGGATCCACATAGAGATTATGTTGACTATCCCCATCCAAAGAAACCATCAAATCGGCTTGCCCTACGGTATAGACACCCGTATAAGCATTCGCAGAAAATCGCGGCGGTAATGGTTCTCGCGCTTGGATATTGGATATGAAAAAAATAAAAGAAATAAATATTAAAAGAGAAATCCTTAAACTTAATTTTTCCTTTTGCATCACTCCCTCTAAATAAACGATTAAGCATAGTCTTATTTAATCTTTTTATTTAATTAAAACAATATCATCTAGTTATAAATATTATGGACATACTACCATTGACCCATTCACTACGCAGGCCGTACCGGCCAAGATACTGACTGGATTAGAACTTGAAATCTGAGCATTAGTACCCGCCACACTTAATACCCCACCATTCACCATAATATTCGTACTAAAGTTTTGTCAAGCGAGTCGCTATGCTCACGAAAAATTTTGGCCGTCGTGTCCCCAAAATTTGTTCGCATCACGCGACTTATATTAAGCCCCGATTCGTCCGGCGTCCGCCACGCACTGGCCCATT
>JBDKHQ010000101.1:0-5889 GCA_039797585.1 Pseudomonadota bacterium | reverse complement strand
GCCGCAGGTGTTCATACCGTGAAATCACCTGCTGATATGGGTAAAATGGTTGCTCAATTATTATGATCACTTTTTGATGATGATAAATTCTATTTTATACGCAATTGGCAATACGCCGTTAGTTAAATTAGAAAAAATAGTTCCAAATAAACACGTTACCATCCTAGCTAAATGTGAATTCGCTAATCCTAGCGGCAGTGTGAAGGATCGCATCGTCGATTATATTATTGCCGATGCCGAAGAAAAAGGTTTATTAAAAGCGGGCGGAACAATAGTTGAAAATACATCCGGAAATACCGGCGCCGCTATCGCCATGTTAGCGGCGGTAAAAGGCTACCGTGCTATTTTGACTATGCCGGATAAGGTTAGTTTAGAAAAACAAAATACATTACGTGCCTACGGTGCCGAAATTGTCGTGACACCGACCGCTGCTGCTCCAGACTCACCCGAACATTATGTTAATGTCGCCAAGCGTATCGCCGCGGAAACACCGAATAGCTTTCGACTTGATCAATATGATAACCCAAAAAATCCTGAAGCACATTACGTCAATACCGCGCCGGAAATCTGGCAACAAACGCGAGGTAAAGTCGATATCTTTATTGCTTCTGGTAGTACTGGCGGTACTGTCTCTGGCGTAGGCCGTTTTCTGAAAGAAAAAAATCCATCGATCAAAGTGATAATGCCGGATCCCATTGGTTCTGTTTATTATGAATATTTTAATACCGGAAAAATTCCTCAGAATGGCAATTGTAATTATTTAGTGGAAGGCATAGGCGAAGATCACATCGCTAAAGCGTTGGATTTTTCTGTATTGGATGAGATTATTCCCTTTACGGATAAAGCAGCGTTTTTAATGGCCCAGCGTTTAGCCAAGGAGGAAGGTTTGTTAGCCGGAGGTTCATCGGGTGCAAATGTTTGGGCCGCAGTGAAAGTGGCTGCTGAATTAACCGAGCCTGCTACCATCGTCACTATTTTACCGGATAGCGGTATTAAATATCTCAGCAAAATCTATAATGATGATTGGATGCAAACGCATATTTTTCATGATTAAAGCGGACTTAAAATTGATTTATTAAGCAAAATAGCTCGCTGAACTGGGTGAAGTGCTCAAACCAGAATAATCATTACATTGACGATTAAATTTTATAATCTCAGCGGCTTCGTGTAATGCTGCTTTACATTCTTCTTTATCGTTAGCATCAAAAAAATGCACGCCTAACGCCTGTTTCCATTTTGCTTGCATGGTTTGAGCCTCAGCACCAAAGAGCTCTTCCATGCGTTGATAAGCGATGCTGCTTTACTTGCCAGAGCGTATGCGTTGTAAAAGTTCTCTACGGGCCTCGCTTTTCTCTTCATATTCTCTTTGACTTTTATTCCATAGCAAGAAGCATTTATTTTTATATTCAACAATGCTTGGATCCTCTTGAATTTGATAAAGTCGTGTTAAAAGTTGTTGTAAAAAATCTAAATCTGCTGCGTATTTAGACTGCAAATCGGGTGGTAATTTTTTTAATATCAGCTTCGCTACATTCAGAGGTTTACCGATATATTCATTATTAAAAAATTGATAAAAGGCTCGATGAATATCTTGCCTAGAATTTTCTTTCCGTACATAGATCATTAAATTATCTTTAATAAATTCTTTTATAGCAAGGATGTTGTATTCCACAACGGCAGATTGGCAGGCTATTGAAAAATTTTTTCGATATTCAAGTGATCTTGAATGTGTTTCGAAAAAATTTTTTAGATTGTCTAAATCCAGTGGTTTTTTCGTTAAGCTTTGTATGGCAAGAAATTGAAATAAATTTATTGGATAGATATCATATTGTTCTCTTAGCCGCGCTAATAAAAGTAAGTCTAAATTATCTGCAGTGGGTTTATTTTCTTTTAAAACCTCATCATGCATTTCAGATTCATTGGCGGCGAACACAGCGGTAATTAACTGATCAATAAAACTTAACCATTGTTCTTCTGGACAAAGACTGAGAAAATATTGGCTATTCTGTTGGAAATTTTGACTATCGGCTAAGAATGTTTCAAAAAAACTATATCTAGCGTGTTCATCAAGTTCTAGTATATGCGACGTTAATATTGGATTTTGGGTTTCTAACAATTGGTTAATTAATGTGTGTATGAAAGCTTGAGAAAAAATTATTCTAGGATTGCGTAAAAAAATGAATGCTAATAATTGCTCAATAACATAAGCATTTAAAAAATTATTTAGATAGAATTTCTGAGTGAGTAGTTTATTTTCACATTCTTCGATGGCTAATGTGAATAGTGTCGATTGATGGGCGGTTAAGATCTCATCGGGCAGCGATAAAATAAGGCTTAACTTATCTTCTAGACGAAATTTATTTTTTAAGTGGGCACACCATTTTAAGTTTCGCGGAGAACAATTTACGCTACTTAAAGTTCTAAAATACTTCAGATAAAATTTAGTCGGAATACGCTGCAGAACTTCTTTTAAAATAGATGTCTGTTTATTATCAGGATCAAATTGATCAAAAATTGAAATTAAAAGTTCTAAAGTGATTGTTTTATTTTCTCGAGTAAAAATTTTGCTAATAATCTCGCTAGCTATTTTTTTTTCTGTAACTGTGTAAGCCTGTTTTTCAAAAATAGATAATAAACTAGGAAATTTTTCCCATGGGAAGTAGCGGTAATCCGAATGTTTCAAGTTATCAATAAAGGCGCGACACTTAAAATAAAAAATACTTGGAGTTTTGAAGAAGGGTAGCCAATAGCGGAGTAATAAAATCCATCGTTTCGGTATAAGTTGATCTAAATAGTCTAAATGCATATGCGCTCCTTATCCTGGAGTTTGATTTGAAGGATAATCCTTATCTATCAAGGCTAAAGTATAACAAAAATTAAATGAATTAGATAACTGTATAAAAAAAATTAAAAATAAAACAAAATTAAAAAATAAAAATGATTTATTTAATTAAAGATATTGTAGAATGTGTTTTTTTAAAAGAGAAACAATATGCCAACAGGAAATACTTCATTAACCAATCCATCATCCACTTATGCTAATTCTACACATAATATCTGTTTGTTTAATGCGCATCATCAGTTAAAAACACTTACCTATTCCGATTTGCACCGAGAAGAAAAATTATACGAGATAGAAGAAAATTTAAAATGTGCTTTAGAAAAAAATGGCAAAAAAATAGAAAAAAATCCAGCTGAAGATTCGCTTAATTTTATCGGTAGAATAATTAACAAATTGAATTTTTTTCAAATGTTTTCTCGTATTAATGTCAATGATACAAAAGAAGCAATATCAAATTTTATTCAACTGGGCTCTCGATAAATTCTAGTGCAAAATTCTTAAAAGTGACTCACTATGCACCTTTAAGAACGCTAGAATCAAACATTAAACAAAAAATGCATCACGTCGCCGTCTTTGACCAGATAGGTTTTACCTTCTAAGCGCCATTTACCGGCTTCTTTCGCACCTTGTTCGCCTTGGTAGTGTATGAAGTCATCGTAACTGATGACTTCAGCGCGGATAAAGCCTTTTTCAAAATCAGTATGAATGCAAGCCGCGGCTTGTGGTGCCGTGGCGCCTTTATGTACGGTCCAAGCACGGACTTCTTTGACGCCTGCAGTAAAATAGGTTTGTAGATCCAGTAATTCGTAACCGGCGCGTATCAAACGATCTAAACCGGTTTCGGTTAAACCACATGCTTGTAAAAACTCTTGTTTTTCTTCGTCATTTAAATCGATACAGTCTTCTTCTAATTTTGCGCAAATCGCGACGACTTTGGCTTTGTCGGCAATGGCATAAGTTTCTAATTGCTCGAGTAATGGATTATTCACAAAACCTTGTTCATCCACATTGGCAATATATAAAGTTGATTTGAGTGTTAAAAAAGAATAAGGACGTAACAAGTTTAATTCTTCAGGACTGAAATCGAGTTGACGTAATAAACGACCTTGGTTTAATTCTGGAATGATGCGTTCTAATACACTCTTACTTTGTTGTGCCAATTTGTCGTTAGATTTGCTGGCCTTGGTTAGCCGTAATACGGCTTTTTCAGCGCTTTCTAAATCGGCTAAGGCTAATTCGGTATGAATAGTTTGCACATCAGCGACGGGATCGACGAGTCCGGTGACATGTACTACATCCGGATCTGCAAAACAGCGTACCACATGCACAATCGCATCGACTTCGCGTATATGAGCTAAAAATTTATTGCCTAAACCTTCACCTTGCGCAGCGCCTTGCACTAAACCGGCGATATCAACAAACTCCATGCTGGTGGGTATTATTTTTTGCGGTTTAACAATTTTAGCTAACTCATTGAGACGCGGATCGGGAACGGGGACGATACCGACATTCGGTTCGATGGTGCAAAATGGATAGTTAGCGGCTGCAATACCGGCTTTAGTTAACGCATTAAATAAAGTGGATTTTCCCACATTGGGAAGCCCAACGATGCCGCATTTAAATCCCATAAAATTTCCCGTTATTCTTGTTGAGTATGTAACGTTTGCATGGCTTGTGCTTGATTGCCTTCGGCAAACATCGTTAACGTAGTCAATGCTTGCTCGATGGCTACTTCTATCCTTTGCTTATCTGCGACAGAAGGTGAGTTTAAAACATAATCGTGCACGCGATCACGATGCCCAGGATGGCCAATGCCGAGTCTTAGCCGCCAAAAGTCTTTGCTTTGTAAATGCCTAACAATGTCTTTTAAGCCATTATGTCCACCGTCACCCCCTCCTTGCTTGTAGCGTGCGGTGCCGGGTAATAGATCTAAATCGTCATGGACAATTAATATGGATTCAATCGGAAGATGATAAAAATGAGCTATAGCCTTAATTGCACGTCCTGAATCATTCATATAGGTGTTAGGGATAAGCAACCAACATTTCCCACTGGCAAGCGACCAGGCAGTCAGCGAGGCATGGAATTTATTTTCCAGCTTTAAAGGGGATAAGGAGTGCTGATTTAGTAGCGCGCTGATCAGCCATGCTCCGGCATTATGCCGACTTTTTGCGTAGTCTTTCCCAGGGTTCGCTAAGCCGGCAATCAGCTGTATCGGATGAGTTGCCATGCGACAGGCTTAGTTTTTATCCTTTGCAGCCTTTTCTTTACTCTCACTCGCTGCTTGTTCGGCATCATCTTTGACATTGATAGCCGGTACTTCAGCCGATTCAGGCGCTGCGGTTAGATCTTCTTCGACCACCGCACGTGGAATATGGATATTGACCACCGGCCGGTCATCTTCATGACTGATCGCTGCCGTTAACTCGACACCTTGGGGTAAGTTGAGCTGGGATAATAAGATGGATTCATCCAGTCCTAAGTGAGCTACATCGACTTCAATGTATTCTGGAAGTGCTGCGGGTAAACAGCGAATTTCGACACTGTTTAATAGCTTGGTCAGTACTCCGCCAGCGTCTTTGACACCTGGGGCTTTTGCTTCGCCTTTAAAGTGTAAGGGTACGGACATAGTGATTTTTTCCTTGGCCGATACGCGCAGTAAGTCGACATGCAGTATGCGCGGCTTATAGGCGTGTCGTTGCAGGTCTTTTAGCACCGCTTTCTGCTCGATACCATCGATCTTAACGGTTAAAATATGCGAGTAAAAGGCTTCGTTTTCTAGAGCGCGTAATACCTGATTATGATCTAAGGAAACAGGTAAGGGTGGCTCCGAAGCGCCATATAAAATAGCCGGAACGCGATTCTCAAGACGGCGGAGACGGCGGCTCGCACCCGACCCAAACACCTCTCGAGCTTCAGCGTGGAGTTCAAATAAGTGATTCGTTGACATCGATTTATTCCTCAAATTCAAAAAAAATACCTACCCCGCGACCAGGATAAGTGGGCAGTAGTTTACGGGGATTTATAATAAAACTCCAGGTGTTTTT
>JBDKHQ010000100.1:0-5479 GCA_039797585.1 Pseudomonadota bacterium | reverse complement strand
ATACCTTTTTTAGTTTATTAAAAAATAATTCTTTATTCTCGAATATAGAAAAAAAATCTATTGTGAATGAATTAAATAATACACCCGAATTATTAGCGTATTTTTTATGGAAATGTACTTTGGCATCGACTGAAGAAATTGAAACGATAATCAAGAAGCTAATCGACCTGGAAGCCTTTAATAAAACAACGATTAACCAGATCTTTGTTAGCAATACATTTTTCGATAGGCAACAGCTTTATTCTGTTAGTTATTTGTTGCTTTCCAATGCCGAGGGTAGGAAAATCTTAAAAGAAAATCAGTCCTTACGTGATCTTATCGGTGAAGAATTATCGGAGAATCATATCAAGCAATTCGTACATCAAAATACACATGAAGGAGTTTTATATTATTTATTGGCGGATGAAGAAGTGGGCCAAAAATTATTAAAAAAATATCCTCATTTGCGTGAAAAAATCGACAAAATTGCTAGTTTAGATAAAACAGTATTAGCAAAACAAATTGCCGATGGGCCCCATAAAGGTCAATCTTTTGGGGATTTATATGAACTCATATTTCCAAATGCACTTAATAAAACATTTTCTCCCTAAAATATCAAAAAAATAGTTTAATAACCCTAAACTTGCTAATATTCTCGGAAATAATATTAGCCATCGTTCTATGCCTGAATTACCCGAAGTAGAAACTACGTTGCGAGGCATACTACCCTCAATACAAAACCAAATTATCCAAACATTTCTGATCCGTCGGCCTAATCTACGTTGGCCTATTCCTAAAAAGGATCTACAACAATTAGTCGGGCTTATGATTACTGAGCTTAGCCGGCGCGGCAAATATCTGTTATTAAGCACTACTCGAGGACATATGCTGATCCATCTCGGCATGTCTGGTCGGCTACGTATCTTGGATAAATGGGTCGCACCCGATAAACATGATCATGTGGATATAGTCTTTAATAATGGTACCCTACTCCGCTTTACCGACCCGCGTCGGTTTGGCGCGTTACTCTATACAGAAGATGACCCTAAACAACACCGCTTGCTGAAAAATTTGGGTGTCGAACCGCTTAGTCGGCAATTTAATGCGGTATACTTAAAGCAGCAATTAGCCAATAAAAAGTTGCCAATAAAATCGGCGTTGATGGATCAATGCATTGTTGTCGGGGTTGGCAATATTTATGCAACGGAAGCCCTGTTTAAGGCTGGAATTAGTCCATTAAGACCTGCCAAAACATTATTGCTAAACGATTTAAAGCAATTGGTAAGTGCAATTAAAGTTATTTTACGTTTAGCAATTGCACATGGCGGTAGTAGTTTAAAAGATTTTTTAAACAGTGAAGGCAAACCTGGTTATTTTACGCAACAATTAAACGTGTATGGTCGTGCTGGACTTCCCTGCTTGCGATGTCAAACAACATTACAACTGATACGTATTGGGCAGCGCAGTAGCGTGTATTGTCAACAATGTCAGTGTTAATCCTAACATTAACTTTAACGCAACACACTTTCTATATTATCTAGTAGCAAATCTTGGTTCCTGAATTGCCGATGTTGTTTGATTTTCCACGGCGCCTTTTTTAAAATGTAATGGAGTGTAGTTCCCCTTGCCAATGCGGCTGCTAAATACACGCCCATCATCAGATTGAGTTGGACTAGGAAGAGTGACTTTGGGTTCCTGCGGATACTCATCAGACTTAGTATTCAGTAAATTGAACTTGAGCCGCGTTTCTTCCGACTTAGGATCACTGTTTGATGTCGAAGCATCGGTAGTACTGGTATTGAAAATTGTTGCTGCTTGCTTAGCAAGTGCTGCGGTTGCTAAGTTTCTGTTGTGCTGATTCATGTTCGGTTCAGACAGATTTCCTGCTAACGAATTAAACCCACATGCAACGGCTCCAGCAGTTGATATGCCTGAACCATTGTAAACTAACGCGGCATTACCAACAGCATTTCCTATAATACAGCAAGGGTAAATGAAATTGGAGTTCACTCGGCTAGCAATACTCTTAGTCGTCGGTATACTCGGCTCTTGTGGAGTTGACGATGAAGAAAAAGATTTTAAAATATTACGTAGTTTATTAACACCCATCACAGTAAAAGCAATTTGAGCGATATAAGAGATGACTCCCGTAGATGCAGCACCGATAACACCAATAAATTCAGCTAAAGCTGTACCTGCTGTAATGCGAAAATACGCTAAGCCAAATAAAGCAAGAGGCAGCAATAAGAACATAATGATGTAACCAACTTGTTGATGGCACTCTAAATTTTTAAAATTCTCAAGCCACTCTTTGCAATTTTTATAGGCATACTTGCATAGTTCTGTGAAGGTCATGTTCAATGCAGCAATTTTTTTCATTGACCCGAGAGAGGCTGTCAGAACCGCGATGGTTAACGTGATGCCAACCGATACCGCTAGAATACCTATTATACCTATAATAATTAGCGGCAGCGGTGGCCAGATTATGGCTAACGCCGATATTATTAGCTTGATAGCAGTACCAACCTTTAAAATAGTAACACCACCGTTTAAAATAGTGGCAACAGCATTTAAAATAGTGTCCGCTGTCAGAGCTATTGTTCCTGCACCGACGGTTATGGATGCAACTATTACGGGCACAAGAAGAAATTTATAAGTCGCAGAAAATTGCTGGCGCTTCCCTTTGAGATCAATATATTCACTAATCCCCCCATTTTTTAAAAGACTAAGTAGAAAATCAGGAAAATTTACCGAAAAGAAGTTAAAATTTGCATAAAATCCAAATGTGAAAATTATAGCTCCTAATATAATGGCAGCTGGAAAATTAGAAATTAATAAGAAAATCTCTGCGCCGGTGGAAAGACCACACGCTAAGGATGCAATGAAAGCCAGTAAAATACCGGCGTATTTGATAAGTTTTTTCTTTTTATTCGGTGTTTGAAAAGATGAAATAGCAAGTCCGATCTTTTCTATTTCTTGGTTTTTTTCGTTTTTGTCTAGAGAAAACACAGTGTTTGTGGTTTCACCATATCGATCAAATTCAAAATTATTTAAACTCTTAAGATGATCGAGAGTAAAATGAAGGAAATCTTGTTTATTATCTATAACATCAATAATTTTAGTTTTAGTGTCTTTATCTGAGAATGCACGATCATTAGCATAAATCTTCAAGCTTTGTTCTTGATGTTTAATAAAGTTGTTGCTTTGCTGACAAAGAATAAAAGCCATGGTTTGAAGAGCGATATTGATGGCCCGCCGATCGTCTTTATCGAGCGATGATTTATATTTTATCAATTGGCGTAGCTTTTTTTTCTCAGTTGCTGATAAGTTTAATTGTTCTATTTCAGATTCTAGTTCAAGATTCGGATCGTCTTTCCATACTATTAAAAAAATTGCTAATTGTGATAATTGATTTTTAAACTGTTTAATCTGCTGCGGAATATCTTTAATATTAGCTGTTTCAGGTATATTAGAGCGAGTAATTTGTGCGACTAGAAATTTTTTAAATGCAGGATTTGAAGTGAATTTATTTTTTTCAGTCGTTTCATCTTTCTCTCGTAAAAGTTTAGCATACCATGCTTGTTTAATCGGACGACCGATTCGACGTAAATTACTGAGAAGTTGTTCATAGTTTCGAGTTATTAAATCTTGTTGTATTGATACGATATCATCGTTTTTTAACATAAGACCCCATTTCAATAATCAATTTAATATTCCTTCAGTCAAGATTTATACTTGGCACGTATAAGTGTAGTCCCCGCAGCTTAAGATAAACTTAAATCTCTCTTAGGAGACTTAATAATTAGTAAGCGTTAGTAAAGCGTATGAATTTTAGGTGTTAGCGCAAGGAGATAGGTTCTTGAATAACTTATCTCTTTAATACATTATTTGGATGGTGTCGAGGATCGACAGGTGTCTGTTGTTAGCAAGCTGGTATTGGCGGCTTCGGGTGATGTAGATATACTTTTAGTAGGCAATATGTTGAAATTACAGTACGCATAAGTTGCTTCGGAAATTTTTCCTATAAAAGATGTATAGTGTTCTACAACTTTTTTTCTTAACTCTGGCATAATTTTTTCCTCAAATTTTTTTGAGATTTTTATTCAGATGTTGATTTTAAAAAAAATCAAGTTCCTAAATTTAAACATGTCGAAAAGTAAACTGCAATAGATAGATAATTTAATTAATATCTTGAGCGCTGTGATGTTTTACTAATTTATTTAATCCCTTCTTTTTTATATCGATACACGCTAATAGATGGTAGAAAAGCAACCGTTTCGATTTGTTTATCGATACGCGTCTTACGATTTTGCACCCGCGGTTTAGCAAAGCAGACGATAGGATTTGCTAATTGTTGATCGTGTAAATAAAATAAAGGTAAAGCGGTTCGAATATCTTCATACGCTGAGCAATTGTTTTCTTTAAATGCACCGATATTCACGACCCAACCTGGTTTAATAGCGCGGTGCTTAATGAGTTTAGTTTGATGATCTAAACCACTTAATTTTATTTTTTGTATCTCAATATGTAAGCCCTGCCCTGCTTTGTCCAACAGCTTTTCTGAGGCTTGTTTGGATAATTGTTTACTCGTGGTGTGCTTGCCCTTAGTCCATGCGATGCGTCGTGGATGATAATCAATATAAATAATATGACGAAAAACTTGTCTCAGTTTAACCCCCGGATAACCCGCGCGCGCCAAACTATCACGGACAAATTTAGTCATATCTTGCTCTGCGCTTTGCTGGCACACACGCACAAGTTCTTTAAAGGTAGTTTTTGCCTGGTTAACCTTATCAATCAGCGCTAGGGTTTGCGACGTGCCGGCTACGACACCGGGACATTTAAAGGTTTCTTGTGGCGATAAACCTGGCGTGGGGCTGAAGTTAGCCAAAGCAAAGACAACTCTATCGCGATTTCTAACAAAAACTTCGGCACCATTATCCACCCATAACGGTAATTCACCCAGCTGGTTTTGTATATGGTCGTTACAGGTATCCAGCGTTTGCAATAATGTGGTAAAACAGCTAACGAACTGCGGCGCGAAATCAATTAACACAGGCCCTCCATTTAAAAAGCAATATTCATAGTTATATATTTATCCCATAGCCTATTAACGTAAATATTATAGTATAATATGCAATTATTGATTATAAGTTTTTTTGAATCAATAATTAAATACTATGGTTGGTTATGGGATAAATTATATATATTAGTGTTATCCCACTCACCTCATAAAGTTAACACTAGCTAAATCGAGATAATTCTTCTAGTCGAGAATGGCAAAATTCAATGGCCCGAGCTAAGGTTTGCTTATTGAACGGCTTAATAAACACCACGTCAGCGCCCATATACAGACATTTTTGCTGCATAGGTCCATCCGCCGATGAGACATGGAGAGCACGAAGTGCGGTCGAAGAGCCCGCGATAGGCGTGCGTTGACGGGCGAAGCAGGAAACGCATCACGCCGTCAAGTCATGGTGGTAGCCACTGCACGCAGCCC
>JBDKHQ010000099.1:0-3328 GCA_039797585.1 Pseudomonadota bacterium | reverse complement strand
AAGACATTAAAAATATCATTTAACACGACGCTGCCTAATTTAGACACTATTTCTTTTCAAAATTTAGATCCAGAAGTTCAGTCTCATTCTCGCTATGATATAAACTTTGATTTTTTATCTTATGAAATAAGAGAAGTACTGGATACTATTCAAAGTATTTCTATTTATAAATGGCCTTTAGCAACACAAGTTATTTTTACATATCAGTTAAAACCAAGCTTAACTTTTGATGTGCAGCAATTGAGTTGGTTACGCAACATTCTCAATATGACACAATATTCACAATTGTCCGAGGGTTACCCTGAAATTTTCAAGCCCTGTGAAACAAGTTGTGTTAATCTCACACTAGCGGATAGAAACGTAATACGCTCCATTCTTGTAAATCTAATCAATCCCTCTACTTTTGCTAAACCGATAGAAAATTTTACTCGGAATTTGATATCGATCGTGCCCTATAAGACTGTTCTTCATTTCAAAGACGGCATGGATCTGATGCTAGACGATAAAAAAAATATGCTGGGCTATTCTAACAGCAATCAGTCCGCAGCAAATATTATCCAGACCTATTCTGACACAGCGCGTCGTCTTAATATGACTTTGGTTATTTCGAACAATGCAACGCAGGATCTGTTCACGATAGGGCATAAGCGGCATGAAGCAATGCAGAACGATCAAGCTTATAAAAGTCATTTTTTTGCTAATGGCGATGAAAATCATTTCATCATCAATGCGGGGTCTACTAAGTTAAATGCAACACAATTCCCTTTACCCGATGTGGTTCTGTATGCGCACAATCAAGCTACGCATAGTATTTTAGATTTCCGAAATTTAGCGCAACAAATTAAACGAGACTTTAATGCAACGCTAAGCGTGGTATTATCGACTGAAAGGAACGATTTGATACTTAAGCGTATGATGTTAATTTCAAGTAATCAAACGCAAGAAGATATTCCGGTAATCTCTATTCGTTTGCAAGATGCATTGATTGATCGCGGGTATAAAAATCTGCAAATTATTCCCAATACTACGCCTACAAAAATAATCGGTCGTGGTTTAAAAAAGCACTTACAGCCTTTTCCTTTGCAACTTAATGCGAGCGATGATGCTACTTATTTCGTCAGGATTAAAAAGATAGAAGCAAACACCCCTATTTTAATACCCAGAACCATCGATCAGTATTCTTTTTTTCGTAGTGGCGATGATCTCGTACTCACTAATGCATTCAGTCCGCTGCTAAAAATAAATAGGCTTTGCAATGTTGTTTTACAGAGTTTTTATCAAGAACCCTCTAATGCGACAACTTGCTCACTGGAGTTTATTAATAAAAAGATAGTTCTCAGAGAGGAGCAAACAAAAATCTTTAATCTGACGACGAAAACTTGGAGCAATGTATTACTTCAGCATAAAAGAGATTTATATGCGGCTACTTACAAAAATTTAACACGCTTGTCTTATGTGGTTGAACCGCGTGTATGGCCATGGGGGCAACCAAGTAGGATTTGTTATAGTCGATATCGGCGCTCTATTAATTTGCCAGTACAGACAGAAGCCATGGCCAGTAGTACGGTTAAAAAGCCCTTGTATGCTAACAATCAAGACATGGAGAGGGCGTTTGAATTTTATGGTAAGCATGATCAGATGAAAGTAAAACATGCACCTAAGATGGCTAATAAACCTAAGAGAGATGTGGTGACATCGCAGCCTAACCATGATTCAACTCATCTCGAGCGTCAACAATTTACCGAAAAGCAAATCCATGTAATTTCTCCTAGGAAGGATGTAAAATATGATCATCGTATAGATAAAGGAGAACATACACAGCAACAAGCGACTAAAAAACTAAGATCCGAGCCAGTGCTTGTTCGTGATACGCGATCGAAAAATAGCCGACAATTTTTTTCCGCATCACACACAAGACCGACGTCATCTGCTCCTGCTCGTATGGCGCCCATGTTGATGGAAACTTATAAAAAACCGTTTATTTCTAAAAGCTCGATGAGACCGCATATAACGCATCAATACGGTGGGTCTCACACAAAACAGCCATCGTCGTTATCTCAAGTGACAGCGCATGTTGACGTATCGAGTAGTTTGTTTGCATTGAATCTAATGGCTAAGATGGTTAATAGAGGAAAATACCAAACAGCACACTCTTCAGTAGCGACAACAAAATATCAAAAAATGCAAAGACAGAACGAAAAAATAGAAGTAAAAGCGCAGGGTTTTAATTTAAGGTAGACACACGAATAGAAAGAGGGGTACTACTATGCAATGCCCCTCTAAAAAATTTTTGTGTAATCCATAAATAGGGTATGGCATGAATGAATAGTCGACAGATATGGATTTTTACACAGAAATAAATTATAAGTACTTTAAATGTTTTCTTAGCAGGGATCGCGCAAGATGTTAACGATTTAATTTGCTGAGCAAAAATCTATGAAAAGCATGTTACTGACGGCCGCTGCACTATTATCTCTTTTTAGTTATTCTGCTTTTGCTAATAATCAGTACGCCATGGTTTGCGCGCCGACGGCGAAAAAAAATCCTGAGATAGCGCAAGCGGTCAAATGGTATCGCGATTCGGCAGAGAAAAAAGCTAGTTATCGACAGGTGTATAACATCGGAGCGGCGTACGTTAAACAATGGGTAGCAAAGCAGCATCCTAAAACCAAAACGTGGGGTGTGGTGTTAGATATTGATGAAACAACACTCGATAACTCCTGGTATTTTTATCAATGTAGCAGCTTAGCCGGGAATCCAACAGATTTTTCGCATTTTGTGACCATACCGCAAAAATCCCAGGCACTCCCTGGCGTGGTAGCGTTTACGCAATTGGTTCATCAGTTGGGCGGTTATGTGAGTTTGATTTCTAATCGCGATGGTTCGTATGTTGATCAATCTGGAATTGCCGTACTCGAGGCCACCATTCAGAATTTGAAACAACAGCACGTTGCTTTCGATCAAGTCATTTTAGCCAATAATAAAAAATCATCACACCCAGCAGATAAAAATCCACGCTTTAATGCGGTGATGCATGGCTGTTACGATGCGAATGAGATGGTATGGTCTAATAAATTACCCGCACATACTGTGATTGCATATTTTGGCGATAACATCCAAGATTTTCCAGAATTTAAACAAACAAACGCCTTTTCCTTGCCTGATAATACACAACAATATGCTAAGTTTGGTCACGGTTATTTTATTTTACCGAATCCTTTATATGGTAGTTGGCAAGCCAACCAATCTAGCTAAGTTTTATCTTTCATTGTTTAAAGAAAGCGAGTAGATCTTGATTAACTTGATTCTTCAACGTCGAGCATAAACC
>JBDKHQ010000098.1:0-7066 GCA_039797585.1 Pseudomonadota bacterium | reverse complement strand
ATAAGGTGTTATAAAATTTTTCGAGAAATTTTTCATTCCATTGATAAAATTTTTCTCGATCATAAAGAGGAATAAACTTTTTAGATTGGGCTATTTCTTTATCAAGCTCTAGAAGTAACTGCTTGAGCTGTGAAATAACTTGTTCCTCGAGGGAATGTACTTGCTCGCCCATCTGGCAAGCTCTAGAGTTAAGTTTAATCAAAGATTGCTCTGTGCGAGCGAAATGATCTATTCTAATAGGTGCGGTCATAGCTGACTCCTTACTAATACTAAGGTAAGTTGGTTATGTTTGTCCTCAAGGTCTGAACACCTTGGGGGACGCTTTTTTAAAGCCTTACTTAAGGCTCTATAATACTATATCGCACCATATGGTATTAATCAAGTTCTTCTATAATTAATTTTTTATCAGCAATTAATGAATCCAAACTCTTTCTTAACAAACTATTAACTATTCCTATTTGACTTCCAGAACAGTATTTTTCCATGTCTTGATATACATCTTTTCTAAATGGAATGTTAGTTGGATTTGTAAAGTTTTTACGATTCGCCTTACCAGAAATAATTAACAATTTCTTTGTTTCTTTACTCACTGCTATTTTTCCTAATTTAGAAATATTTACTCAATACATTCTTAACTTGATTTCTATGATACCATATTATACGAAGTAGTATTTTGTCGCACCATGTCTTAGATTGTGCGCCTGTATATTTGTTATTGAAAAATTTAGATTATATATTATCATTTTAGATATTTAATGATAAAATTATATTTCTGCTTAATTACAAATAAGGAAGAATAACAATGTCTGAAAAGAAACAGCGAGCAAATCACGACTCAGCTTGGAAAGATATTTTAGATGCTTATTTAAAAGAGTTTATGGAGTTTTTCTATCCAGAAATCGCACAGAAAATTGATTGGATAGCTGAATATGAAACACTTGATAAAGAACTTCAGACTATCACAACTGATGCTACGGTTGGTAAGCGCTTTGTTGATAAATTATTTAAGGTGAAAACATTACAAGGACAAGAAGAAGTCATATTAATACATGTGGAAATTCAAGGAAAAAAAGAGGATGAATTCTCTTTACGTTTATTCCAGTATTATTATCGACGTTTTGAAAAACGTGGTCATTCTATTTTAACCCTTGCAATCCTCACAGACGGGAATAATAATTGGCATCCTAAAAGTTATCAAAAACAAGTTCTAGACCTTCCTATACTTAGTTTTAATTTTCAAACTAACAAATTACTTGATTATCAAACTAGTAAAAAAGAATTAGAAGAAACAATCAATCCTTTTGGGATCGTAGTTTTGGTGCAATTGGCAGCTATAGAGACTAAAGGAAACCCCCAAAGTCGCTATGAGATGAAGTCTAAAATCACTCGACTTTTATTGAAAAAAGGATATAAAAAAGATTATATACTTAATCTATTCAAGGTAATTGATTGGGGCCTTGTTTTGCCTCCTGACCTAAAAATTCAGTATAATAACGATATAGAACAGTTAAAAGGGGAAAAAGGTATGAGTTATGTACTAAGTGCCGTCCGCGAAGAGGTTGAAAAAAATCACCAAGATTGGCTGCAGCAAGGCGAGCGACGTAAAGCCTTACTAATCGGCAAGAATTTATTAAAACAGAATGTTCCCTTGTCTGTAATTACCTCAGCGACTGGGCTCTCTGAACAAGAGTTAGTATTAGAAGACGCCTAGGAAAGTATGAGTTACGTATTAAGTGCTGTCCGTGAAGAAGTCGAGAAAAATCATCAAGCATGGCTACAACAAGGCCTGGAACAAGGTCTAAAAGAAGGCGAGCACCGCAAGGCTATTGCTATTGCAGCTATTGCCAAACAGCTTCTAGCTGAAGGCAGATCACCCGCCGCTGTTCAAAAACTAACCGGCTTACCTGAAAAAGAAGTCATGGATTTAGTTGAGGCACACTAAACCTTACAGATTATGACCTATATAACTAGTATTGAAAGATTAGGCGTAGAGGAAGGCCTTCAGCGTGGACGTCAAGAAGAACGGCATGAAGTGGCGCAGTGGGCTAAAAACTATTTACGGTCTAGGTGAAAAACTTGTGGTAGCTTTTTCATTTTCTTCTTGTTCCTGTGCTTGATTCTCCGAATTAGCATCTGCGGTCTTTATAAAAGCACTAAATTGCTCTTTCACTAATCTCAATTGTTCAGCATTATTTTTAGCCATCTCTTTATTAATTCTTAATCCCTCTTCTACTGCATTTAATGCTTCTTTATTATTCTTTAATTTAATATCTAGTGCATGCATTTGTTCTCTAATCTCTTTTATTGATTCATCGAGTTCCTTAAATTTTTGTTTCATGTATTCGTTATGTCTTGCGCGATCTTCTACTAATTCTTCAAATAGCTTCCTGATTCTTAGTTCCCATTCGAGAGAATGCCCAAACCATTCCTTCAAGGAATCTTGTCCTTGATGAATCTTTTCTAAAGCGGATTCTGAGGAGCGTTTAAATTGTTGAAATAACTGCGTCAATAACATTTGTAAACCAGGCGACCCATTGAGCTTATCTGGATGGAATAAACGCGCACCATTTCGGTAAACTTTTAATAAGCCTGATTGCAGCGATTCTGACCATTTGATGACTTCTTGATAATTAACTTTTCCTTGGATTGCTTCTTTTACGACTCGTTGATAACCTTCTATTTGAGGATCTATCAGTAAGCTTAAACTGTTTAGGCTTTCTTCCAATACTATTTTTACTTTATTCGCCTGTTCTTCTTCGGATAACTGTTCCTGCAAAATGGCATCGATAGTTTGACGTCTACGATTAACCCAAAGATTAATTGAGCTGGAACAACACAGATCACTCTCGCTTGAAGAGCTCACGGTTTTTTCTGCTACTATAGCAGGCCCCACATAAACCAATGCATTATCGCTTTCAGATGTTTTTGAGTCCTGCTGAAGCGTATCTCGACACCAACCTTGTAGATAAGCTCTTAGCATTTTTTTAAGCTCCAGGTATTCTTTTTCTAATTTCCTTTTTACTAAACCTTGATTACATAAGGGTAACTTTTTTAAGTTTTTTTTCATTAACTCTAAAAAAGAATCATGCCTTTTCTTTTCGTGTTGCGTTAATAAAGCGCTAAAATTTTTTTGTATCCACGGTTGATTCCCGGAGTATTTTTCTAAGCGCTGCTCTAAAGCTAGGTTGTCTCGGCTTAATGCAGTGACTAACGCGGTAATTAGTTTTTGTTCCGGCTCATAAATCATTATTCGTTGTTCAACGAATGGATATTGTTTTCGCACCTCTCTGAATGAGAGACAGTGTTGGTAATAAGACCAAATCCTAATTTTACTTCCAATGGAGGTAAATAAACGCAATAACCATCTGTGCCAAAAGGGTTTTTCCCAATAACGAGTAATCTCAGCTTGTAGTTCATTAGGAGTTAGCTTAAAGAGCTTTATACTCTTTAAACTACTATCATCTCGACTCCATAAGGGAGTCTTTTCGGTTAGTGGAGGGTGAATGCTTATAAATGCTCTCCATCTTAAGCCCCACCACCAAGACATCCATGAGAAGGGTTGCTTAGCAAGTCGCTGGCCAATGTCTTGTAATAAGATAGTTAGCATATTTGCTTTCATAACCCTCCATGGTAGTTTGCCCTAGCGTCTAAATATACTTGGCCCAGCTCGAGTTGTTTCTTTTTGCGCAGTATTGACTGCAGTCGGTTGAGTTGAGCGTTGGTTCATTAATCTTTTTAATTCTCTAATTTCTTTTTCCTGAGCATACTGTTGATCTCGTAAAAAGCTATTTTCAGCGTTCACTTTCTTAAGTATTTCTTTTTGAGCATTAAATTCTATCTTTTGCTCCTTGAGTTCCTCTTCTAATGAGCTAATTTCTGACGATTTAGTGCCCAGTTGTCCTCCTTGTTCTTTCTTTTTTTCTTTATGCGCCTTAGTTGCTACTAGGATAGTTTCTTCTAGGTGGGGAGCGGCAGCTTTAGCCATGGCAAGGTCTCGATGGTGGAGAATATCTTTACAACGATCGATTTCGTAATGTAATTCTTCTCCTAAGCGTATCAAGCCATCGTTGAATTCAGAACGATTTAAGACACCGCGGCTTGCTTTTTTTGCCTCTTCTATCATCTCTTTAGTGTACTGCATCAACTTTACCATAGAGTCATAAGCAATATTTCCCTCTTCATCGAGTCCTTTGCTGGTAACAGCGGTAATGGAATCCACTAATCGATGTAAACTTTTGATATATTGTTCGTATCTTTCCTCTAAAAATGCATGTACGCCGGTTATCACCTGTATATAAACCGGATGCGTCATTCGAGTTTTTAATTTATCTAAGTAGTTATCAAAATGCTTTTTTATATTGTTAAATGTGACATATAAATCAAAGAAATTATGTAACTTTGAAATATTAGGCGCTAAAATGCTTAAATTTTGTTGGATATGTTCTATCACCGCTTCTTTCCAGGGTGGGCACTCGTTTCCATCAAATAGTCGTTTTAATAAAAATATCTTTTGATCCTTTGGTGTTTCAAATATATTAGCCCCTGCTTGCAATAATAATTGAATACTACCTGCACTTTTAAGCCTAAAAGCCTTTTCCAATAAATAATAGCCAATGGTTTTATTCGTCTCTTTATAAACTTTGCTTAAATCAAGCGCAACCAGCGACGAAGCCTCTTGTAGATATTCTGGATGATTTTTATAAACTTCGGGTAAAATACTACAAGCCCTCTGTATCCAAATTTCCTTATTGTTATCTTTATCTGCAGCAGTAATGCTACCCAAATCCAATTGATAACTTAAGACTACTTGTAAATACTCGACATGATTGAATTGTATGGCTTCTTCCGCTAAAGATACCAATTTATTTTCATTTAATTGTTCAGATTTAAACTGTCCTTCTCGATCTCCTGCTAAACGTTGCCTGATCGCTTCGTGGGTTGCTTCTAAACCAATAAACTTCTCAGCTACTGGCTTTCTAAATCTAATTCTATTGATTCGATAATTTCTAGAAAGTAGTGAAATTAAACTGTTATAACTCGTTCTTTCAAGGGGAATATTTCCTAAGTCCAAGGTCACTAAACTGGGATGCTTGGCTAATTCAGGGACTAACCAATGAAATTCATCATCATGCTGCCAATCTATTTTTAGGCCTAAAAATTCCAATGCTGAGGCTCTTTCTAAGGTTTCAATCAAGATATTTTGCCGAAAATCTATTCCCACTAAACTTAATTTTTCTAGAATAGTTTCGTCTTTCTCTAATTTTTTTAACAAATTATTGCCGAAATTAAAGCTTAATGGTAGGTCTTTATTCTCATTAGAAAAATAAGCACCATTTAAGTCAATCTCATTCCAGGTTGCAGGAACAGTTAATAAATAAAATAATGTTCTTTCAAAATGATTTTTTTGACTATTAAAATCCGTGATTTGATTCGTAATGGGTAACCCCAAATTAAAGTTATTCGAAGGAGCAAGCATCCTGACTAAATGGGCATCAACATGCTTGTCACGGTGATCATTTCCAACGACATGTTCATGCTCGGTAATTGCACCAGCGATGACATCTTCAAAGACATAATGTGGAATGAGATAAACGTTGTTTAAATGAAATTGATAGTAAGGAATTTCTGGATTACGTTCACCAAAAATATATTCTTGAAGTTGATTAAGTTGTCCTAAATGTAAAGATGAGTTACTTAACTCAAAAAAACCATCTTGTACAAATCGACTGAGGGCGCGATCAAATGCATTAGCATTAGCTTCTGGGGGCATAATTGACTCCTTTTATTGTAATTGTCCCTATTATTTTCTTAGCTTTTTTAGTCTAATCTATATTTTTTAAATTGACTAGATACGAAATTATATTTTTTGTATAAATTTATTTTAATTTAATAAATTATTTTATATAAAGTTTATAATAAATTAAATCGTCCATCGGGTAGTTGAATTTTATACCATTAGATATCTAACGATTTTGGAAAAAAATTTGATGAAAAGTCGATGTATTAGCATCAAAGTATCATTGTATCAATAGTTATTTTTATTTTTATAAATATTGCTTTGGTGCTAATATTATTCCTTATTATGAAAGGTAATATGATGGTTGGTAAAAAGAAAGTTAGAAATTTGGATGAAAAAGATACTTTAGTGCGTATGAATTTTGAAGTTTCAAAAAAACTTAGAAATTCTTTTAAAGGGAAAGTAGCAACTGAAGGTAAAAAAGTTAAGTATGTACTTGCTGAATTCATGAAAGAATATATAGGATCTTACTTATAAACGATGATATACCTATAAAATTTGATAATGACAATGAAAAACTTTATTGGATTTATTGTTCAAAACGAGGGAGTACTGGTTTATAAAAACAATAATGAATTACCTGTTGATACAGACCTAGAGTCAATAGCTCCACATTTTTTAAGACGTTTTGAATTAGGATCTTTTAATGAGATGAGCTATTTTTGCGCTGAGCTCGATTCCAAAGTGCATATTCCTGAAACCTTTCACATCTTATCTTTACGTAACATATTGTCATTATTAAATTATGACACCTATAGCATAGCGGTTAAAGCATACTCGGTTATTCTTTGGGATAAAAATCATCAATTTTGTAGCCGCTGCGGTTGCAGAACTGTATGTAAAAATCAAGGATTTGAACGTTTATGTACGCTTTGCCATTTGAGTTTTTTTCCACGTATATCTCCCTCTATAATTGTGTTAATTAAAAAAGAAGAGTATTTGCTTATGGCAAGAAGCCCGAATTTTTTGCCAGGCGTTTATGGCTTGATTGCAGGATTTGTTGATGCAGGAGAAAGCATCGAGGAAGCTGTGCATCGGGAAGTTAAAGAAGAAGTTGGAATAAAAATTAAAAATTTAAATTATTTTGGATCACAACAATGGCCTTTCCCTGATTCGTTAATGATAGCATTCACGGCAGACTATTGTAGCGGTGATATTATTATCAATTCTGATGAAATTGAAGAAGCCGATTGGTACAAATATGATAATCTACCTGGTAGGCCACAGACTTCCATAAGCATTGCATCAAAACTAATTGAGGCTTTTGTT
>JBDKHQ010000097.1:0-3280 GCA_039797585.1 Pseudomonadota bacterium | reverse complement strand
GGGCTGCGTGCAGTGGCTACCACCATGACTTGACGGCGTGATGCGTTTCCTGCTTCGCCCGTCAACGCACGCCTATCGCGGGCTCTTCGACCGCACTTCGTGCTCTCCATGTCTCATCGTAAGCGCCGATTTGAGCTACAGCTTGCTGGCGCTATATTAAGTTTAGCTAAAGCGTCATGAAACCACCGCAGCTTTAGCCAGGTGGTTTTTTTTCGCTACTTATTTTTAGTCGTAAGACCAACTAAGAGTGAATTGTCATGGATGATTATTGTTGCTACTTTAAGGACTTCATATCTATTCAGCATGCCTCACAGGTACTGCTTTTATTCTACTTATTTTTACCGCCTATGATTAGCCTGTTTTAATGCACTAGGGTTTATACCCTAACATTAAAACAGGCTTTTAATATTATTTAATTTTTAGTTATTCAAAAAAGGATTTTTTAGCTTTTTTTAGGAAAAATATTATGTCTATTCGCTCAAATCAATCACATGTGCTTGGTCTACCGCGCATTGGTGCCAATCGGGAAATGAAAAAAGCAGTTGAACGCTATTGGCGCGAGGAAATTTCTCTCGATGAACTACAACAAATTGGCCAACAAATTGAAGACATAAATTGGCATATGCAAGCTGAAGCAGGTCTTGATTTCATTACTGTCGGTGATTTTTCTTGGTATGACCATGTCTTAGATCATAGCGCTCTGTTGGGCGTTATTCCCGAACGTTTTGAAGATAGGAATAAAAACATTGATCTAAACACGATATTTTGCATGGGCCGCGGCCAAGCTCCTAACGTAAAAGAAACCACGGCATGCGAAATGACCAAATGGTTTAACACCAATTATCATTATATTGTTCCTGAATTTAGTCCAAATCAAAATTTTCAGTTAAGCACTGATTATTTATTTGCATCCATCGATCGAGCGCTAGCCAAAGGTTATCGAGTAAAACCAGTGCTACTCGGACCCTTAACCTATCTTTGGTTAGGTAAAACTCAGCCAGAATTTGATAAATTAAATTTATTAAATAATTTATTGCCTATTTACAATCAAATTTTTGCTAAATTTCGCGCCAGAAATATACAATGGATGCAATTAGATGAACCTATTTTGGTATTAGATTTACCTGAAGCTTGGCAACAGGCTTACTTAAAAGCTTATCAACAATTAAATTTTGAAAATTTACACTGTTTATTAGCAACTTATTTTGGCTCTGCTAGTGATCAGTTAGAGATTTTAAAACAACTACCGATTGATGGTTTGCATATCGATTGCTGTACTGCACCTGAACAATTAAACAATTTTTTAGAACATTTTGCCAAAGATAAAATCCTTTCCCTGGGGCTGATAAATGGACGTAATATTTGGCGAGCTGATTTAAATGAAATATTAACTAATTTAAAACCTATTCATAAGATTTATGGTGATAACTTATGGATAGGCAGCAGTTGCTCACTACTTCATTCCCCAGTTGATTTAGATAATGAAACGAAACTAGATGGAGAAATAAAAAATTGGCTTGCTTTTGCTAAACAAAAACTAACTGAAATATCTTTATTATCTCGCGCTTTAAATTCTAATCAACCTGACATTGTAGCCGCATTAAATAAAAATAAAGCTGCGTTGCAATCACGTAATTCATCGCAACGTATCCATAATAGCTTAGTACAGAGTCGTGTTAAATCTGTTACCCAGAATCTTGCCAAACGCAACTCGGATTATATTTCCCGTGCCGAACAACAAAAATTATCTTTAAAATTGCCTTTATTACCCACTACCACTATCGGTTCGTTTCCGCAAACCTCTGATATCCGAAAAATTCGTCAAGAATATAAATCAGGAAAAATATCGCATGAAATCTATCAACAAAAAATAAAACAGCAAATTGCCGATGTAATCGTTCAGCAAGAAGCGTTGGATTTAGATGTCTTAGTCCACGGCGAAGCCGAACGCAATGATATGGTTGAGTATTTTGGCGAACTGCTCAACGGTTTTGCTTTCACTAAAAATGGCTGGGTACAAAGTTATGGATCCCGCTGCGTCAAGCCACCCATTATTTACGGCGATGTCAGCCGTCCTCAAGCGATGACCGTCGAATGGTCAGCGTATAGTCAAAGCTTAACCAAACGCCCGCTCAAAGGCATGTTAACCGGTCCTGTAACGATATTAGCTTGGTCTTTCGTTCGTGATGATCAACCACACCCGGCAACTGCCTTGCAAATTGCATTGGCTTTACGTGATGAAGTCGTCGATCTTGAAAAAGCCGGTATTCAGATTATTCAAATTGATGAGCCCGCTTTTCGCGAAATGCTACCTTTACGTCGTAAAGATTGGCAAAATTATTTAGATTGGGCAGTATTTTCATTCCGTATTGCTTCCTGCGGTGTCAAAGATAGCACACAAATACATACACACATGTGCTATTCCGAATTTAATGATGTCATAGCAGCCATTGCCGCACTCGATGCGGATGTCATTACACTGGAAAGTTCGCGTTCAAAAATGGAGCTTTTACAAGCATTTGAAAATTTTTCCTATCCGAATGAAATCGGGCCGGGAGTTTATGATATCCATTCACCGCGTATCCCCTCACAAGATGAAATGATCGAACAACTACAACATGCTTTACGTTATATTCCGATTGAACGCCTATGGGTAAATCCAGATTGTGGACTAAAAACTCGTAATTGGCCTGAAGTTACGGCGGCATTACGCTATATGGTAGGCGCTGCTAAATTACTGCGTGAGAATACTGATCTTGTTGCCCAACGCTTAGCGAGGAAGGAGTCCTCACATGTCAGTTTGTCAAAAATTTAATTTTAGTTTTGAAGTATTTCCTCCTAAAACAAAAAAAGGCTTAGAGGATCTGAATCAGACGCGACAGGAATTATGTCAACTTAAGCCTAAATATTTTTCTGTGACGTTTGGCGCGGGGGGATCCTTGCAACAGAAATCGTTGGAAGTGGTGCGACAATTCGTCGCGCATGGAATTGCCGCCACACCGCATATTTCCTGTGTCAATATGACCAGTCAGCGTTTACAAGAGTTACTCTGCGAATATAAACAATTAGGTATTAAACAATTATTGGTGATTCAAGGTGATTTACCTAGCGATGGTACACAGATAGAAATTGAATTCAATGATGCCACTGAATTAATTATTGCCACAAGCGAGTCGCTATGCTCACGAAAAATTTTGGCCGTCGTGTCCCCAAAATTTGTTCGCATCACGCGACTTATATTAAGCCCCGATTCGTCCGGCGTCCGCCACGCACTGGCCCA
>JBDKHQ010000096.1:0-2564 GCA_039797585.1 Pseudomonadota bacterium | reverse complement strand
CACGCCATCAGCGTCCCTTACCGTTGTTACATCAGAGTTAAAACCAAACTCACCGTTATTATTCTGAATATTCACAGCGATTTTGGTGTTTACTAGGAATGTAACCTTGTCACAACCACTCGCATCAGCTTGCATGTATATTTGGTCAAGTGCAGCCATAGTTTGTTGTACGAAGTCGCCACCTTTATTAATTCGCTCTATATCCGCAGCAGTTCTAAGTTGAAGTGGGACATATTTCACTCCACTGACGATAATTTCTTTGCCATCGGGATCGATAAACAAAATCGGCGAATTGACGCAATAATTATAAGGTGTTTGATCTGGGTATTTTAATGCCAATGGGTCACAACTTATCCATCTTCCCAACCTCGGGTCGTAAATTCTCGCTCCAAAATCGTATTCATTTCCATTCCCATAGGATTCATTCTCCTTCTCTTTCCCGTTGAAGGCGAAGCGATAACTTACACCACAACCTTGCAAACCCTTTATTGGCTTGCTATAATGGCAGTATTTAGGTATGTAGAAATGAGAATAAGTTAAACGCATTTTGTTATTCAAATAACGTAGTTTCTATATCAAATAAAACAATTTAGTTTTTGGACTATAGCGTCTTGATTATTATTTCCCCTTTACCATTAATGGAGAAGCGATACACCTGAATATTATATTTTTTTACAACAAAAACCAATGTAAACATTCTGATAATTTAATAGTTTAGCAATCTATTATTTTGCAATTATATTTCAATTTAGAACACTCGTTTATATTCGAAAAAACAATATAATAATTTATAGAATTTCATTACTGTCCGAAACAATTCGAAAATAGGATAAAAAGATTCTGAACGTACTGATTTTATTGATTTTCGTTTTTTAAATTAAAACATAAGCCCCTACGATTAACCAGAGAACAAGTTATACTCAATTCCAATTAGCTCTTTTTCCCAATCTTTCTCTGGATTTTCAAGAAAAGAAACCAAGTGGATATAGTTAAAAAGGTGCAACCTTGCAAAACTTACTATGTTGGAGAACGCCCAGTTTTTGGATTTAATTTGTTGCTGAATTATGGTTAATAATAAATTGGAAATTAACACACACCAAACCTGTATTTTGATTGCATTTTCATTGTCGCCAAGGAAATATTTTAACGGAAAATTTTGCTTTAATTGTTTGAAGAGTGTTTCAATTTGCCATCTCTGTTTATAAAGTTTTGGAATCACATCAGCCTCAAGCTCCATTAAATTTGTTAAGCAAATTATTATACGTTTTTGTTCGTCGTCCCAGTAGGCTACTCTGCGTAATTCTATCGTTCTTATTGTTTGTCCGTTCTTACGTATAGGCAGTTTTATTCTTTCGTCTTTTATTACTCCTGGGTCAATTTGGTCAGGGATATCAAGCTCCTCCAAACATTGGTAGCTTGCATTATCTTTAAGCCGAGTAACGAAGCTAATTCCATTGCCTATAAACTTTTCATACCTAAGGTAATCCACATATCCTTTATCAAACAAATACAAAGCGTCTTTTTTAAAGCTAATCTTATCAAGAAACCTGCTGTCATGGGTTGTCGCAGCGCTAAACCATATCACTTGTGGTACTTTTTCATCTGCATGTATCATCGTGTGAACCTTGATGCCTCCCTTTTGTTTCCCTGATTTTGGTTTCCGCCCAACACAATGTAGGATAGATTGAAACAAGGATAGAGTTGTTGAGTCAATTATGAATACTTCTTTACCAAATTGATCCCTAATTCGGCTGTCCGTTATTGTGGATCTATATTTCTTCAAGAGAAGATGATAAATAGATTCAAAAACTTCTGCTTTACGTTGTCTATTAGCATCACTTAAAGTGCTACGCTTTGGCAACTTATTTAAACCGAGATGCTCTACTTTTCCCTTTAATCCAAGGCAGGCGCCAACAACCTCTCGTAAGGATTGGCAATTACCTAAAGTGCAAAAAAGCATGCTTACTAAATGATCCCAGGTATAAAACCCTTTACAATGCTTATCTGAACCATAAATCTTTACTGATTCTTTAATTTTTGAACGATCTATTAAAGAAATTAGCTGTCCGAAAACGCTTTGTCCGAAAAAGTGAATACTTTTGCTCATAGTAGACGAGTTGTTGCAAACGCAATCTACTATAAATGGGCCTATTCTCTTTTTGAGATGGGCTCATTTAGAATTTATTCCGGACACTAGTGAAATAAAATCTATGATTCATCGAAGCAATTTAGGATAAAAACAATCTTTAATCCTTAAAGTAAATTTGCTAAAATAAATTTTAGTTGTTTTGGTTTTTAGATTTTTTATTCAACTCATCATTAATAATTTCAAAGTCCAGATGTCGTTTTAAGTCGTCTTATGCCGCACCATAATGAGTAAAATTAAAGCAAAAAAAATCCTAATTATCAATGATAATCAGGATTTTAATTCAATTTAAGTAATTGAACCCGTGGAGCTGCAGAGACTTATGTATGCTCCTTTAAAACGCTAATTATCAATTGTTCACAATGTCGTTGTCGTGTCGACGTCACAGATTGCAAAATAGTTTTTTCGTGCGGACCGT
>JBDKHQ010000095.1:0-3818 GCA_039797585.1 Pseudomonadota bacterium | reverse complement strand
TATAAATAAATATTTTAATTTAATATTAGATTAAAAATAGATTTTCTAAATTTAAACGCTTACTGTATAAAAAACTATTTTAGGTAAGAAAATTTAAGTAACAAAGTAGATAAAAATCTAGTTTGTTACTTTAGAAGGATTAGAGGCATCGACCATACTGACTAACTCACGGATTACCACTGAGAACATCATTAGCTTCAATTCGCCCGTACTACGTAAATCCGCTAAAAATTGTTCCCAGCGTTTAATAAAATCTTGATTGTCTGTCTCCCATTGTTCCAAGCAGATTTCATTATTGCCTAGTTTATCAACAACACATTGTAAAATAATGACGGTCAAATGACGTTGTTGCGTATCTAGATCATCCAATAGGATCACTCTAGCTAAATTATCCCATAAAGTTTCAATCGTTATCTTCATAATTTGGGATCGCAGCCAAGTAAATTCAAACTTTTCGCCTACCATGAAATACAGTTCGGCTACATCTTGTAAGGCCAAATTATTTTTCTGGGCCGCATCAATAATATCTAATAATGCATATTCATGATCCACATTGGCAATACGTTTAGCTATATCTTCAGATATACCTGCTTCGATAAGTCCCTGGACATTTCTTTCCCATTGTTCACGTTCTTCGCCTATGAGTAAATTAGGTAAGTTTTTATTCAGCGCAACAATAGATTGTTTAAATCGATCGACCATACCTAAAATATCGGTTAATTGTTCTTTATAATTATAGATAAACCACCGAGTTGCGCGTCTAATTAAGCGGTTAAATTGACGCATAATAGCGTAACGTGTAGTAGGTGCTACCTCATCACTTAAATTTTCTGCCAATCCGAGTAATTCAGAAAAACCAAACACATGGTGTGCGATTGCATAAGCGCGTGCAATAGAAGCGATATCTGCACCAATTTCGGTCTTTAAACGGAAAACAAATGTAATACCCATATCATTAACCATGGCATTACTAATCTTGGTCGCAATAATTTCGCGGCGTAAACTATGTTGTTGCATAAATTTAGAGAAACGACCACGCAAGGGTTTTGGAAATGCAGACTCCAACACACGCTTTAAATAGTCTTCTTCTAAGGAATGCTTTTCCAGTAATTCGGCTTTTACCCACATTTTGGTATAGGCGAGTAATACAGCAATTTCTGGACTCGTTAATCCTTTACCTAAAGCTTTCCTTTCTAATAAGGCCTTTTCATCTGGAAGAAATTCTAATGCTCGATCTAATTTACCGTGTTGTTCTAACTCTTGAATATAACGACGATGAAATTCTAATTCTTGCTGAGCATGCATGGCCGCCAAACTAATAGTACGCGTTTGACAATAATTATCGTAGAGAACTAGTTTAGCAATTTCATCGGTCATTTCTGCTAATAATGCATTCCGTTGTTCAAAAGTCATTTCGCCCGAAGCTACCACTGCATTCAATAAAATCTTACAATTAACCTCATGGTCCGAACAATCTACGCCGGCTGAGTTATCAATAAAGTCGGTATAAATTAATCCGCCATTCAAAGCATACTCAACGCGACCCAATTGCGTTAAACCCAGATTTCCTCCCTCTGCTACTATGCGACACCGTAATTCTTTGGCATCAATACGTAAGCTATCATTAGTTCTATCACCGACATCGGCATTTCTTTCGCTTGATGCTTTAACATAAGTACCAATACCACCATTCCATAATAAATCGACATTGGCTTTTAATATGGCGCGGATTAATCCATCAGGCGCAATAGAGTCTTGGTTGATATCTAATAATTTTTTAATTTCGTTAGACAGTAGGATAGATTTTTGTGAACGTAGAAAAATACCGCCGCCCTGGGAAATCAAACCAGCACTATAATCCTGCCAGGTGGAACGCGGTAAATTAAATAAACGCTTTCGTTCTTGAAAACTTTTTTCAGCATCCGGATTAGGATCGATAAATATATGCATATGATTAAATGCAGCGACTAGCTTAATGTGATGAGAAAGTAGCATCCCATTACCAAAAACATCGCCTGACATGTCGCCAATACCTACCACGCTAAAATCATCTTTATCTGGATTTAAGCCTAATGCTCTACAATGCCTTCTAACAGACTCCCATGCCCCGCGCGCTGTAATCCCCATTTTTTTGTGGTCATAACCTACACTGCCACCCGAAGCAAATGCATCTCCTAGCCAAAAGTTATATTCAGTAGCAATAGCATTGGCAATATCAGAAAAACTTGCCGTACCTTTATCAGCCGCGACGACTAAATAAGGATCTTCTTCATCGTACCGCACCACATCTTCGGGATGTATAACCACATTATTTTGCAAATTATCGGTTAAATCTAATAAGCCACGCATAAAAGTTTGATAGCAGAGGATCACTTCATTCATCACTGCTTCACGATCGGCATTTTCTGGCAATTGCTTACAAACAAAACCACCTTTGGCACCAGCAGGAACTATCACTGCATTTTTTACCTGCTGAGCCTTCATTAAACCTAATATTTCGGTCCGAAAATCTTCTCTTCGATCTGACCAACGTATACCACCACGTGCAACCTTCGCAGCCCTTAAATGAACTGCCTCAACACGCGGGGAATACACAAAAATTTCATACATAGGCCTTGGCAGTGGTAAATCCATAATTTGACTAGGATTTAACTTAAGTGCCAACCAGGGCTTGGGGTTGTTTTCATGATCGGTCTGATAATAGTTGGTTCGTAAAGTAGCCCGTATGACTTCAAATAAGTTTCGTAAAATGCGATCCTCGTCTAGGCTGACCACTGCATCCAACGCGGTATGTAAACTTTTTTCCAGACTAGCCGTCACGCTACCAGACTCATCTTGGCGACTAGGATCAAAATAATATTTGAATAGTTTAACTAAAATTTTAGCAATACCTGCATTACGCGATACTACTGTTTCTACGTAAGCCTGGCTAAATGGCACACCTATTTGACGAAGATATTTGGTATAGGCTCTTAATATTGAAACCTCTCGCCAAGTTAATTGACCAGCTAATATTAAACGATTAAAGCCATCGTTTTCGACTTCGCCCGACCATATTTTACTAAAAGCTTCTTGAAAAATTTCCTTTACCTGGGAAACATCTACATCATCAATATTAACCGGTTTTACTCCAAAATCATTAATCCAAATACGATGTCCATCGGGTAAAGTAATTTCCTGTGGCCACTCATCCATGACGCGTAAACCCATGTTTTCTAAGACTGGCAATGCATCAGACAAAATAATGGGTTTGCCTGCCTGAAATAACTTAAACCTTAAAGGAACGCCTTTTTCACTCGAGGAAGGATAAAAATTCATTTCTAACGGGTGTTCGGATGAGATTCTTTCTAATTGATCAATATCATGTACGGCTATTTTTGCTGGAAAGGTATCTCGATATCCGCTAGGAAAAGCATACATATATTTTTGTAATAGACGCCCGCCATCTTGTTCACCATAATAATCAATCAAGGCTTGACGTAATTCTTCTTTCCAAGAGCGAGCGACTTCAATCAGCTGCGCCTCAATTTTTTTAACATCATAAGTTAAATCTTTCTTAGGATCGGTACGAATTAAAAAATGGATACGTGCTAAATTAGAATCTCCAAACAATGTCGAAAAACCAATTTCAATACCAGAAAATTCTCGTACCAAGATCTTTTCCATCTGACGCTGGAGATCAGTGTTTAATTGTTCTTTTGGTAGATAAACTAAACAAGAAATAAAGCGCCTATAATTATCTTGTCTAACAAACAAACGTACCGTTCTCTGTTCTTGTATATGTAAAATACCTAACGCTAATTGAGTCAGTTCTTTGA
>JBDKHQ010000094.1:0-4038 GCA_039797585.1 Pseudomonadota bacterium | reverse complement strand
TAAGGGTGAGGCTGAAAAGCATCATACAAATTATCAGAGTATGATACGAGAGTTACTAGCTCAATATGCTGCCCATTATAGGGAAAAGACAGTCTCTTCTCATTCAAAACCCAGGAAACATGTCCGATAATAAAGTTTATAGGATTTAATAGCCTAAAATGACGGGCGATTCATCAATTTTTCTGCTGAATCTGTTACCAATATCTCCTGTTCAGTGACACAACGGAGTTCTGCGTCACGCTTCATTTCAAGCCTAAGTGCTATATCATCTATACGTTGCATCCATCTAGCTTCCATCTCCACCATTCTTTGAGCCATCCTCGCTTCTAGATCGGCATAGTCTTGCGCAAATTTAGCGTACATATCCTGGCACGATTGATATAATTTATCGATACGCGCCGATAATTCAGATAAAGTTTGTAATTGCGCTTGGGTTCGTAAGCGCTGTTCATAACTGAGCTTTAGGCGCTGCTGGTAGACTTGTAATTTTTCTAAATATAAGCGATGTTGCTGTAAATAATCTTGACTATATTGTGTTATAAGCTGAAAAATCGCTTTAGAAGGACTTAAGCTCATCACATGATCTGAATGAAATAAACGCAAGCCACCTTTTAACAGCGGTTTTAATCGACGCTGTAAATGTTCTAAAATCCGTAGTAACCGCGCCTCCTGCTCAGCATTCCCTTCCATTATGCTAACCACGGTAGTCTCATAACCTTCCAATTGCGAATCAATAATATTTTTAATGTCCTCCAAACTTTTTTGCAATAGTTCTTTCACGTCTTGCAGCGCATCTTCTTTTATCAGGCATTCCAAGCGTTCTCGTCGTGATTGCACCCACTCTTTTGTAACTGAGAAGGAGCTAATTCCAGTTTGAGACATCACTCCCGGCGTTGCGGTATTAGGTGTGAATGCAGCGGATGTCGATGGACAGACAACGACACTTCGCTCCAGATTCTCTTCCTTTTCGACATCGGCTACCTCAATGCCTCTCTCCGCGTGATACCTTTTATAAAGGGCGCCAGACTGCCACAATTGATAATATCGATACATAAGCACCTCGATGTGCTGGTATTCTTTTTCTGCTTTTTCCCTGATTAGTGTTTGTTCTTCTTCGCTTGTTACATATATTAAGCATTTTTCCAAGCTTAAAAGAAAATCCTTTCTAAGCCGTTGTTGATAATGTCTAACCTCTTTCAAAAAATATTGCTCGACCCACTTTAAATTCCGGCAATGCTTTTCTAAATAGAATTCAAATTTTACATTCGATGCTTGTAGGTAGCATGCCAACTCATCTAGTAAATCTTGTGCATTACCAGTAAGTATTAAACCTTGATCTATTAAGGAGATTTCTTTGAGTGCCCTTTGATACGCTAAGCAACGTTGGTAATAGTTCCATACGTCAATCTTTTTACGCATTCCAAAAGAGGTAAACCAACGCCGCCAACGCGGTTTTTTCCAGTAACGTTCAATCTTTCGACTTAACGCTTCTGGGCTCAGATTAAATAAACGCAGCCGTGCCAGTTCAACAGGAGAACGCTTCCATAAAGGCGCTTCTCCCGTCAAGGGAGGATGGATGCTGATATGAGCTACCCATCGCCTCGACCACCAATGCGGCCGCCTAAAAGGTCTTTTAGAAAGATGATGCTCCATTTTATTGAACCATTGACTCAACATGTCCTCCTATTCATCTCCTCCTCTTTCAATTCGAAGGCCGAGTAAAAAAATGGGTGCTATTTTCCGAAGTATGTGAATAACTTGCTGATGCTCCTGCTTCCTCTTGCGCAGCGTGAGGAAATAATTTACTTAATTTCGCTTCAAATCTCGCTTCTTGATTGGCGAACCTCGCTTCAAACCTTGCTTCTTGATCGGCATAATCTTGCGCATGCTGTTTTCTCATATTTTTTATTTTTTCTTGATATTCTTTTTCTTTCTGTTGTAATTTGATATTAACTTGTTCTAAAGAGCCTCCGGCTTGACCATTTTCCCATTCTATAAATAAATGATTTTTGTATACTTTTATTGATTCTAACAGCTGTTTAAGCGACTCTAGTAACTTACAATTAAATTGATAACCTCTAAACCATTGATTTTTAGCCTGCTCTACTTCACCGTACAAAATTTCAATCATCTTTTCAAAATTACTCAAGCTACTATGCGTCACGGGATCTTTATGGGTTCCGACTTGTGCCGCTGTCACTATTAAGCGAAAATCTTTTTCCCAATTCTCCTTTTTTGCTTCCAGCCCAATGCCCATAAAGAGCTTAAATAGAAAGGGCAACTGATCCTGCTCGAGCAAAATAGTCACAAACTTATCCAGTTGTAACTTTATATCTCTGAGTCCGTCATCAATTTTTTTATACGAAGGCAATAAACGCGCTATAAAAGGAACAAAAACACTCAAATCCTTTTTGACATGGTCCAGTATTATTTTCTTATAAATTTTTTCTTCTTTAGCCGCAAAAATTCGCCCCACTAAGCTAGGCTCATCGGGTAACGACTCTAATAAGTTGGCACCGGCGTCTAAAAGCAATCGCATATACTCCGGCTTCCTTAATTGAAAAGCCTTCTCTAATAAATGAGCGCCTAAACTGGTTTGATCCTCTAAACATTGTTTAAGGTCTAAATGGATCGGCCAGCATCGCGCGGTATATTCAGGGCAACGACGAAAACCTTCAGGTAGTTTTTGCAAAAAATGCACTGACATCGTTTCGCCAGCAGGGTAAGTAATGGCTAATTTCGAGCGGCTGCGGCCATTTAAATCGAGTTTAACAAACGTAGCCTCATCTGACTGCAAGGCCCATTCAGCTAATTGATGTAGATTACTAAGTGTCAGTTGGATCTCTTTAAAACGCTGGAAAGCTGATTTCTCAGCGCGTTCGTCCATTCGTTTACATAATTCGTCATATAAGAAACGTTCGCCATCAAATCTCGATGGCTTTAAGATAACTAACTTATCCAGCCGATAATTATGTGCTAGTAATGCCAATAAGGCTTGGTAATCGCCTGCATTAAGCCGACTTTGGCCTAAATCCAATAGCTGTAGCGTTGCATGATGTACCAATCCTGCACACAAACGCTTTAAAAAATCGCTGGGCTGTTGACTTAAACGATTAAAAATCTCATTTTCTAAGTTTAGATCCTCTAAACCTAAAGTTTTTAAGCGGGATGCTACACTTAAAAACCTAAGCAACGCGCTTCTATTAAATAGGTCGACTTGTTTTAAACTGAGTTCTGTTATCTGCGCGGCATAGGGGATAAGCGTTTCATACAAATCATCCATAAATTGAAAACCTAGCTTTTGTTCCTTAACAATAGTGACGTTTTCTAGTTTGATAACAAGCCATATTGCCTGCTTAAATAGATTAATTAGGATTTTTTCGCTAATTGCTTTGATTTGTTCCGATTCAATTTCTCTTTCTATGCTGATGTCCATATAACTGAGGAAAAGAAGTGCCTTATCATATTTATAATCCACTGAATATAAGGGTTCAGCCCTATCCCACAACAATGCCGGTAACTCTTCCTTTCTAAGACTGCCCGTTAAAGCGGTATTTCTAGGTGCGCTTTGATCAATTAATTCTTCTTGATGGAATGGCACGATCGTTACATCGCGGAGTTGAAATTTAGGGTAAGGCGCTTGTTCGGAGGAAACAAGATTTTCGAGTAATTGATCAAGTTGTTTGAAGCTGACTATCGTATTCTGAAGTTCAAAACAACCACTTTCTCTAAATCTATCCAATACTTCACTAAATACGGGCATTATTAATTCCTTTTGTTGTTGATTGTTTTTACGCTTTTTATTCTTTTCTCCAGAGTATAATTTATATTATAAATGTTCACTAGATCTTAATCTGAAAAATACGAAATATTTGCGGATTATAATAACTTAAAAATTTACTCTATAACCAACTTAGCAATCTATTTAGAGACTATTTATTAGGCATAAATTTTTAAAAATAATAAAAACTAGCTAATAAATAAAAAACAAAATATAATTTTACGATTAGGAAAATAAAACAATGACAAGGAGGTATT
>JBDKHQ010000093.1:0-11842 GCA_039797585.1 Pseudomonadota bacterium | reverse complement strand
CAATGGTTGACATGATGATGGAATCCTAATTCTTTATTTATAACAAAAAGTTGCTGTTCGTGCTGAATAACCTGTATATCCAACCCATAAAGTTCACTTAATTTTTTACTATTGATAATTTCATCGACTAAACCGATCACCGCTTTACCTTTCGCCAAATAGAGTACTCTGTCGACGCTGGTTAATAGCGGATTAATATCATGTGAAGTAAACAATATCGTAATACCATATTGCAAACGGATATCATCAATTAAACTGACCAACGTAGCTTGATAATAAGGATCGAGATTCATTAATGGTTCATCTAACAATAAAATTTTTGGTTTATTCAACAAAGCTTGCGCCAATAATAAGCGTTGACGTTCCCCTCCCGATAAAAAACTGTAAGGTCGATTGACAATCTTTTCAGCTTTTACCAACTGAATAACCCGTTGCAATTCTTCTTTTTGTTGTGCATTTAATACCGGTAACCCCCATTGGTATCCATTTAAATTTGCGCCCAACCAAGCGTACGCACTCAAACTATTGCCGATATTTTGGCGCATTTGTGGCATATAACCAATAAAAGCGGCGCCTTTATGTACGGCTTGTCCGAATAATGCAATGCTGCCTTTAGATGGGGCGATTAAACCTAATATCGATCGCAACAAAGTGCTTTTTCCGGCGCCGTTAGCGCCTAAAATGGCAACAAATTCGCCCGCGTTGATGTTTGCAGTGAAATCCTGAAAAATACAGCGCTGCCCAAAGGCAAGGCTAAGTTGTTTAAATTCAATGGCGTTCATCTAAAGCCTGCTCCACTCGTTTTAATTGATCATTCATCCATTGATAATAAGTAGTATGCATAGGTTGAGTTTCCATAACGCCTACAATAGGAATGCCTAACAACTTAGCCTGTTGTAATAAATGCAATACCAAAGGACTACTCACTTGGCTATTGTAAAATACTAATTTGACTCGATGTTGTTGCAACTGACGTTGAAACTCTTGCACTTGCTTGGGACTAGGATCCACTCCATTCATCATGCTGAGTTGAAACGGAATTCCTTGCATATGAAATCCTAAAGCCTGTGCCATATATCCAAACACCGGTTCGGTCGCAATAACCGAGCTACCATTATGTTGAACTTTAATATGTTTTATCAGTCGCCATAAATTTTGCTGTTGTGCAATAAACTGTTGGTAATGGGCTTGATATTCCTTTTGATGCTGTGGATCGTGCTTGATCAAATAGTCGCGCAATGCCTTAGCATAAACGGGCATGGTATCGGGATCATACCAAATATGCGGATTAGCCCCTTCTTTTCTATGTATTAAATCAGCGACGCAAATAACAGTTCTTGTTGAGCCTGAGCCAACACTCAATAAATTCTGTATCCAAGGATCATAGCCCAAGCCATTATAAATAATTAGATCTCCTTGCTCCAAAACCTTAGCTACACTCGGGGTTAAATTAAATAAATGTGGATCTTGATCCGGTTGATTAAGAATGCTGGTGGCTTGGACAAACTCCCCTCCGATTTGTTTTGCAACAGAACCATAAAAATTCTCAGCAGCGATAATGTAGATGGGCTTTGCTATACTAGGTGTTGTAAAGCTGATTGCCAATAGCAAGGCGAAGGCTAGTAAAAATTTCAACATGAAAAACCCTTTTTATTCAACGAAAAATTCTCGCTATGGATATAATCCGTTCACTCAAATTATTATCCAATAGCAATGGTAATTAGCAAGTTTGCTCTGAGCCGTTATACTATACCAAACTTGTCAAGCTATTTTGGGGCATTATGGGCAAAATTATCGCTATCGTAAATCAAAAAGGGGGTGTGGGAAAAACCACAACTTGTATTAATCTTGCTGCATCGTTGGCTTTGTTAGAACAAAAAACACTGTTAATTGACCTCGATCCCCAAGCCAACGCAACCACGGGCAGTCTGTTACAAAAAGACCTCGAGCCTCATATTGCCCAAGTGCTTTTAGATGAAGTTCCAATAGAGCAAAGTCTAGTGGTTACTCCAGCAAATTATACATTGATACCCGGCTCTGGGAATTTAACCCAGACAGAAATTCAATTATTAAAGATTGAACAACGTGAATATACGCTTAAAAAGAAGCTAAGCGTATTGGCTGACGCTTATGATTATATTTTGCTCGATTGCCCTCCGTCATTAAATATACTAACCGTCAATGCTTTAGTGGCCGCTCACTTCGTCATCATCCCTGTGCAATGTGAATACTTTGCTCTAGAAGGTTTAAGCAACCTGATGAACACTTTACAAAGTTTACGTGCCACGGTTAATCCGCATTTACAGATTCACGGCATACTTCGCACACTATTTGATGGTCGAAATAGTCTAGCTAAACAAGTTTCAGATGAATTACTCACTCATTTTAAAGATAAAATATATAGCACACTGATACCACGCAATATTCGGCTCGCTGAAGCGCCTAGTCATGGACAACCCGCTTTATTGTATGACCCACACTCAAATGGGAGTCAGGCATATTTAAGTTTAGCTAAGGAAGTATTAACACGGGATGGATGCGCTATCCCCTCAATAGGATCACCAAGTGATATTCCTTCGAACGTTTTTTTAAAAAAACGTTCTAATTATGAAAAATCTCCGTCCGTTGAACAGGTATTATGATGAAAAAATCACGTTTAGGTCGAAATCTTGACATGTTATTAAGCGGCCAACCCTTTGAAGATTTAGTACAAACAGTCAACCCACACAAAGAAGAATTACGCCATTTACCAATTGAGTGGTTACAAGCCGGTCGTTATCAACCCAGAAGAGAATTTGCTCAAGAAGCATTAGAAGATTTAGCTAATTCAATCCGCACACAAGGCATCATCAACCCTATCGTCGTACGCGTAGTGGGTGAAAATTGTTACGAGATTATTGCCGGCGAACGTCGTTGGCGCGCGGCTCAACTTGCTAACCTTAGTGAAGTACCGGTATTAATCAAGGTAATCTCTGATGAAACAGCACTCGCCATCTCTTTGATTGAAAATATTCAACGACAAGATTTGAATCCATTGGAAGAAGCGGAAGGCATACAACGACTAATTAACGAATTCAAATTAACCCATCAAGAAATTGCCAAAACCTTAGGTCGCTCGCGAACCACCATTACGAATTTACTTCGTTTGTTAGGTTTAGCTCCACAAGTAAAACTTTTATTGCAGCAAGGTCAAATCGAAATGGGTCATGCCAGAGCTTTGTTAAGTCTTTCCGGTAATCTACAAATTCAAGCCGCTGAAAAAATTGTTAAAAATAAATTGTCTGTTCGCGAAGCAGAACGTTTAGTGCAAAATGCTTCTTTTATTAAGCCCGATGTTAGCATTCCATTAAAAATTGATACTGATGTACAACAACTTGAACGTAAATTATCCGAAACATTAGGGGCCAAAGTCTATTTTAAACAAACAGCTAAAGGAAAAGGCCAACTCATCATCCACTATAATAGTTTAGAAGAATTAGATGGCATTCTGTCCCATTTGAATTAATTTTTCCCAGCAACTCCAAGATTAACGCAAAATCTTCAAGTGTGAAGAGTAGTAATTTATCGCCCACAAGTTATAATTAGGTACTGAAAACTTATCGAGTGGCAGCGTAATGGAAAATAAAACAGTTCTGCATGGACAACATAAAAAAAATGGAGCGATACTCGTCAATTTTGCAGGCTGGCAAATGCCTCTGCATTATGGCTCGCAAATACAAGAGCATCACGTAGTCAGGCAAGACAGCGGTTTATTTGATGTTTCGCATATGTTAGCTGTAGATATTGCTGGGGAAAATGCGATTCATTATCTCAGTTTTTTATTGGCAAATAATCCACAACGTCTCATCCCAGGAAAAGCTTTATATACCTGCATGCTAAATAATGCAGGCGGCATTTTGGATGATCTAATCGTTTATCAGCTTTCGCAACAAGTTTATCGCGTAGTCATCAATGCAGGAAATCGGCTATCGGATCTGGATTGGATGAAAAAACAAGCTCAACATTATTCCTCTCTTTCTATAGTTGAACGTACCGATCTAGCAATTATCGCTATCCAAGGCCCCCACGCCATATCAAAAGCAAATAAAGCCTTTAGCGCAAGTCAACAATCCCTGATTAAAGATTTAAAACCTTTCCATTGTGTTGAAGAAGATAATTGGTGTATCGCCAGAACCGGTTATACCGGGGAAGATGGCCTGGAAGTGATCTTACCCATACAAGAAGCTGAAGATTTCTGGCAACGTTTAATTGAACGTGGTAACAAACCTTGTGGATTAGGTGCACGAGATACCTTACGTCTAGAAGCCGGATTGAATTTGCATGGTTCTGATATGGATGTTACTACCACTCCTTTAGAATCCAATCTGGCATGGACGATTGCCTGGGATCCTATCGATCGAGATTTTATAGGACGTCAGGCGTTAATCAAACAGCAAGAAAATTTAACGCGTAAATTAGTGGGTTTAGTACTAGAAGAAAAAGGTCGTATATTACGTAACCATCAAAAAATTATTACTTCAGAAGGAGAAGGGGAAATTACCAGTGGCAGTTATTCTCCCACTTTAGGCAGCTCTATCGCTTTTGCTAGAATACCTTACGCGCACAACGAAGATTATTGTGGCGTCATCATGGGCAGCAAACAATATCAGGCACGCATCATTAAGCCTCCCTTTATACGGAAAGGAAAAAAAACTTTTAGTTAAGAAATTGAATTTATTAGGTGAACATCATGAAAAATATACCCGAATTCCTAAAATATACGACTACACATGAATGGCTTCGACTCGAAGATAATAATATTGTTTGCGTTGGAATTACCGCACACGCCCAAGAATTGTTAGGCGATATCGTCTATGTTGAATTACCTGCCATTAAAAAGATCTTAAAACAATGTGAAGAAACTTGTGTTTTAGAATCTGTAAAAGCTGCTGCGGATGTTTATGCGCCTCTTTCAGGCATAGTCACTGAAATCAATGCCACACTAAGTAAGTCACCTGGACTCATTAACACTGATTCTTATGGAGAGGGATGGTTATTTCGACTTCAGTTTTCCAATGCAAGTGAATTAGAAAATTTATTGGATTTTGCAACTTACCAAAAACAAATTTTGGTTGAGGCCTAACATGCCATTTATTCCTCATACTGATGTCGAAGTACAAGAAATGCTGGCTACGCTGGGTGTTCATAACATCGACGATCTATTTGATGAAATTCCATCACATTTAAAAACCGCAGAGTTAAATCATATTCCTGCAGGTTTAACTGAAATGGAAATGGCACGCGTAACAGAACGACATGGCCATGAAAATAAAAAAGGACTGTGCTTTATCGGTGCTGGTGCATACGAACATCATATCCCAGCCGCCGTTTGGGATATCACTAGCCGTGGCGAATTTATGACGGCTTATACGCCCTATCAAGCGGAAGCAAGTCAAGGAACGTTACAACTGATCTACGAATATCAAACCATGATGGCAAGTCTGACCGGCATGGATTACTCCAATGCGTCTCTTTATGATGGCGCCTCTGCTTTGGCAGAAGCAGTTTTGATGGCTGTTAGAGCCAATAAAAAAACGCAATCAGCGAAAATTCTAATCCCACGCACTTTACATCCTCATTATCGACAAACCTTACAAACTATTGTTACTCAACAAGCGATTGAACTCATTGAACTCGCTTATTGTCCAGAACAAGGTAAGACATTGCTCGCAATGCTTGAAAACTGGAAACAACAAGATATTTGCGCTTTAGTCATACCGCAACCTAATTTTTTTGGTTCTTTGGAAGAAGTTGATCAATTAACTGATTGGGCGCATGCGCAACAAGCTTTTGTCATTGCTGTGACTAATCCAATTAGTTTAGCTTTACTTAAAGAACCGGGAAGTTGGGGCAAGCAAGGTGCTGATATCGTATGCGGGGAAGGACAAGCACTCGGTGTACCACTGGCGGGCGGTGGACCTTATTTTGGTTTTATGTGTTGTAAAAAAGAATGGCTACGACAAATGCCAGGCCGCATTGTCGGTCGAACGGTAGATAAAAACGGTAAGCCGGGATTTACACTAACACTGCAAGCCCGCGAACAACACATACGCCGTGCGAAAGCCACATCGAATATTTGCACCAATCAAGGTTTATTAGTCACTGCTGCAACGATTTATATGAGTCTGTTAGGACCCATGGGTTTACAGCAAGTTGCTTCAACCTCCCATCACCGCGCCCAACAACTCGCTGATCTATTAGCCCAAATACCTAATGTAGAATTAGTTTTCAGTAGCTGTTTTTTTCATGAATTCGTTATTCGTTTACCTAAACCTGTTCCTGGCTTATTACACGATTTAGCAACAGTAGGAATACACGGAGGCTATGATCTATCAACATCCTATCCTGAATTAGGCCATGCTTTATTAATTTGTGTTACCGAAACCAAAAACTTAACTGATTTAAACTTTTATCACCAAGAATTATCGAAATTACTTCGACCATTACCGTAAAAATTTTTATGCTTATTTTTGAATTGAGTCAACCAGGTCGTACTGCAAAAGCGCAAATTCCTTCCAATTTACCTCGCAATCAGTCTTCTTCATTACCTGAAAATTTATTGCGTAAAACAAAAATTTCTTTACCGGAAGTTTCGGAATTACAAGTGGTACGTCATTTTACTCGTCTGTCTCAAAAAAACTTCTCTATCGATACAAACTTCTATCCATTAGGATCCTGTACCATGAAGTACAATCCACGTGGCGTGCATCGTTTGGCATCATTACCTGCCTTTCTTAATCAACATCCTTTAGTCCCTGAAGAAAGTTGTCAAGGCACCTTACGCTGTCTCTATGAATTCCAAGAAATTTTAAAAGATATAACTGGCATGTCCGGTGTTTCCCTGACACCCATGGCGGGTGCGCAAGGTGAATTCGCCGGTGTTGCCATGATCAAGGCCTACCATACCTCACGTAATGATCATGCTAGAACAGAATTTCTTATTCCTGATGCCGCACATGGTACCAATCCTGCTTCTGCGGTCATGTGTGGTTATAAAGTCCGTGAAATTCCAACCAATCTTGAAGGTGATTTAGATTTAGCTGCATTGCAAGCTGCGGTTGGACCACATACTGCGGGAATAATGTTAACTAATCCTTCCACGTTAGGAATATTTGAAAGACAAATTGAGCAGATTGCTAACATTATTCATCAAGCTGGCGGATTACTTTACTATGATGGAGCTAACCTGAATGCGATATTAGGAAAAGTTCGGCCTGGCGATATGGGCTTTGATGTCATGCATCTCAACTTGCATAAAACCTTTGCCACACCGCACGGCGGTGGTGGTCCGGGTGCCGGACCTGTTGCTGTTGGAGAACGTCTCCTTCCATTTCTACCTATTCCAACAATCACTGTTGAAAATAATCACTATCGTTGGCTTAACTTCAGTGATCGACCACAAAGCATTGGTCGCTTATCCACGTTTATGGGTAATACCGGTATTCTGTTACGCGCGTACATCTATTCCCGTCTATTAGGTCGCGATGGTCTAAAACGCGTGTCAGAATTTGCGACGCTCAATGCCAATTATTTACTTAAACGATTACAACAGATTGGATATATTCCGGCTTATCCTAAACGACGTGCCAGTCATGAATTTATTTTGACATTAAAACTGCTAGCTAAACAATTTAACGTCACCGCGATGGATGTAGGTAAGCGTTTACTTGATTTTGGTTTTCATGCCCCAACGACCTATTTTCCTTTGCTCGTTCCAGAATGCTTATTGATAGAGCCTACCGAAACAGAATCAAAACAAGAATTAGATCAGTTTATAACGGCTATGGAAAAGATCCTGGCTGAAGCGAAAGAAAATCCAACTTTTTTAAAAAATGCACCGCATCATTTAAGTCATCAACGTTTAGATGATGTAAAAGCGGTACGAGAATTAGATCTGACCTGGGAAAGTTAATCATCATTATCTATAGAAATCTCTCGTCATTGCGAGCACCGAAGGTGCGCGGCAATCTAGGAAATACATAAAACTGGATGGCCACGCTCATTCCATTCGATCGCCATGACGGAATATCGCTCACTACGCAGTAACTAACTCATCCGTTGAAATAAGCTGTCTTGCCATGGCAATAGCCTCCGCATTTAAACCAACATTATGCACACGCAAGTAATCTACGCCCTGTGCCGCCAACTGATAAGACACCATCGCAGTCTCAAAATCTCGATCTGGAAAAGGTTTTTCTGTTATCAAATTTAGAAAAGATTTTCGTGAATGGCCTACCAACAAAGGACAATTTAAACGACGAAATTGTTTGATATTTTTTAACAAAAAAATGGATTGTTGCGATGTTTTACCAAAACCGATGCCAATATCGAAGATCAATTGCTTAGCATCAACACCCGCATCGAGCAATTCATCGAAGCGTTGTTCAGTCCAATCCAATATTTGTTCACAGATATTAGGATACGAGGCTAATACAACATTTTTCTGCGCTGGAACACCAAGATTGTGCATGACCACACATTTCACCGGACTGCCTGCCGCTAATGCACGCATCTTCGGATCGACAAACCCACTTACATCATTAATCCAGTCTATACCCAACTGCATAGCTTTTTCTGCGACGCTATGATGTCGTGTATCGATACTCAACTTGGGTTTAAATGCCCATTGTTTGCACTGCTCTTTTAATGCTGTTAAAACTGGCTCTAATAATGCCCACTCGGTTTCCGGTAAAACAGGCGTAGCACCTGGCCTAGTTGACTCGGCTCCTATATCCAAAACTTCAGCTCCTTCGCGCACTAATTTTTCCGCTTGAGCCAATGCATTGGGTACAGTTATAAATTTACCACCATCAGAAAAAGAATCGGGCGTTATATTTAATATCCCAACTAAAGCACTTCCTTCTAAACGATGTGGGAGTTGTTTGGTCCCACAGGGTGTTAGCTCGCCGGTATAACGTGAACCCCAACGCTGTAATATGTCCGCAAATTCCGCGGTTGGATGCTGCCAATCCGGCCATAAATCTAGCAATGGCCATAAAGCAAAAGGTCTAGACAATAGTTCAGCATGGGGTATTTTTAGACCTATTTGATCAATCACGCAATTATCCCAGGCCAAAATATCAATATCGATAATGCGTGGCGCCCAACGCTGGCTTTCTTCCCTACCTAGCTGTCGTTCTATTTGTTTAATAAGCTTTAGTACCTCTAATGGAGACAAATCTGTCTCACAAACAACCGCTAAATTTAAAAAAGGTCTATTCCAAGCCACTGGTGCATAAGCAGGGAGTAATGCTGATGAGCTATAAAGAGGAGAAATTTGTAAAGGTGCAATCTTCTGAGATTTTTGTAATAATTGCAGGCCTAAGCGTAGGTTATTTAAACTATCGCCTAAGTTTGTACCTAAACTGAGTATTAACATATTTTTTGCCTTAGGGGCTTGCCTTTTCGACGTTAAAGGTTTATAGGTTTATCTTAATTAGGTATATAATAAAATTATTACTTTCCCAAGAGGTCAAGCGAAGCTATGGATTTCGAACAACAACAATCCCGTTTAAGAGAGCTTATTGCACACGGTAAAAAGCAAGGATTTGTCACTTACGCTGAAATCAATGACCATCTGTTAGAAGATATTATCTCTGAAGCCGAGCAAGAGCAACTGCAGCTTGATGAAATTATCTTGATGCTGAATGATATCGGCATACCTGTTTATGAAGTTCCGCCTGACATGGAGACTTTACTCTCTTCGAGTATCGCCAGCAGCTCATCGGAAGAAGAAAGCAGCTCGGAAAATACTAATATTCTAGGCAATATCGCGGCCGAATTAGGGCGGACAACCGATCCAGTGCGTATGTATATGCGTGAAATGGGCACGGTTGAATTACTCACGCGCGAAGGTGAAATTAAACTTGCCAAACGTATTGAAGAAGGTTTACAAGCAATACTCACTGCACTGACTCAATATCCAGAAAATGTTTTCGATATACTGAGTGATTTCGTCCGTTATGAACAACAAGAAATCCGCTTAAATGACATTATTAGTGGATTCCTCGATCTAGAAGAATTATCCATACCACTCGAATTACCACCCGGAAAAAATATTGTTTCTGAAGCTGAAGCAGACGACGAAGGTTTTAGTGAAGATAAAAGTGTTGATGATAAAGATACCGATGATGATAGCGATGAAATCAAAGCTAAAACTGGTGCAACAGATGATGATGAAGGATTTGGTGAAGGTGAACTGGAAGGCGGGCCCGATCCAGAACTAGCACATACTCGTTTTGCTGAATTAAAAGCACTCTACGAAGCTTATATTGCTACGCAAAAAAAGTACGGTCGTCATGATAAAAAAACCTTAAAACAAGCTGCCCTATTAGCCGACGCGTTTACTAAATTTAAGTTGATACCGCGTCAACTTGATAAACTGACGCGCAAAATGCGTGACTTATTAGAAAAAGTTCGCATGCAAGAACGTGTCATCATGCGTTTATGTATTAATGAAGCCAAAATGCCACGCCAACTTTTCATTAGCACTTTTCCAAAAAATGAAACCAATGAAAATTTTCTCAAAAAACATATCAATGCTAAAAAAAGTTATTCGCAAGCTTTAAAAACTTTACACATCCCCGTCACCGCCGCGCAAAATAAGTTACGTGAATTAGAAAAAACCATAGGCATGACCATAGCTGAAATCAAAGAAATCAATCGCCAAATGTCAGCAGGCGAAGCTAAAGCTCGACGTGCAAAAAAAGAAATGGTCGAAGCCAATTTACGACTGGTTATTTCTATCGCCAAAAAATATACCAACCGTGGTTTACAATTTCTTGATTTGATTCAAGAAGGCAACATAGGGTTAATGAAAGCGGTCGATAAATTTGAATATCGCCGCGGCTATAAGTTTTCCACCTATGCCACTTGGTGGATACGACAAGCAATCACCCGCTCTATTGCCGATCAGGCACGAACTATCCGTATTCCGGTGCATATGATTGAAACGATTAATAAGCTGAACCGTATTTCGCGACAAATATTACAAGCAACAGGTAAAGAACCATCACCGGAAGATCTCAGTAAAAAAATGGGCTTACCTGAAGATAAAATCCGTAAAATTCTTAAGATTGCAAAAGAACCTATTTCCATGGAAACACCAATTGGTGACGAAGATGGTGATTCTCATTTAGGTGACTTTATAGAAGACGCAACCGCTCTATCGCCTATCGATGCCGCCACCATCGAAGGTCTACGAGAAACAGCGCAGCGAGTACTGGCATCACTCACGCCGCGTGAAGCAAAAGTATTACGCATGCGTTTTGGTATTGATATGAATACCGATCACACATTGGAAGAAGTGGGTAAACAATTTGATGTGACACGTGAACGTATTCGACAAATTGAAGCTAAGGCATTACGTAAATTACGTCATCCCACGCGTTCAGAACCCTTGCGTAGCTTTCTCGATCAAGAATAGTGAATTAAAAAAGAGCAAGAGGTATAGATAATGAATATCCATACCTCTTTTTTCTTTTATAAACTCAAGGTTTAGTTACAGGTAATAAAAATGTTTTTTCCTCAACTTGATCCGCAGGTACAGGATCTGTACTTGTGAAAAAACTTCCGACATATTTGCCGGCTGTGACACAATCTCTGCCTAAATTACCAACTATCGTACCCACCCAATTACCAACTGTTTCCACCCCCGGTATATTTCTCGCTATTTGGAAAAAAGCCCAACCACCGATTAGCAGATTTTCGTTACTAATGGGATTCACTGCATTATGCGCTACAGCGGACGATCCGTTAATAAGCATAGGCCCGGTATCTGTACTGTTAGCTTGCGAATGAAGAT
>JBDKHQ010000092.1:0-27578 GCA_039797585.1 Pseudomonadota bacterium | reverse complement strand
AGGGCGCGACTGGTAATAAATCAACGGTGGGTCAATTACGTGCGAGCATTAAGTTTGCTTAAAATTACCCATACGACATAAATTTAAATAAAACATTGAGCCCGCGAAAGCGGGCTTTTTTTGTTTAGCCAAAAATAGTTTAATTATTTATTGTTTATCCATAGATTTAAAAACTGCCAAAATTCAAAATCTTTTTTATCTATAGATTGCCAGTAATAAGTTTAATACTGGCAGGATTGTTTCGTAATTTTAATTTTTTTTGAAAAAATTTAGAAAAGGTAAAATTTGCTATGTTTGAATTATTTTTTTCGCCGGAAGCTTGGATTAGCTTACTTACCCTAACAGCTCTAGAGATTATTTTGGGTATTGATAATTTAGTTTTTATTTCTATAGTAACCAATGGGCTTGCTCAATCTCAGCAACGTGCAGCCCGCCAATTTGGTTTATTACTCGCCTGTTTGACGCGTTTATTTTTACTGGCAACGCTTGCGTGGATGACTAAGTTTACACAACCACTTTTTACTTTGGCGGATCATGGATTTTCAGGTAGGGATTTAGTGCTAATTCTAGGCGGATTATTTTTACTTGCAAAAGGCACGAGTGAACTTCATTTTAATGTAACCATTGCGACAGAAAATAAGAGTAAGCTACATCGGTATTCGCGATTTTCGATGGTTATCATTCAGATCATGTTGCTAGATATTATTTTTTCTTTGGATAGTGTGATTACCGCGGTAGGAATGGCTCAGGAATTTATAATTATGGCTTTAGCTATTATCATCGCGATCGCCTTGATGATATGGGCCAGTGGACCATTAAGTCATTTTATTAATATCTATCCAAACTTGAAGATTCTCGGCTTAAGTTTTTTATTATTAATAGGCTTAGTATTAATAGCCGATGGCTTTGGATTGCATGTTCCTAGAGCTTATCTGTATTTTGCAATCGCTTTCTCGGTATTCGTAGAATGGTTAAATATTCTGGCTAGCCGATGGCGACAAAAGAAAAAATCGAATTAATTCCTTATTTCGTGAAAAACTTAGCTACATTAATGTAAAAATGATGGTTAAATAGGTTCCTAAGGAAAATATGCTTGCATTGAGAACTTTTTTTTGATAAATAGGGGTGCTAATCACTTATTTCAATAATAAGGTGCTCCTCATGCTAAGTAACAAATATAAATTAACTGCACTTATGACTGTTGTGTGCTGGTTAAGTCTACAGGGGAATGTAGCTTTCGCCGATGGGGCAAATGATAAAGAAATCATAAGACTGGCACAAAGAACCCAAGTCCTAGAATCCGAATTACAGCGTGTACAAAATCAAGTGGCGACTTTACGTAAGCAATCTAAGCAAGCCGATAATTCTAATCCAACAAATGCTCGAGGAGAAAATATAGTTACTTCGGAACATCCTTTTTTTATCATAGGCACGCCTGTTATTAGCTCGCCTTTTATTGGCATAAACTCCGAGTTTAATGCTTCCGATTTAGTGGTTAACCAACCTTATGTGAATGAGGATCTTTATTTACTCCAACAACGAAAAGAGATCTACAATTACTTAATAAAAAACGGCCATCCTTTTTCAAATACACCTGTCGTTAATCTTAGTGGAAAAATAGAATCGCAAATTTTTCATACCAGCCATTTTGGAAATTTTCAAAATAACTCCGCTACCGATATTGATTTGACGGGGATTGAACTAGATACTGAGATTTTAGTCAATCAATGGGTTACAGGACTAATTGCGTTTGTTTATGACAATACACCGCCTACGGATATGTCCCCTAGACGAATTGATAATTCTCGTGTTCTTTTAGAACGAGGGTTTTTAACGATAGGAAATTTAGCTAAGTTTCCTTTGTATGCGACTATGGGCCAATTTTATGTGCCCTTCGGTCAGTATTCTTCTTCAATGATTAGTGATCCATTTACTAAGACTTTAGGCAGAACCAAAGCTAGGGCGCTGGAGTTGGGATTTTCAAAACAATTTAATGATGAAAATGATTTGAATTTATCGGCGTTTGTTTTTAGAGGCCCAAGCCGAACCAGTAAAGATAATAATGGTCTGCGGAATTATGGTGCTAATGCGGAATATATTTTCACCAAACCAAAATGGAATATTGATATCGCAGGGAGTTACATCCGTAGTATCGCAGACTCGTTAGGGATGCAGCATAATGGAAATAATGGACCTAATAATTTTACTGGATTTGCTACGAACAATGAGACAGAAATTCTTAATCCCGTACCTGGTTTGGATGCGCGCGGAACGTTAAGCATTCAAGCATTTAGTGTTACGGGAGAATATGTTACGGCTAGTCGTTCCTTTTCCCAAACCGTATTATCATTTGATGGGCAAGGTGCTAAACCCTCAGCTTTTCACGCGGAAGCAGCTTATAAATTTAATGTTTTAGAGAAGCCTAGTGCAGTCATTATTGGATATGACCAATCCAAAGATGCTTTAGGTTTACTTATTCCTAAGAAACGTTATATAGCAACCGTTAGTACATCCATTTGGAAAGATACCATCGAAAGCTTAGAGTTTCGTCACGATATTGACTATAGCGCAACTGATGTTGCTATAGGTCAATCGGGTCTAGCGCTTAATCCTATTAATGGAACCGGAAAAAGCGGTAATACTATTACTTTGCAAGTAGGGTTATATTTCTAAATTAAATTAAAAAATTTATAAAGAGGGGCATTACTTTGATGTCCCTTTTTGTTATTCTAAGCCGATGAAAAAGCGTATCTTATTGGGTATCACAGGTAGTATTGCTGCTTATAAAACCCCGGAACTTATCAGAAAACTTAAAGAACAACATCATGACGTTAGGGTTGTTTTAACTTCCTGTGGCAAGGCCTTTGTAACCCCTTTGACGCTGCAAGCTGTTTCACAGCATAAAGTGTATGAAGAACTTGTAGATGTTGAAGCCGAAGCTGCAATGAGTCATATTGATCTTGCGCGGTGGCCAGAATGTATATTGATAGCTCCTGCTACAGCACATGTGATTGCTAAATTAGCTCATGGTTTTGCAGATGATTTATTGAGTACATTATGCTTAGCATCCAACACGCGTTTAATTATTGCGCCTGCAATGAATCAAGCGATGTGGTCCAATCGGGCAACTCAAGATAATGTGACTAAGCTAAAAGAGAGAGATTGCTTATTTATAGGGCCTGGAGAAGGAAGTCAAGCATGTGGTGAGTTTGGTCTAGGACGCATGCTGGAACCACAAGAAATAGTGGATGTCTTATCAAAGGTATTTATTAAACCCTATTTACAAAACCAAAGAATTTTAATTACCGCAGGTCCGACACAAGAATGCATCGATCCGGTACGCTATTTATCAAATCGTAGTTCGGGTAAGATGGGATTTGCTTTAGCCCAGGCTGCTATCGAAGCCGGTGCTGAAGTTACACTTATTAGTGGGCCTGTAGCGTTAACACATCCAAAGAGATTGAAATTTATACCTGTGAAGACAGCTGCGGAAATGTTGGCAGCTGTTGAGAGAGAAATTAGCCAGCAAACGATTTTTATAAGTACCGCTGCTGTTGCAGATTATCAGGTTGTAAATCCAGCATTACAAAAAATTAAAAAATCAAGTGCGCCATTAACGTTACAACTTAAACCTACGGTTGATATTTTGGCTACTGTTAGTCAAATGAACTTAGAAGCTAGGCCTTTACTGATAGGATTTGCTGCCGAAACTGAATATACTTTAAAATTTGCCGAAGAAAAGCGAAGAAGTAAAAATATAGATCTAATGGTAGTTAATGATGTGAGTCAGACGGACATAGGTTTTGATAGCGATAAAAATGAGGTAACCGTATTATCTTCTGATGTGCCTATACACCTAGCATGTGCAAGTAAACAATCAATAGCCCAGCAATTACTACAAATTGTGGCGAATCGTATGCTACCCACAAAAAAAAATGCTAACACCCCTCTTTAGATCGAATGAAGTTAGGAATAAACAGCAGAGCCCTTGATAATTGGACATTAGCTCTTTAAACTAATCACGCTCCTATCCTTGTGAAGGAGACATACTCTTCGCAATTGAATTTTTGGCTATGTTGCCGCTCAACTCGCAATCCTCATGTATGTCTAATACATTCCGGTTGCTCATTTTTCGCGGCGCCGTGCCAAAAATCCAATTACTGTGAGTATATAATTTCCAAAATTATATGAGGACTTGATCATGCGACAAGTACCTATTGTTTTTCGTTATTACCATTCTTTACTGGTAAGTAGCGTATGAACGTTTTAAAATTTGCTGAAAAAAAAATAACTAAAGAAAAAATCGTAATCTTAACTTGTTATGATTATAGTACGGCAAAAATTCTTAATGAGTCTTCTTTAGATGCCTTATTGATTGGTGATAGTCTTGCTATGACCATGCATGGCTTTAAAGATACCTTAATGGCTACACTGCTTATGATGGAACTTCATACAGCTGCGGTATGTCGAGGAGCTCCTGCTAAGTTTATAATTACTGATCTTCCTTTTTTAAGTTATCGTCAATCGTTAAGCCGTAGTGTTATTGCAGCTCAAAAGCTAATGCAAGCAGGCGCGCAGGCTATTAAATTAGAAGGCGCAGCAGGCAATCTTTCATTAATAGCGCATTTAGTTGAATCAGGTATTCCCGTCATGGGTCACATAGGTTTAACTCCACAATTTATCCATACCTTAGGTGGATATAAAGTCCAAGGAAAAACGGTTGCTCAGGCAGAACGGCTTAAACAAGATGCCTTAGCTTTAGAGCAAGCAGGATGTTTTGCGATAGTACTTGAATGTGTTCCATCGCAGCTGGCAAAAGAAATAACAGCGTCGTTAAAAATTGCAACAATTGGTATAGGAGCTGGTGTTGATACCGACGGACAGGTTTTAGTCATGCAGGATTTATTAGGGCTTAATCTGGATTTCAAACCAAAATTTGTTAATCAATTTCTTGATGGTAATCAATTGATCCGAAAAGCGGTTGATCACTATAGTTATTCCGTTAAACATAAAGAATTTCCTAGTTATGAACATTGTTACCAAGCTTAGTGATTGGCAAGTCATAAGGAAAAAAAATAGTAATAAAAAAATAGGATTTGTGCATACGATGGGTCATCTGCATGCAGGACATTTAAGTCTTTGCACTCGTTCCCAAGCAGAGAATGATTTGACTGTAGTAGCCATTTTTGTAAATGCTAAACAATTTAATCAAATAGAGGATTTTATAAACTATCCGCGCAGTTTGGAAGAGGATATATCTTTACTTAGCAAACAGAAAGTTGATTATTTATTATTATTAGATTCAAACACTATTTATTCTGATAATTATCACATTCAGATTCACGATACGAGTGATTTAAGCAAAGAATTAGAAGCAGAGTTTCGTCCTGGACATTTTATTGGAATGTTAACGGTGGTGTTAAAATATCTGAATATTGTAAGACCAACTAATGCATATTATGGCGAAAAAGACTATCAACAATTATTACTCATCAAAAAAATGGCGCTAGCGCTTTTTTTAGAAACAGAGATCGTGGGTTGTCCAACTATTCGTGCAACAGATGGATTAGCTTTAAGCTCAAGAAATAGCCGTTTGAGCTTAGAGCAGCGCGCGCAGGCGAGTCATTTCCCGTCTATTTTAAAGTTAGCTCCAAACTCAGAAGAGGCGATGAAACAATTAAACAGTTTAGGTTTTAAGGTCGATTACGTTGCGGATCATTGGGGTAGACGTTTGGCGGCTATTCACGTGGGAGAGGTAAGATTAATTGATTGCCTATAAAGAAAGATGACGCGTAATTTTTATTGTATATTGAATGGTGCGTAAAAAGCGGATCACTTTGGCTAGGTGCTTGCGATTGAGTACGGATAAAGTAAAATGAATAATACTATGTTTTCTATCGCGACTTTCAACTTTAATATTTTCAATATTAGCATCGGCTTTGGCAATATTATAGGTTAATAATGCTAATACGCCGTGTTGATTGATAGTTTCAATATAAATATCCGTTTTAAAAAAGCCGCTAGTTTGTTTTTCCCATTGTATGGAAATGGCTCGCTCAGGATTTTTTTTGACAAGTCGCGCTGCGTACTTACAGCGTTGTAAATGCACAGTAAGACCATGTCCAGCATTGAGTAACCCTATAATTTCATCGCCTGGTATAGGCCGGCAACATTCGGCAAATTTAATTAATCCATTATCTGCATTTTTTAGGAACAGGGGTAATGAGTTAATTTGATTTTTAAAATTTGGTTTTAAACTACATAACGAATAAGCGACTAAAGCAGGGTGTATATAACCCAGCCCAATAGCTTCAAGCAAATCTTCTAGTGAATCGTACTGAAACTTTTGTAATGTTTTATTCAGATTCTTATCGTTGATTTGGGTATTATTTTGCCCTAACGAAGTTAAATTGTTATCTAGCAGGCGTTGGCCTAATTGCACGGCTTCATTGTGCTGCTTATTTTTAAAAAATTGTCTAATATGACTTCGAGCACGGCCAGTCGCTACAAACTCTAACCAGCGGGAATCAGGAAAAGTTTTCGGATCAGTAATGATTTCTACAGTTTGACCACTTTGTAAGTGTGTGCTGAGTGGAACTAAATGTTTATCTATTTTAGCTGCAATACAGTGATTTCCAATATCCGAGTGAATCGCATAGGCGAAGTCAATCAAAGTTGCTTTATGTGGAAGCTCAATGATGTCGCCTTTAGGAGTAAAGATATATATATCCGTAGGAAAGAGATCGATTTTAACCGTCTCCATAAATTCTAAGGAACTAGGTGTCGTTTGTTGAATATCAAGTAATCGCTTGAGCCATTCTCTTGCTCGCAAATGTGGACGGAGTTCGTTGGCCTTAGTTTTTTCCTCTAACCAGTAACTTACAATCCCATGATCAGCGCCGTTATCCATGGCAGTTGTACGGATTTGTATATGAATTGAAGTAGCGGCAGGACCAAATAAAGTTGTATGCAGTGCTTGATACCCATTCGCCTTAGGTATTGCAATATAATCGTGGAAATGATCGGGTAGAGGTTTATAAAGATTGTGAACAGCCCCTAGTACGCGATAGCAATTATCAATATTATCTACAATAATGCAAAAAATTGGGATATCAATGATTTCATTGAAGGCTAAATGATTTTCCCGCATTTTTTTATAGATTTGATACAGATGCTTTTTTTTATGCCACATGGTATGAAAAGGTAAATGATTCTTGTCCAAGCACTCTTTCAAAGCGGATTCTATTTTATGGATACTTGCTTTATGTTTACGCCGGGTTTTTTGTACGGTTTCTTGTAAAATTCGATATCGCCATGGATAGAGGTTTAAGAAACAAAGATCTTCCAGTTCTATACGTACCATGTGCATACCCAATCGCTGTGCAATGGGGGCATAAATATCCAATGTTTCTTTAGCAATACGATACCGTTTCTCTGCGGGTACTGCAGATAAGGTGCGCATGTTATGCAAGCGATCAGCTAATTTTATGATAATGATACGAATATCTTTTGCCATAGCCAGCAGCATTTTACGAAAATTTTCTGCTTGAGCTTCCGCTCGACTTTGAAATTGAATTTGCGTCAGTTTACTCATTCCATCGACAAGTTCTGCTATTTCACCGCCAAATGTGGTAGTTAATACAGTTTTTTCGATAGGAGTGTCTTCAATAACGTCATGTAAAATTGCGACGATTATCGTTTGAACATCCATGCGCATTTGCGCGAGAATTTTTGCAACCGCGATAGGGTGGCTTATGTAAGGATCGCCGCTATGGCGTTTTTGCCCAGAATGAGCCCTAGCAGCAAATTGATAAGCATTATAGACTTGCTTTATTTGCTCAGGGGATAGATAGGTTTGTATTTCTTGTTTGAGGTCACTAAACATGTGCATGCAAGCGCCCCCGGTTTTTACAAGCCCGTAGACTGTGGCCCGTTTATACCGCCAGCGGTTTCATGCTCTGATTTTCCCCCGGCTTCATTGAGTTTCCCATCCGCGATTTCTCTTAGAGCTATCACTGTAGGTTTGTCGTTTTCGGGATCAACCATGGCCATGCCGCCTTTAGCAATTTGCCGGGCTCTTTTTGAGGCTATAATGACTAACTCAAAATGATTTTTGACTTTCTTTAAACAATCTTCAACTGTAACGCGTGCCATATAAATTCTCTATTAATTGAGCGAAATTGAACCTAATACTATAACATTATTTGGCTATATCTATACTATATTTCCGATAAAAGTATAGCTTTTCCGCTAATTTTTTGGGTTTAAGCATCATAGCCGACCTTGTAGCCTTTGGTTCAAAGTTAATTAAGGTTTGAAGTGACTTCTTAGACATAATTAAGCCGCATTCATCAATGCGTCGGTAACATCCAGCATTCGGTTAGAAAATCCCCATTCATTGTCATACCAGGCAAGAACCTTAACAAAATCACCTATTACACGAGTTTGAGGTGCATCCACGGTAGCAGAAGCCGGATTATGGTTGTAATCAATAGAAACGAGAGGTTCTTCACTATAATTAAGTAGACCTTTCAAGGCGCTAGTTTCAGAGGCCTTTTTTAAGATTTCGTTCACCTCTTTAGCGGTTGTTTCGCGTTTAGCCTGAAAACTTAAATCTACTAAAGAAACGTTTATCGTAGGCACACGTATAGCTAAACCATCAAGTTTTCCAGCGAGCTCAGGTAATACTAAACCGAGTGCAGAAGCGGCTCCTGTTTTAGCAGGAATCATGGAATGAGTTGCTGAACGCGCACGGTACATATCGGGGTGATAAGTGTCGATGAGCACTTGGTCGTTGGTATAAGCATGAATAGTAGTCATTAAACCATGAATAATCCCTAAATTTTCATGTAAGGCTTTAGCTAGAGGAGCTAGACAATTGGTAGTGCATGAAGCATTAGAAATAATGCTATCGCTACTTTTTAAGGTATGGTGGTTAACACCGTAAACAATAGTCGCATCAACCCCTTTACCAGCGGGAGCAGAGATAATGACTTTTTTTGCTCCTGCTTTGATATGTTTTCCAGCCTTCTCTGGCGAAGTAAAAAGACCGGTACATTCATGAACTACATCAATATCTAATTCTTTCCAAGGTAAGTTTTCTGGATCGCGTTCCGAAAAGATTTTTATCCGTTGGCCATTGATAATTAAACAATCTTTATCAATAGTTATAGTTCCTATAAATTTCCCGTGAGTTGTGTCATAGCGTGTTAGATGGGCATTAATATCAATGTTACCTAAGTCATTTATCGCAACAATTTCTATATCATGCCGCTTAGGATTTTCAAAAAAAGCTCTTAGTATATTTCGGCCTATACGGCCATAACCATTGATAGCGATACGGGTTGTCATAATAATTCTCCGACTAATAGTTGGTTTAGTGTTTTAATAACATTTTCTATAGTAAATCCAAAATTTTCAAAGACATCTGCCCCAGGTGCAGATTCGCCAAATTGGTTAAGTCCGATTATTTTGCCTTTATTGCCTACATAACGATACCAAAAATCTTTAGTTCCGGCTTCTATAGCGACACGTAATGTAATCGAGTTAGGCAAAATTTTAGTTTTATAGGCTGAATCTTGTTGTTCAAAACGATCAGCGGAAGGCATAGATACCACTCTGATTTGTCTGCCCTGTTGGTTTAAAGTTTGTGCGGCACTTATAGCTAAATTTACTTCGGAACCTGTCGCAATAATAATGGCTTCAGGCGTTGAAGGGCTATCTAGAAGAATATAAGCACCTCGATGTATAGATTGTAAAGTTTCTAGGTTATGTGTTTGCGGAGGTATAGTTTGCCGGGTGAGCAATAAACAAGTCGGCCCTAAATGTTGTATCGCTTGTTGCCAGGCAACTGCTGTTTCTAACGCATCGCAAGGCCGCCAGACAGAAAGACTAGGAATAAGTCGTAAGCTATTGATTTGTTCTATCGGTTGATGCGTCGGACCGTCTTCTCCTAAACCAATAGAGTCGTGTGTATAAATAAAAATAACACGTTGCTTCATTAGTGCGGATAAGCGAACAGCATTACGCGCATAATCACTGAAAACTAAAAAGGTTCCTCCATAGGGAATGAATCCTCCATGCAAGGCAATGCCATTCATCATGGCGGACATACCGAATTCACGCACACCATAATGAATATAATTACCCGCTGGATTATCTTTAGTTAAAACTTGAGATCCTTTCCAAAGCGTGGAATTTGATTCTGTCAGGTCTGCAGATCCTCCTAACAATTCCGGTAAAAGAGGTGCAAAGGCATTTAATACATTTTGGGAGGCTTTACGTGTTGCTATTTTTTCAGAAGGATTTTTATAAACAGCTTCGATAATTTTTTTAGTTTTTTCTGCCCAATTTAAAGGTAATTTTCTATTAATTCTGCGTTGATACTCTTCGGCAAGTTCAGGAAATGCGGTTTGATAGACATTCCATTTTTTTTCCCAAGCCTTTTCTAACAGGTTTCCTTTAGAACGGGCATCCCAAGCTTGATAAATATCTTCTGGTATTTCGAAGGGGGGGTAATTCCAATGTAACGCAAGCCTGGTGGCAGCTACTTCTTTTTCACCGAGTGCTGCTCCATGTGCTTGATGGCTGCCAACTAAATTGGGTGCACCAAAAGCAATTTTGGTTTTACAACAAAGTAAACTGGGTTTATCGGTAACCTTCTGAGCTTTTTCAATAGACTGTTTAATTTGTTGTGGATCATGGCCGTCAATTTCAGGAATAACATGCCAATGATAAGCTTTAAAACGCTCAGGGGTATTATCATTAAACCAGCCTGAGACATTGCCATCAATAGAAATATTATTGTCATCCCAAAAAGCAATTAATTTACCTAAACCTAAGGATCCCGCCAAAGAAGCAACTTCATGAGAGATGCCTTCCATTAAACAGCCATCACCTAGGAATACATAAGTAAAATGATCGACAATGGGGTGCGAAGGTCGATTAAAATGAGCGGCTAAATTTTTTTCTGCTAAGGCCATTCCGACAGCGTTCGCGAATCCTTGACCGAGAGGTCCCGTTGTTGTTTCTATCCCCGGAGTTAAACCTACTTCGGGATGTCCTGGAGTTTTGGAGTGTAATTGACGAAATTTTTTAATTTCATCCAATGAAAGATCATAGCCAGTTAAATGAAGTAATGCGTAATGCAGCATTGATCCATGGCCATTCGATAAAATAAAACGATCACGATTACTCCATTGGGGATTATTGGGGTTATGGCTTAAAAAGTCTCTCCATAAGACAGTTGCAATGCCAGCCATTCCCATGGGCATGCCAGGATGGCCTGAATTGGCTTTTTCCACGGCATCTATGCTTAGGAATCGAATGGCATCAGCATATTTTTTTTGGTAAGACATTAAAGATTTTCCTATTTACCCCATAATCAGGAATATTTCAAAACTCAAAAAATTCATTGCGAAGGATATAGATTAAAAAACATCAACTATAATTGCATGCGCAATAATAATAGAGGAGGACAGGATCAGCAAACTTAATAAACCTTTTCCACCCATTACGCGATAAGGCGCATCGATTTGTTGAGTATACCGTCCAGACCAAGCCATTAATGCGGGAAGCAAAGCTAATAAGGTGGCGCACCATATACCAGCATAATTCAATGCCAGCATAAATGAGGCGGGATAAAACAAAACAAGGATTAAAGGGGGTAAAAAGGTAAGTAAATATACGATAAATTTATTTTTTTCGGTTTGTTTTAACGCTAAACCATCAAGTAAGAAATCAGAGAGGCTAATACCTACACCTAAAAAGGAAGTTGCTAAACAAATGGATGTAAAAATCCAAGCAAATAAAGTAATACTATTTTTATTTAATAAATGGCTCAATGTATTAGTTAAATGACTAGTAGATTGACTGGATTGGGCAATCGTTACAAGTTTATTGATAGGTATAACCCCCATAATAGCTCCATTCCAGAAAATATAACAAATAAGAGGGATTAAGCTACCCAGTATAATGACTTGGCGTAATTGTTTAACATTACTATGGAAATAACTGCGTAAACTAGGAATAATGGCGGCGAAACCAAACGATGTAATGATAATAGTTAGACTGTTGGATAAGTAATGTATATTCCCTTGTACCAGTTGTTTGGTTGATATAAAAGGAAATAGAAATAATATTAAGAGGCAAAAAATAAGTAATTTTCCACCCATCAAAATTCGATTCATTAAATCCACCGAATGCATGCCTTTATAAACAATAGGTCCTAGGATAACTATAAATAAAATGGCTGTAACAAGCGCTGAAAAATGTAAATTTACTTTTTGTAAGATACCTTGTAAAAAATCTGAACCTCCCGCGATATACGCTGCTAGCAAAGCATAGAGCAATAATAAATAACATAACCAAGCAATGATCTCACCCGGAATTCCCAAAGTAGCGCGCGCCATGGAAATTAAATGACTATTAGGTGGGAACCAAAGGTTGACTTCTAAAATCAACAAACCACCCGCTAGCATAATCCCCCAACAAGCGATCAAAAAAAGCGATGAGTTTAAAAAACCTGCTTGAGCCGTTGCAAGAGGTAAAGCTAACATCCCCCCGCCTATAGCATTACCAGTAATTAATAAAATACCGCCAAATTGTTTTATATTCATAAAATTTTTTAGTGAATAAGGCTTAAAATAATAATAAGTAATGCAATTATCATTAAGCTAAGTAATAAAGACTTTCCTCCTGCAACTTGATACCCTACAGCACATTTTTTAATATATCTTCCGCTCCAGGCCATCATGGCCGGAAGAAGTATTAGTAAAATGGCACAAAGTACCCCTGCATAAGATAAAGCCATGATGAAAGCGTGGGGATAGTGATTGGCAATGAATAAGGGAGGAAAAAAAGTAAGTACATAAAGAGTTAACTTTTTTAAACCTTTTTTTTCAATTTGCAATCCATCACTAAAAAAATCAAATAGGCTTAAAGCCACGCCTAAAAAGGAAGTGGCGAAACATATGGATGTAAATATTTTTGCAAAAAAATTAATTAATCTATTATCAAGTAAATGATTCAAAGCGGACATTAAATCGCTAGTAGAATGCCCCGAATGATACATGAATATTAAACCTGAACTTCCATAAGCGGGTATGGCGCCCATAATAGTTAATTCCCACAAAATATAGCAGAATAAAGGTATTAAGCTGCCAGTTAGAATAGCTCTACGTAGCATAATCAAATCATTGCTAAAGTAACTACGTAAGCTTGGGACTATTACTGCGAAACCAAATGAGGTCATGATAACCGTTGTACTGCCTAAAACAACACTAAGTTGATAAGCATTTCCCAAATTGAATAGATAATGAATAGAAATAAAAGGAAAAATACAAATCACCAATAAAATAAAGGTTAATAGTTTGCTAAGCATTAATCCCCTGTTAACATAATCAACTGAGCTTAACCCTTTATAAACGATTAAACTTAATAATCCTGAAAATAATATGGCGGAAATTTTTGTGGATAAGTGCAAATGAAATGTTTGTAGAAGATGTTGTAAGAAATCACTGCCGCCTGCAATATAAGCGGCTAATAAAGCATATAGCAGTAAAAGGTAGCTGAGCCAAGCGACGATCTGGCCAAATCTACCTAACGTTGTTTTAGCCATGCTAATTAAATTACTGTTTGTGCTATGCCAAAGATTAACTTCTAAAATAAGTAATGCAGCCGCAGTCATTATGGCCCAACACAATATTAAAAAAATCAGCGCATAGACAAAGCCTAATTGTGCTGTAGCAATGGGTAGGGCTAACATTCCTCCTCCAATGCTAGTTCCAATGATAAGTAATATGCCGCCGATAAGTTTATTATGCATGATTCTTTTTAATAGAGATAAGGGTCCCCTTGAGGACGTGTCTTAAAGCGTCGATGTATCCAAAGATATTGATCGGGGTGTGCACGAACAGCTTGTTCTAACAATTGATTAAAGCGTAGTGTATCTTGGTAATCATCACCCCTGGCAAAATTTTCTAAAATAGGACCGATAGTAATTCGGTAACCTTTTGCTCTAGGAAGGCGATGATAAAATAAGGTAACAACTTGCGCACCTGTTCGAGCAGCATAGCGACTAGGTGTTGAGATGGTAGCAGTAGGAATGCCAAAAAATGGCGGAAAAATGCTGTGAGTAGGACCATAATCTTGATCGGCTGCATACCAAATAGCTTTGTTTTGTTTCAAAGTTTTAATAATTTGGCGAATTGCGTGTCGATGTATAGGTTGCATCCACTTAAAATGACGATGTTGTTTTAATAACCTATCGATGACTTGATTTTTTTGTTCCCGATATACAACATGCATTGGAAAAATGCTAGAAAACAGACGGCCACAGATATCCAACGATGTAAAATGACCACTTAAAATAAGCACACCTTTTTTTCTGCTTATAGCTTCTTGCAAGTGTTCTAACCCTTTTACATGAATGAGTGAATCTAGTTTATGATCAGGCATCCACCAGGCCATAGCTGATTCGATGAGCCCCATTCCTAAAGATTGAAACTGTTTTTTAACTAAGTTTTTTCGCTGTTTATCGGATAATTCGGCAAAGCAAAGTTTCAAATTAATTTCCGCGATTCGTCGAAATCTTTTCAATAAATAATAGGAAATGCGTCCTAAATTTTTACCAAATTGTAGTTGTAGTCGGTAAGGTAGTTTTGTTATGAGGTATAAAATTCCTAATCCTAACCAAGTAGGCCAATAACGAGGATGTATCAGTTCTAAAAATTTATTTTGCATTAGGTAATAATAATCGATGTACTATTTGTTTTTTAATTAAATGTCGTTCAATAATTTCGTCAATATCATGTTCTGTATCGTAGTGATACCAAGTACTTTCGGGATAAATCACCAGTAATGGGCCCAAGCTACACCTTCCTAGGCACCCGGAATAGCTTACCCGAATTTTTTGCTGTTGGTTTTCGGTCAGTAGTTTTATTTTCGTTTTTAAATAATCTAATAAAGGGTTGGCGCCTCGTTTAGCACAGCAATCCTTATTATTTTCCCGTAGATTAGTACATAAAAAGATATGTTGTTGATAATAGGACATAATTTTTTTTTATAGTAAAAATGAGAAAGTTTTTACTTTACCAGAAATAAATAAGTATCTCCATTGAGCAGCGAGTTTATACCCCTTGAAAAATCTGAATTTTATGCTAAAAGCTAGCCAAATTATTTAAAATGATCAAATGTGTCTTTTTGAGTTAGACTAATGGGTTAAACAAGGAGGAAATAGTTTATGTCGAATATTATACGATCCAGATCCCCCTCTTTATTACACCAATTACACCGTCTATCGCAAGAGTGGGATCAACTGTTTGATCCTAGTCACCAACTCGTTGAAGACAGCTCGATGGTTGAAACTAGCCATTGGGCGCCTGCAGTAGATATCAAAGAAGAGCCTACTCGTTTTGTGCTCTTGGCAGATATTCCTGGGGTTGATCCGAAAAATATTGAAATTTCTATGGAAAATGGGATATTGACGATTAAAGGTGACAGAGCAGAGACCCGTACTGAAGAAGGCGAAGGATACACACGAATTGAACGATCAAAAGGTAGTTTCTACCGTCGCTTTGCTTTGCCGGATACAGCAGACGCCGATAAGATAACAGCAGAAGGAAGGCATGGTGTACTTAGGATCATTATTCCCAAAAGAGACAAAGCGGCGGCCAAAAAAATAACGGTTGAAGATAAAAAAGATTAATTTTTTAATTTCCAACCCTACGCGCAGCAATTGAATTTTTCGGAATTGGACTGCGCTGTGAAGCAACCGGAGTATTGGTATATAAAAGGATTACGCGTCGAGCGACAACACAGACAGAATTTAAGTGCGAAGAGTATGTGAATTGGGTTAAGAATTCGTGTATAAGCTTATAATCTTTTAGGGGGGGATGTACTTAGTGTTCTAGTGCATGCTATACGTAATGACTTAGATGATGAGCTTGAGACAGGTCTAGCGTCTAAAAAGTAAGTGATAGGCACAGAGTCGACACTCACGAATGTTTTTGATTAGAGGTAAAAATTTATTCATAACAGGAAGGAGGTTCTACTTGCCAAATGGGTATTACACCCACTAAAGTAAGCGCTGAAATAGGCTGCTTTATTTAATAGGTAGGATCTATGGAGTATAAAGAAACAGAGGCTTTATTAGAAGAAGATGATGGCGATGGAAGTAGTGATACTGAATTACCGCCTGACATCTTAGACATTGAAGATGAAGAATTAGATACATGGCCTGAAGAATTGGCCTTAGATGCATTGAATAAGAAAACAAAAGTCTCGCCCGTTCGATTTTCACTTGAAAAGCGCCGAGCTATTGAAGATTATTTAGAGCAACGACGATTACGCGAGGAATTCGATTATGAGTTTGAAAATGAGCTCATATCTGAAACTTCAGATGCAACAAAAAGTGAGTAGCTATGCACTTTAAGTTTTTGGGTTTTGAACAGCCTATCGCAGAGCTTGGGGCAAAAATAGAAGAACTCCGTAAGCTAAGTAATGATGCTGACCTTAATGTAAACGAAGAGATTAAACGCTTAGAGCAAAAGAAAATAGAATTAACCGAATCTATTTTTCAATCATTAAATGCTTGGCAAATAGTACAATTGGCCCGTCATCCACAAAGACCCTATTTTTCGGATTACATTAGTAGAATTTTTTCTGATTTTGATGAGCTACATGGTGATAGAGAGTTTTCAGATGATCCTTCTATTATCGGTGGTATTGCTAACTTAGCGGAGCAACCGGTGGTTATTATCGGCCAGCAGAAGGGCCGTACCACTAATGAAAAAGTCCAACATAATTTTGGAATGCCCAAGCCAGAAGGTTATCGTAAAGCAATTCGCTTAATGGAATTGGCAGAGCGGTTTAAATTGCCCATTTTGACTTTTATTGATACACCTGGTGCTTATCCCGGCATTGACGCAGAGGAACGTAACCAAAGTGGTGCAATTGCACAAAGTTTACAAGTGATGTCTCAGCTGAAGACGCCCATTATTTCTACGATAATTGGAGAAGGTGGCTCAGGTGGGGCTTTAGCTATAGGTGTAGCCGATCGAATTTTGATGTTGCAATATAGTATTTATTCAGTTATTTCACCTGAGGGGTGTGCCACTATTCTCTGGAAAAGTGCTGAAAAAGCGCCTGAGGCTGCCGAAGCGATGGCTATGAATGCTGGTAGTTTATATAAACTTAAACTGATAGATGCAGTGATTCCAGAGCCTTTAGGTGGTGCGCATACTGATTTTGATGAGATGGCTAATCAACTAAAGATTGAACTTATTAAACAATTAGCTCAGCTCCAATATTTCTCTATCGAAAAATTACTCGAATTGCGTTACAGCAAGATTTTAGCTATGGGTACTTAATTTCTAGATCACCCCAGCTTCAGTGTATTGTTAGTTTATGTTTACACACGAAAAACTACAGGTTTTATTAACACAATACCCTACATCTGCTAGGTTTTGGGTAGCCTATAGCGGCGGCTTGGATTCGCAAGTTTTACTCTATGCGTTAAGTCGCGTTGTACCTGCAAAACGTTTAAAAGTTATCCATGTCAATCATGGCTGGCATGCTGACTCGATAAAATGGGCAGATATTTGTCAACGGACTTGTGAAAAACTAGGTGTTTATTGCGAAGTTGTTCGCGTAGATGCCCATCCTAAATCTGGCGAGAGCCCAGAAGCGTACGCCCGAGCAGCGCGTTATGGCGCTATGGCCAAAAGAATATCCGCCGGAGATTTTTTACTAACGGCTCATCACCGGAATGATCAAGCTGAAACTTTGCTATTACAGTTGTTACGTGGGGCAGGTCTTAAAGGCTTAGCAAGCATGCCATTTTGTCAGGTATTTTCAAAAGCTTATTTAATACGACCTTTGCTAGACTTTACCCATACAGAGCTTTATGAATATGCTCAAACGCATCAATTAACTTGGATAGAAGATGATAGCAATAAGGATTTACGTTTTAATCGTAATTTTATTCGTCATCAAGTACTCCCACTTATTCAGCAACGTTGGCCTCAAGCAGATAAAACCATCGCAAGAGCCGCTACAAATTTAGCAGAAGCGGATTCTCTGCTTGATGAGACAGCCTGCCAGGATTTAAGTATCATTCGGGGTTCGGCAGCTAATATATTGATTATATCTAGCTTGCTGAAGTTAAGTACTAAGCGTCGAAATAATCTATTGCGCTATTGGTTAAAACAGTTACAATTTTCTTTACCTAGTCAAAAGCAACTACAACAAATTGATGTTTTATTAAAAAGTAGAGCGGATGCCTCCCCCCGAGTCAATTGGGGAGATATTCAGTTACGTCGTTACCGTGATTGTTTATATGTTCTTAATTTAGTGGAAAATGAAAAACTTTTTAAAGTTGGATTTACTGCATGGAAGTTGGGTGAGACAGTTACATTACCAACATTAGATCAACTGACGTCAAAGCAGGTTTTAGGCGCAGGGCTATTATTAAAGGAAAGGCAAGTCGATGTGACTTTTCGTCAAGGTGGCGAACGATTTTATGCGAGCAATCGTCAAGGTTCACATCCATTAAAAAAATTATTTCAAGAATGGGGCGTCCCTCCATGGCAGCGCAATAAGCTACCTTTAATTTACTATCAAAAGGAGTTAATTGCTGTAGTTGGATATGATATAGATCCTCGTTTTGCAGCAAAGCAAAATGAGTTAGGTTTCGTTATTGAGTTAATTCCGGAAGCTTCCAATTCAGAATAAATAACGAATTGCCTAACGACATCAAACAAGTAATCCAATTCTAATCAATTGATCATTTATTAAAATGATCAATTTGGATCGAGATTTTTATTTGATCACCACAAATCTAATGCCACCGCGGGATAATACGTTAACTAGAAGTTCTTGTTTACTTTGTTTAGCGATATCTTGTAGTTGAGCAACATTAGTTACCGCTATTTGATTAGCAGATGTTATGACGTCTCCAGGGCGGATACCCGCATGCCAGGCCATACTGTCTTCATCGGTATCAACAACTTCGACACCAATCAAATGACCTTGACCGGTAATAGTTTGATTAAAGTCACGCAGTACTAATCCATAAAGAAACGGATTATCATGTTCAGCGACTTTTTTATAATCTTTAGGATCAGTCAGGTTTATTACGGTATTGATCGTTTTCCCTTTGCGTAATAGCTTAATAGTAATTTTATCGCCGACTCTTAACATGCCGACGATATTTTTTACTTGTCCGCCATTATGGATGGGTGTGCCGTTAATCGATTGGATAATATCGCCGGTTTGAATGCCTGCAGTTTCTGCTGGCGAGTAGTTAGGTACTTGAGAGACTAATGCTCCGTTGGTATCAGGGGGAATATGCAGAGCGGTAGCTAACGCTGGTGTTAGGTCTTGTACTAGCACACCCATTAAGCCGCGTTTTACCGAACCATGTTCTGCTAATTGTTTCATCACACCGTTTGCCATATTGATGGGTATAGCAAAACCAATACCTATATTCCCTGCATTCGAGCCCGGAGCTAATATGGCTGTATTGATGCCCATTAATTGGCCGTGTAAATTAATTAAAGCACCACCGGAATTACCTGGGTTAATAGGGGCATCCGTCTGAATAAAATTCTCATATCCCTCTATTCCCAATCCTGTGCGTTGTAATGCACTGACTATACCTGAAGTGACTGTTTGATTCAGACCGAAAGGATTGCCGATAGCGGCAACAAAATCACCTACCTTTAAATTATCTGAATTACCCAGAGGGATAGCGGTTAAATGATCAGGCGTGATGGTAAGTAAAGCTATATCGGAAGCGGGATCTGAACCTTTCAGTGTCGCTTTAAAAACGCGGCCATCACTTAGCGTGACGGTGATGGTCTTGGCTTCGTGAATAACATGCGCGTTAGTTAAAATATATCCCGCTTTAGCGTCTACAACGACACCCGAGCCCATGCTTTCAAAGTGACGCGGATAAGGGCGTCCTGGCACAGGAGGGGGTAATTGATTAAGCGGAATATCACCTTGAACAGAAACATTCACTACTGCGGGTAGTATAGGTTGTAGCATCGAGGAGATACTATCTTTGTTCATTTGGTGGGCTAGACTAAAGGGCCAGCCTGCATAGCTTAAAGGGCAAAAGCCGATTATAAGTAATGAGCTGAGTAATAATTGGTATAATATTTTCTTCATAGATTTGCGATATCAAATTAATAGCCGCTAAGCTTAGCGTATTTTTTGGTTTTGTTGCAATTATTGAGTATTATACACGCTAAAGGTTATTTAATGCGCTATTATTCTGCTTGGGACCAGTTAATTTTACAGTTCGACGAAGCTTTATCGTCCATACAGTCGCTTTCTGCTTCCGCTCGACCCAATCCGGCTGCAAATTTAATAAATCAAGCTGGCGTTTTAAGTCAAAAAGAGCGCCAACTTTCAGGCAGTTTGATGCGAATAAATCATGTTGGCGAAGTTTGTGCTCAAGCGCTCTATACTGGCCAAGCACTTACTGCTCGTTCCAAGGACATTAAACAAAAATTAAAAAAAGCCGCTGCAGAAGAGACCGACCATCTCAATTGGTGCCAACAGCGTATTCATGAACTAGATACCCATGTTAGTTATTTAAATCCCTTCTGGTATGCAAGTGCCTTGTTAATAGGTTTGACTACTGGTTTATGGGGCGATAAGGTGAGTTTGGGTTTTTTAGCTGAAACTGAACATCAAGTAGAAAGGCATTTGCAAAAGCATTTGGAGAAATTGCCTTTACAAGATAGAAAAAGTCGCGCTATTTTGGAACAAATGCGCCAAGAGGAGTTAGAACATGCGCTCACAGCTGAAGATGCCGGAGCTATCCCATTACCAGTGGTAATTCAATGGAGCATGCAAGGCCTGGCTAAATTTATGTCTTTAGTCGCTTATCAAATTTAATGCTAATATCGAATAAAGGGTGAATTTTTTGGAAACAGTATTTGGCGGGTTATCGCAATTTTGTATGTTGAAAGCCTTAATAATTCTCATATTAACGGCTGTACTTTGTTTTTTATTGCCTATTTGTTACCAAAAATACCAGCGGCATTTAAATCGTAAACCACATATTTTAAGCGTTGTAGTACTTGAGTCCATTTATAGACCATTATTGGTGCTAATTACTATGATGGGTTTACTTTATTCCCTCGAATCACTTTGTATAGCATGGAAAGGGATCAGCCCGGATCAATTTCACTTAGTTCGAAATTTAACCTTTACAGGCTTACTTGCTTGGTTTTTATGGCGGTTTGTTACGTTTTATAAAGAAACTATTCTCAAATCCTCTAAAAATAAAACTATTGATAAAACATTAGTGCATGGCTTGAGCCAGATTGCAAAATTAGTAATTATTATTATAACGGCCTTATCTTTATTTCAAATTTTTGGCTTTAGTATTGCAGGCGTCTTAGCTTTTGGTGGTATGGGCGGCATCGTCATAGGTTTTGCGGCTAAAGATCTACTGTCCAATTTATTTGGTAGCTGCATGCTTTTTTTAGATAGACCTTTTGTAATAGGGGATCAAATCAGTTTGCCCGCACTTAAAGTGGAAGGTACCGTGGAAGAAATAGGTTGGCGGGTTTGCAGAATTCGAACTCCGGATTGCCGTCCTGTGTATATTCCAAATGCTTTATTTTCAAATTTAGTCGTAGAAAATCCTTCAAGAATGAAATATAGACGATTCTATTGTCAAATTAGTTTACGTTACCAAGACTTAATGAAGGTTCCTGCTATTTTGGAGGAAATGCAGTCGATATTAAAAGACAATATGGCTATTGATAAGGATAGACCCATAACCGTAAATCTTAGAGAGTTGGGTAATACTTCTCTTAATTTAGTGGTGATAGCTTATACCAATATTGTTAATAGTGCGGATTTTTTAAAATTGCAACAAGCATTGTTTTTGGAATTATTAGCCTGTATTAAGCGTAATGGCGCTGAATGGTCTTTTCCTAGCCATAATATTTATTTAACCAAGGAAGCTGCCGAATCAGTTAGTTCTCAAGATCAAGATGAAATTAAAACTTAGTGTCATAGGCTGTGGGCGTTTAGGAAAAACTTTAGCGGCTTTGTTCCTTAGTACCGAACTTGTCTGTATCCAAGATATTATTAATTTAAGTATCGCTAGTAGTGAAAATGCTGTTGTTTTTCTAGGGCAAGGTAGCGCTTGTAAGACACTTAAGCAACTTAGATCCGCGGATATTTATTTAATAGCAACGCCTGATGACAGTATTGAGTTAATAGCCCAACAAATAAGTCTACAAGGCATATTAAAACCAGGAAACGTGATTTTCCATTGCAGTGGTTTGTTATCCTCTGAATGTTTAAGCGCTGTAACGAGTTTGGGTTGTTATACCGCTAGCTTACATCCAGTCTTTAGTTTTTCTGAACCAGTAATGGATGTAAAAAACTTTGCAGGAACCTATTGTGCATTTGAAGGTAATCAAGAAGCATTAGATCGGTTGTTACCACTATTTAATGCGATATATGGACAGATATTTTTAATCGAGAAAAAGGATAAGCCCCTTTATCATAGCGCTAGTGTGCTGGCCTCTAACTATCTAGTTACCTTATCAGCTATGGCTAGGGATTGTTATTCCAAAGCCGGCCTAAACGATAAATTAGCTGAAAATCTTACGCTAGCGCTTATGTCTCAAGCCTTAGATAAAGCACAAAGACTGCATCCTAAAGAAGCGCTGACAGGGCCTCTGCAACGAGCAGATGTAAATACTTTAAAAAAACATCTTTCTGTGCTGGAAGCTTTTCCCGAGTTAGAATATTTTTATAGAAGTATGGGAAAAGCTACATTAGCTTTGACTAGGCATGACGAAAGCCTAAAAAAATCATTAACGCAGCTTTTTACAGATAAGTAAGGATCTTAGGCAGCAGCAGAATTTGTTAATTTGCGAATTCTGACTAATAAGCGACTTTTATGTCTAGCGGCTTTGTTTTTATGGATAAAACCTTTATCAGCCATACGATCAATAATAGGTAAGGCTACTTTGTAGGCTTCATCAGCTTCAGCTGCTTTCCCGCCCTCGATAGCGACAACAACACGTTTAATATAGGTTCGCATCATAGAACGATAGCTAGTATTATGCTGACGGTGTTTTTCTGCCTGTCGTACACGTTTTTTTGCTTGTTTTGTATTGGCCAATGGAGGACCTCCTGAATTAACAACAAACGAACTTACAACTAATAGAATTAATGTAAGCCAGTAAATAGGCGCCAATCATGCCCTTATAGAGGCTATTTGTCAATCGAGAGAGGCTCTCAATTACTTATTCTTCTACTGAGTTATCATTGTCATCTGCTTCCAATATATCTTGATCATTCTGGTCTTTGCCAGCTTTTAAACTCGAAGATGCTGGGGCTGTAGCCATAGGGTTTTTGTTTGATTTGTCTGCCTGCAAATCTTGATTTTTATCAGGCTTAGCACGAGGGGTTTCATCTATTTCATTGCCGTCTTCATCGTCTTCGTCATCTACGGCCTCGGTTTTATTGACCTTAGTTGACATTGAAGTATCACCTGACTGGGAAGAATTCGATGGGTTTGTAGATTCGTCTAACTGGTTATCCGGTTTTTTTTCAGGAGCAATCACCGGAAGAGGCTGAGAAGTAATAGTTGGTATGGGTGAAGGAGGTATTAAGTAATAATCTAAAAGCTTGCGAGCAATTTGAGGTGCTGGAGTAACGCTATTCTGGATAACAATAGCAAGAGCAATTGAAGGTTTTTCAACAGGGGCAAAAGCAATAAATAATGAATTATCACGCAGCTTAGCAGCCACTGTCTTGGTATCATAACGTTCATCGTTTTTTAAACTATATACTTGAGCAGTCCCTGTTTTTCCTGCCAAGGTATAGGGAACACCTGGAAAGAAACGTTCGGCCGTTCCTCCTGGCGCATTGACGACATGTTGCATAGCGGTACGAATAAAACTCAAAATATCTTGAGGTAGATTAACGGGCTCTAGCTGTTGTGGTTTGGTAAAGTTTACCGATCCATCACTCTTGCGCCAGTTTAATACCACATGAGGTTTCCAACGTTCTCCCCATTCAGCGAGCGCGCTAACTGCGAATGCAAGTTGTATAGGCGTCACTAGTAGAAAACCTTGGCCTATGCCACAATTTAATGTATCTCCGCCATACCAGTGTGTGTGGTAGGATTTTTCCTTCCATTGAGGATTAGGTAAAACACCACTACTCTCGTCAGGAAGATCAATATCTGTTGGACTTCCAAACCCAAATCGCTTCAAGCTGTTGTAAATCCTGTTTATTCCCATGCGTAAACTTAGATTATAAAAATAAATATCGGAAGAAACAGTCAGCGCCTTGAGTAAATTTACATCACCATAAGCATGACGACGAAAATTGTGATAAATCCTTCCTCTTCCGTTGATTTGAAATTCTCCAGTGTCATGAATGGAAAAAGTGGGAGTGACCACGTTTTCTAGAAGAGCCCCAGTGCTGATAAAGGGTTTTATGGTAGAGCCAGGGTGGTAAGCACCCCGTAAGCCACGGTTATAAAGGGGGTTTCCAGGTTCATTTTGCAATATTTCATAATCGTGCTGTCGGATCCCACTCACAAATAGATTGGGGTCGAAACTAGGATTGCTTACGAACGTTAAAACTTCTCCATTACGAGGATCCAAGGCTACTATAGCCCCTTTTTGACTGCCCAAAGCTTGTTGGGCTAATTTTTGCAAATTACTATCGATAGTTAGAGTAATGCTTCTTCCTGCTATAGGCCGAGTTTGTTTTAATATACGTACGATTTGACCATGCACATTCGTTTCTACTTGCTGATAACCAACTGTTCCATGCAACTGTGCTTCATAATATTTCTCTACGCCGGTTTTACCGATGAAATTACTCGCACTGTAATTCACGGGATCTACGCTTTGTAATTCTTTTTCATTAATTCTTCCCATATAGCCTACTATCGCAGCAAAAGCAGCTCCCTGAGGATAATACCGTATCATTTGAGCTTGTATCGCAACGCCGGGAAAGCGGTATCTTTCTAGAGAAAATTTAGCGACTTCTTCTTCATTTAATTTTAAGCGTAAGGGGACGGGCTCAAAGCGATGATGTAAGCGTCGTTGACGGGTAAACTGTTTTAAATCTTCAGCGTCTATTTTGATGAAGGGGCTTAGCTGTTGAATAGTAGCGTCAATATTTTTTACTAAATCAGGTGTTATAACAAGATTGAAAATAGGTTTATTCTCTGCCAGTAATACGCCATTTCTATCATAAATTAAGCCGCGATTTGGCTCTATGGAGACTAGGCCAAGCTGATTTTGACGGGCTAAGGTGGTATACAGCTTATGTTGAAAGACTTGCAAATAGACCAATCGACCTAGTAGCAAGATACTTAGAGAGCATATACCAGTAAGAATAGCGATAGCTCTACGCTTAAATAATTTATGCTCTTGATGAGTGTTCTTAAATGTATTAATTGGCTTGAGCATAAAGTTGATCGCGCCTAAGTTAAATCCCGAGTAGCAGCATTGTCCGTTTTATATACTCAAATTGACACTTGTGGTCGAGAATTTGATGTTTCTATTGTTTTTAAGCCTTAACGGTGTTTATTGAGATTAAATAGAGTAATTTGTATAAATTATTGTACGCTTAAAAAGCGTAGATGTAAGCCTTATGACGACATTTTTGCTTTTGCTTATCGTTTACAATTGAATACATTATTACCAGGCGTAAAAACACTATATTTTATCAAACATTTAATTTTTCTGAGTATATAAAAAACTAAAGGTTTAAGACAGGTCTAAATCAAATATGAATTCTTCACATGAGTTATTTTGTAAAGCTAAGCAGTTCATCCCAGGGGGAGTCAATTCTCCGGTACGCTCTTTTAATGCCGTGGGTGGCGATCCGATATTCTTTTCGCATGGGAAAGGGGCTTACCTATTTGATGTTCAAGGCAAATCCTATATCGATTATGTAGGTTCCTGGGGAGCATTAATTCTTGGACATGCTCCGGAAAAAATTGTGTTGGCTGTAGAAGAAGCTGCTAAACGAGGCTTAAGTTTCGGTGCCCCCACCTCTGCAGAGATTGACCTAGCAGAAAAAATTTCTAATTTAATGCCTAATTTAGCCAAAGTGCGTTTAATGAACTCAGGCACTGAAGCTACCATGACAGCGATACGCCTTGCTCGAGGTTTTACTGGTCGTGATAAAATCCTAAAATTTAATGGTTGTTATCATGGCCATGTAGACGCTTTGTTAGTAAAAGCGGGTTCCGGATTAGCTAGTTTTGGCATACCCGATAGTGCGGGGGTACCCAACGTAGTGGCAGAACAAACCTTGAGTGTTGACTTTAATAATCTCGAGCAAGTCACACAAATGTTTATGCATTATGGTAAGGAGATTGCTGCTGTCATTGTAGAGCCTATCGCCGCGAATATGAATTGCATATTACCATTGTCTGGTTTTTTAGAAGGATTACGCGAGTTATGTGATTATTATGGAAGCCTACTAATTTTTGATGAGGTGATATCAGGTTTTAGAGTAGCTTTAGGTGGCGCGCAAGAAATCTATCAAGTGAAACCAGATTTAACCACGCTAGGTAAAATTATTGGTGGTGGTTTGCCAGTCGGCGCTTTAGGTGGCCGCGCTGAAGTTATGGATTGTTTAGCCCCTCTGGGAAATGTTTATCAAGCGGGCACTTTATCGGGGAATCCAGTAACAGTGGCGGCAGGCCTTACTACATTAGAGATAATCAGCCAACCAGAATTCTATTCTGAATTAAATTTTATAAACGAAAAACTGCTATCTGGATTATTAGAACTGGCTAAAGATGCCAATATTTGTTTTCAAGCCCATCATATTGGAGGCCTATTTGGGTTTCTTTTTAGCAATGAAGCCGAAGTTTATAATTATCAACAGGTAAAATCAGCCAATCAAATACTGTTTAAAGAATTCTTTCATAGAATGTTAGCGGAAGGTATTTATTTTTCACCATCAGCTTTTGAATCGGGTTTTATATCCAGTGTTCACGGAGGGCAGGAAGTAGACTTTACTTTAGCCGCTGCAGAAAAAGTATTCTGTAAATTAAAAGAACAGAATTTGGTGCCTGCCTAATTATTCTATTTCGAATCAGCTAACTTAAATTATTATTTTATAAAATTTTCTTTTATTTTTTTCTTTTCTTAGTGTAATTTAGATAAATCAAATAGATACCTATATGATTTAAAATATCAGACATTGGATATAGAAATTAAAAATAATTTAATGGAAAATAAAAAATGCTAATGGATGTAATCGATGATATAACAAGTGCGGAAGCCGAAAGCATGAGCAAACTATTTAATAACCCAACCGGTCCTATTATCTATTCTTTGTCACAAGAATTATTTGATCATGTAAATGGATTAACTGCCATAGAAAGAAAAATTGCTTTGAGTAATTCGATATTGGCTAAACTCAATATTCAAGAAAATCAAGAGCAAATTTGTAAATTAAAAAAGGAAAAGAAAGGTTTTGAAGAACAAAAAATAAATTTAAGCCTTGTAATTAAAAGCCTAGAATGTATTATGAGTTCTGTTAAAGATTTTACCTTA
>JBDKHQ010000091.1:0-7008 GCA_039797585.1 Pseudomonadota bacterium | reverse complement strand
TCTAAGGCGATATAGTTTAATTCCCAATCGTGGGCACGATTTTCGCGTTCATCTTCTTGAGAAGGATCACGCATCGCACGTAACTGTGCTTGGCGAAATAAAGCATTATCGTCGACCACTACTTTAGCGTCCAAACAGATCACATGATCATTTTTGTCGATAATTAAGGGATTAATTTCTACTAAACTGAGATCGCGCTCTACAAACATCTTTCCCAGACCTAATAAAATCTGCGTAAATTCCTTTAACTGATTAGCTGTTAACTGTAATTTAAAACCAATTTCGCGGGCTTGATAAGGCATTATTCCTAGCAAAGGATCCATAGTGACTTTTAATATTTTTTCCGGTGTTTCTTCCGCTACCTTTTCAATTTCAACACCACCTTCGGTACTCGCCATGATGACGACGCGCCGGGTACTGCGATCCAGCACTGCACCTAAATATAATTCGCGTGCTATATCACAAGGTTGTGCAATCAGTACTTGATTAACCGGTTGACCGTGCTCATCGGTTTGAAAAGTCACCAACCGTCGACCGAGTAGACGTTTAGTTTCTGCTGCTACCGCTTCTTTACTGGTAACATATTTCACACCACCGGCCTTACCTCTGCCACCAGCATGCACTTGCGCTTTGACCATCCATGCATTTCCACCTAACGCTTCGGCAGCGGCCAAGGCTTCTTCGACTGTGCTAGCGGGCTTACCTAAAGGTACGGGTAAACCATATTCGCTAAATAGTTCTTTACCTTGGTATTCGTGTAGATTCATGGATTTCTTTTTCTCCTAACTGTGAATGATTTTTTTTTAAAAATAATGTTAACAGATTACTCGTCATTAACTTATTGGGCACGCTTAAACATCAATTAATAAACGGGATGGATCTTCAAGTAACTCTTTAATGGTTTTTAAAAAGCTTACTGATTCTTTGCCGTCAATAATACGATGATCATAGGATAAAGCAACATACATCATCGGTCTAATGACTACCTGGCCGTTTTCCGCCACAGGTCGTTCCTCTATTTTATTCATTCCGAGTATCGCACTTTGCGGCGGATTAATGATCGGTGTAGCTAATAGCGAGCCGAAAACTCCGCCATTGGTAATGGTGAAGGTACCGCCGGTCATGTCTTCAATGGCGATCTGATTATCTTTGGCTTTACGTCCATAATTAGCAATGGTTTTTTCTATATCAGCAAAAGATAAACGATCGGCATCGCGTAAAATAGGCACCACTAAGCCGCGATCGGTCGAGACGGCAATACCGATATCAAAATAACTATGATAAACCACATCATTACCATCAATGGATGCATTCACTGCTGGAAAACGCTTTAATGCTTCTATGACTGCCTTAGTAAAAAAGGACATAAAGCCTAAACGTGTGCCGTGTCTCTTTTCAAAACTATCCTTATAAATACTGCGCAGTTCGATTACCTTTTGCAGATTAATTTCATTAAATGTCGTTAAAATAGCGGCATTATGCTGTGCTGCCACGAGCCGCTCAGCGATACGCGCACGTAATCGTGTCATGGGCACACGTTTTTCCAAACGTTCACTATTGGCATGTGTAGCCGGCGCAGGCACGTCAGCGATACGACTGGAAAGATGGGGTGTGGGCGCCGCCGGTGCATGTGCTTGTTGCAATACATCAGCTCGTGTCACACGACCCGATTTCCCACTACCCTGAATATTTTCTAAAGGTAAATCTTGCTCAGCAGCGCTGCGTCTTGCCGCAGGGCCTGCCAAATTGGCGCCGCTATCGGCGGTTTTAGTTTTTTCTGCGACGGGTGTCGCAGCAGATGGAGATGGAGATGCAGAAGGTTTCTCAGTTTTCATACTAGCTTCCTTGTCAGTATCTAGATGCGCTAAAATTTCACCCGCTTTAACCACAGTTCCTGCTTGTTTTATAATGTCACCCATCACACCGTCGGCGGGTGCCGGTACTTCTAAAACAACTTTATCGGTTTCCAGATCCACTAAATTATCGTCCCGTTTAACCATTTCACCTGGTTTTTTATGCCACGTGACCACGGTCGCATCAGCAACCGATTCAGGTAACATGGGAACTTTTACTTCAATATTCATCTCTGGATTCCTCTACTATAAATATTAACTCAACTTTAGGTTAAAGCTTCTTTAACCAATGTTTGTTGTTCTTCTGCATGCACTAAAGGCGAACCCACCGCAGGCGCTGCGGAAGCGGGTCTACCCACATAACGCAAAGTTTGAGTTTTTGCTAGACACGAAACAAGATGGTGTTGGATACAATACCATGCGCCTTGGTTTTTAGATTCTTCTTGGCACCATACAATATCTTTTACTTTAGAATATCGTTTTAGTTCAGCAATCAATTCTATGTCTGGAAAAGGATACAGTTGTTCGATACGTATCAGTGCAATATCTTCACGTTTTTGTGCGCGACGCTGTTCGAGTAAATCATAATAAACCTTACCGCTACATAAAACGACACGTTTTACATTTTTGATATCAACTTCACCGTCAGAAATAATCGATTGCCAACCACCGCTGCTTAACTCTTGCAAAGTCGATACTGCTAATTTATGGCGTAACAAACTTTTTGGGGTCATCAGGATCAAAGGTTTTCGATACGGTCGTAACATTTGTCGTCGTAAACAATGGAAAATCTGCGCCGGCGTACTAGGCACGCAGACTTGCATGTTGTCTTGTGCACACAGCTGTAAGAAACGTTCTAAACGCGCTGAGGTATGTTCAGGACCTGAACCTTCATAACCATGCGGTAGAAATAAAACTAAACCACACAGTCTGCCCCATTTTTGTTCCGAGGAACTTAAAAACTGATCGATAACCACCTGCGCACCGTTAACAAAATCACCGTATTGCGCTTCCCAAATCACTAAACTGTTCGGATTAGAAATAGCATAACCATATTCAAAACCCATCACAGCAGCTTCTGAGAGTATTGAATCAATCACGGTAAACGCATAGTGATTTTTAGCGAGCTGCGCTAAAGGCACGATAGTTTGATTGGTATTAAAGTCATGCAGCACGGCATGACGATGGAAAAAGGTTCCTCGTTCACTGTCTTGACCGGACAGGCGCACTTGATAATCTTCTTGTAATAAAGTTGCGTAGGCCATGGTTTCCGCGTAACCCCAATTTAACGGTAATTGACCTACGGTCATTTTACGTCGATCTTGCATAATTTTGGCGACTTGCGGTTGCAATACAAAACCTTGCGGCAAGGTTTCTATTTGTGTCGCTAATTTTTTAAGGTCATTTAAATTTACCGCGGTATCCACCGGTGACCGCCAATCTTGATAGCGATAAGGACGCCAATCGATACGAAACGGATTTTCGTATTCGCTGGTCAGACGTTGCACCACGGGTTGCCCATTATCTAAACGATTTCTATACTCATCAGACCATTGTTGAACTTCTTCTGCAGTTACCAAGCCTTGTTTAATTAAGACATCGGCATACTGCTGTTTTGCTGTCGGTAATTGTTTAATGGTTTGATAGATTAACGGTTGTGTCGCAGCAGGTTCATCGGCTTCATTATGACCGTGACGGCGATAGCAGACTAAATCAATCACCACATCTTTTTTAAAGGTTTGCAGAAAATCAAACGCGAGTTGTAAGGTAAATAATACCGCTTCAGGATCATCACCATTGACATGAAAAATTGGGGCATCAACTATTTTCGCCGGATCGGTACAATACCAACTGGAACGTGCATTTTGCGGATCAGTGGTAAATCCAAGTTGATTATTCAGGACGATATGTAAAGTCCCGCCGGTACCGTAGGCTTCGGTTTGGGATAATTCGAAAGTTTCCATCACGATGCCCTGACCAGAAAAAGCCGCATCACCATGAATCAGTAACGGTAGCACTTGTTTTCTACTACTATCTTCTCGACGTTCTTGACGTGAACGTACCGAGCCTTCCACCACCGGATTAACAATTTCCAGATGTGAAGGGTTAAACGCCATAGCGATGTGCATCACTCCATGGTCGGTTTTTATATCGGCAGCAAAACCTTTGTGGTATTTGACATCGCCAGAACGATTTTCTTGGGTTAACTTGCCGGCAAATTCTTCGAATAATTTAGCCGGCGATTTACCTAAAATATTAATCAGTACATTTAATCTACCACGATGCGCCATACCTATAACGATTTCTTGCACCGAAGCGGCACTAGCATGCGCGACTAAATCTTCCAGCAAAGGAATTAAACTATCACCACCCTCCAAAGAAAAACGCTTTTGTGCGACAAATTTATTTCCCAAAAATTTTTCTAAGCCGTCGGCCTGGATCAAACCTTTTAAAATAGTTTTTTTAACTTGCGCTGAAAAATTGGGTTTACCCGCCACCGATTCGATCCGTTCTTGTAACCAAGATCGCTGCGCATGATCAGTAATGTGTTCATATTCAAAGCCGATGCTGCGGCAATAGATATTTTTAAGCTGCATCAGTAAACTTTCTGCAGTCACACTTTGTAAACCGAGTAAGCCATTCAGATTAACGATACGCGTCAAATCTTGCGCATTAATATCATGATTTTCTAAGCTTAAATCGACTATTTCGCGTTTTGCCGCTAATGCTAAGGGATCCAAATGTGCTTGATAATGGCCATAACGACGATAGGCATCAATTAATCCTAGCAGCTTATAGTGTAAATCGCTGTTCTCGTTGGTTTTACGACTCCCGACCGGACGTTGTGCTAATTCAGTGAAATAGGTGCGAATATCGGCATGCGAAACATCATTTTCTTTATCACTCAGTTGACTGAAATAGGTTTGCCACTCAGCACTGAGTTGGCTTGGGTCATGCAGATATTGCTCATAGAGGGTTTCTAAATAAGTGCCGTTGCCACTAAATAGATAGGAATTTTGCTGTAAGGCCTGCGCCGATTTTAATTGCTCAGTCATGATGGTTGAATTTTACCTATTGAAAATTTCACACTTCTTCTTTTAAAAGCTCTGAACGTATATGACCAATTGCCTTAGCCGGGTTAAGACCCTTAGGACAGACAGTGGTACAATTCATAATAGTCCGACAACGAAATAAACTAAATAGATCATTTAATTCCGCTAAACGTTGCTCCTTTGCATCGTCACGATTATCTACCAAAAAGCGGCAAAGCCACAATAGAGCTGCTGGCCCCAAAAATTTATCCGGATTCCACCAATAAGAAGGACAAGCGCTAGTACAACAAGCACATAAAATACATTCATAAAGCCCGTCTAATTTTTCGCGCTGCTCGGGTGATTGTAAACGCTCTTTGGCTGGCGGTTCTTTATCATTGATGAGATACGGCTGGGCTTTTTCGTATTGACGAATAAAGGGTTCCATGTCCACCACTAAATCCCGTATAACGGGTAAGCCTGGCAGCGGTCTTAAAACGATCGGTGAACGCAAGGATGAAACCTGCGTGATACAGGCCAAACCATTTTTGCCGTTAATATTCATGCCGTCTGACCCACACACACCTTCGCGGCAAGAACGACGGAAGCTCAAGCTTTGATCTTGCTCTTTCAAACATTCCAAGGCTTCCAGTAACATCATATCTTTACCGGCTGCGATCTCCAGCGTGTAATCCTGCATATAAGGCTTTTTGTCGATCTCAGGATCATATCGATAAATAGAAAATTGCATAATTTAGCCTAATTAAATGAGTGTAATGAAATCTAGTAAAAGACGAAGATGCTATATTAATAATATTAATAACTTCGGTCTTTAAGTTCCATCGGCGGTACCGTCATAGGTTTACGATTAACCGGTCTAAATCCTATGGTATCCGCTTTAGAAAAGTATAGTAAATGTTTTAACCAATTTTCATCATCTCGTTTCGGATAATCTTCACGACTATGCGCGCCACGACTTTCTTCACGCGTTAACGCCGATATTGCTGAAGCATAGGCTACTTCCATGAGGTTATCGAGCTCTAAGGCTTCTATACGAGCAGTATTAAAAACTTGACTATGATCGGTCAACACGGCGTGCTTTAAACGTTCTTGCAAATGTTTTAATTTGACTAAGCCTTCTTCCATATATTTCGCCGTTCGAAACACACCAAAATCGGTTTGCATAATTTTTTGCATGGCATGCCGAATTTCGACCAAACTTTCACCCTGTTTAGATTGCTCCCAACGATTCAATCGACTTAAGGCAACATCTAAATCATCCTGCGTAATATTGAGTAACGGTAAATCCTGAATTAAGGATTCGCCGACATGTAAACCGGCGGAGCGGCCAAATACAATTAAATCCAGCAAGGAATTACCGCCCAAGCGATTCGCACCATGCACAGAAACGCAAGCGCATTCGCCCGCGGCATATAAACCTTCAACCACTTGATCTTGACCTTCGATATCCACCGTAATAACTTGACCATGAACATTGGTGGGTATTCCACCCATCATATAATGACAGGTAGGAACAACGGGTATGGGTGTGGTAATCGGATCCACATGCGCAAACGTCATCGCCAGTTCCCGAATGCCTGGTAAACGTTTTTTGATGATATCTGCGCCTAGATGATCTAACTTTAATTTTAAATAATCGATCCCTTCGGGATTAAACCCATTTCCATCCCGTAATTCTAACGCCATGGCGCGCGCCACGACATCGCGCGAAGCTAAATCTTTCGCATGCGGCGCATAACGTTCCATAAAACGTTCGCCATTTTTATTAATCAGATATCCACCTTCGCCGCGACAACCTTCTGTCACTAATACCCCAGCGCCAGCGATCCCGGTCGGATGAAATTGCCACATTTCCATGTCTTGCACCGGAAAACCGGCGCGCAAGGCCATACCGATACCATCACCGGTATTGATCATGGCATTGGTCGTCGACTGGAAAATCCGCCCTGCACCACCGGTCGCTAAAATAGTTGCACGCGAGTGAAAAAAGACCACTTCACCGGTTTCAATACATAAAGCAGTCAATCCGGCGACATGACCTTGCGGTGTCTTAACCAAATCTATGGCATACCATTCACTAAAAAAATGTGTTTTGGCTTTTA
>JBDKHQ010000090.1:0-16474 GCA_039797585.1 Pseudomonadota bacterium | reverse complement strand
ATTTTGCTATGCCTAGCGAGATTGTTAATTTACCTATCGATGAAGATGATGAGATTGCTATGATGCGAGACGCACAGGAGTTTCGAGATCGCTACTCTAATGCAGTAGTCATGATAGTTTCTAATGATGAAATGAGTCCTCATTATAGAGCTGGAGATTATGTGGGGGGACGACTTAGATCCAGCAATGAGTTTGACTCGATAGTCAATAAGGACTGTATCATTTACTTGAAGGGTGGTGGACAATACTTCCGGCGACTTTTTAAAGATTCTTTAGGGCGCTTTAATCTTGCTTGTTTGAATCCTATGGGAAGAACGGCGGAACCTATTATTTTTGATGCGGATATAGAAGCTGCTGCAGCAGTTATTTGGGTCCGAAGAAAAGACGAATAAGGATTAAAAATAAGATGCTTCAATTTAAAATGTATACTCACAACAATTGGATTTTTTGGCAGGCGCCGCGAGAATGAAGCAACTGGAGAGTATGTAATATACATGTGGATTGCGAATTGAGCGCCAATACAGACAAAAATTCAAGTGCGAAGAGTATAGTTAATTTCCCTTTCAATGATCTTACTAAGGTCATTTTTAAGCCTCGTAAGCTGCGTATAATATTTAGCGAGAAAACTATAATGATTAAATTTAGAGAGCCCAGTAGCTATTACAATCATGTAGTCTAGATGATTTTGCTTATGTATAAGCATTAAGCCATTTTTCATACCATGTAGTGATCGCTGTCGCATGACTTCTTTTCCGAAAGAATCGATATAGTCTATTTCTGAAAAAGGTATAATATTTCTCTGAGATAATTTTTTAGCTTGAATTAATGGGTCATTCTTTGTTATTTGATTTTTATCGAAATAAATTTGCCATTCCAATCGGGAAATAAGAGCAATGAGTTTTTTTTGGGCATGATCTTCTATACCCACAGCAAAATAATCGATGGGAGGTATGCTAATGTTATTAATATAATCGAAAAAGGTAGATCGTGTAGACTCCCTGCAGATAGGAGTATAATGATATTCCTTCATGGAAAAAAGACCTCATTGGACAAAGATGCAAGCAAGCTTTAACTTAGTGTGAGTTAGTATTTTAAGGCTTTACATGCTATAAATGAGGAATATTTTATCATATTTCTTTATCAAAAGAAGATATTTATACTAAGTATTATGGGATTTGTATGTTTCCACTTTATCAGGTTAATGCAAAGCCGCTTGTTATTGCTCATCGTGGAGGAGCGGGGCTATGGCCTGAAAATACCTTATTTGCCTTACAAGAGGCAGCAAAACTAGGGGCAGATTTAAGTGAGATTGATATTCATATGACTAGAGACGGTGTTTTAGTCGCTATCCATGATGAATCAATCGATCGTACAACCAACGCTAAAGGATTAGTGCAAGATCTTACATTGGCAGAATTGAAAAAATTAGATGCAGGGTATCGTTGGACTAATGACGAAGGTCGTACTTTCCCTTTTCGGGGCCAAGGAATTAAAATTCCAAGTTTGAACGAAATCTTTGCGGCCTTTCCAAAGCAAGTTATTAATATAGAGATAAAACAAAATGACCCACCTATTGTGGCTGCATTAAGAGAGCTTATAAATCAGTATAATAAAACTAAACAAGTATTAGTGTCCGCTTTTAATTCACGCACCATGAAAGTCGTGCGTAGGCTATGTCCTAATATTGCAACTGCTGGAACAGAAGCAGAAATGGATCGTTTTTCGAAATTGAGTAAGTTATTTTTAACGCGACCTTTTTTATTATCTGCTGCGGCTCTAGAAGTTCCCTACGAAATGGTAACTGGGCATTTTGTAAAGGCAGCACATAAAAAAAATATTCGGGTTGATGCTTGGACTGTCAACGAAGTCGAAGATATGGAAAGGCTATTAGCTTTAGAGGTTGATGGTATATTAACGGATTTTCCGGATAGGATGCTGAGTTTGGTTCGCAAGACTTAGTCAGTTCAGCCTAAATAGATGAAAAGATCCAAAAATCTTATAACCTTTTAAATGACAAGAACAGGAGCTCTTAAGATATATCCCCATAAGCCCGCCCTTTTAAGTACTCAGAACTCCAAAACACGCTTTAGATACCATGGGCATATAAAAAGCCTATAGTGCCGAGCTATTAAGTCTGTATAATACTTTCCTATATTCAAAAAAATATTTAGTTAGAACAAAAGCTAGAGGCATTTATGACAGTTCAAAAGACCCTTTCTATTATTAAACCTGATGCAGTCAAAAAAAATTGCATAGGCGAGATTACTAAAAGATTCGAAAATTCCGGGTTAAAGATTATTGCAGCGAGAATGGAGAGTTTGAAAAAAGATCAAGCTGAAAAATTTTATGTAATTCATAAAGAAAGACCTTTTTTTACTGAACTGGTTGAGTTTATGTGTTCAGGACCTGTGATGATACAGGTTTTAGAGGGGCCTAATGCGATCCTGAAAAATCGTGAACTGATGGGCGCCACTGATCCTAAACAAGCCCTTCCAGGTACCATTCGCGCTGATTTTGCCGAAAGTGTGGGGCAAAACGCTGTTCACGGATCGGATAGTATTGATACCGCTAGAGAAGAAATTGCTTTCTTTTTTACGCCAGATCAATGTTTTGGCGGAGGTTCTAAATAATGGATATGCCGTTAAAGAATTTACTCGATTTGGACCGAGAAGGAATGCAACTCTTTTTTCAAGAATTAGGAGAAAAGCCCCGTTATAGGGCACAACAGGTTTTAAAATGGATTCATCAAATAGGTATTAAGGATATCGATCTGATGAGTAATTTAAGTAAATCATTGCGTTCAAAACTTAAATCCATAGCACAGATTGATTTGCCAGAAATTGTTTTTGAAAAGCAATCTGCTGACGGGACTAGAAAATGGCTGTTGCGACTTAGCGATGGTAATTGTATCGAAACGGTTTTTATCCCCGAGGTAAATAGAGGAACTTTGTGTGTTTCATCACAAGTAGGTTGTGCATTGAATTGCAGTTTTTGTTCGACCGCGCAACAAGGATTCAGTCGTAATTTAACTGTAGCAGAGATCATTGGGCAAGTATGGTTGGCAGTACGGAGTTTGTCAGATGGATCTTTACGTCATGACCATACTGTCAGTAATATTGTGATGATGGGCATGGGCGAGCCCTTATTAAACTTTGATAATGTCGTTAAAGCAATGAACCTGATGATGGATGATTTTGCCTATGGTTTTTCTAAGCGGCGTGTTACTTTAAGTACCTCTGGCATAGTTCCTGCATTGCGACGTTTATCTGAGGTAAGTGAAGTAGCTCTTGCGGTATCTTTACATGCGCCTAATGATGAGCTAAGAAATCGCTTAGTTCCTATCAATAAAAAATATCCTCTTTCTGAATTACTAGCAGTATGTCGAAATTACTTTAAAGGAAATCATAGAAGACGTATTACCATGGAGTATGTCATGTTAGAAGGAATTAATGATCAACCCGAACATGCGCGACAGCTAATAAAAATTTTAGAGGGTATTCCAGTTAAAGTAAATTTAATCCCTTTTAATCCTTTTCCCAATACAATTTATCAGCGTTCTTCTCTTCCAGTGATTGAAAATTTTAAAAATATTTTAATGAAAGCGGGGCTTAACGCGATAACACGAAAAACCAGAGGGGAAGATATTGATGCAGCATGCGGCCAATTAGTAGGACGAGTTCAAGATAGAAGTTATCGCAGCAAAGAACGTCAAAATGTAATTCCTCTTTTAGTTGAATCAGTTGCGGGAATTTGATGGAATTAAAAAATAATGGGAGGGGGTAAGTGATATCGATATTAAAGCCGTTCATCATCATTTTTTTTATAGTCATTCTTACGGCATGTAGTATTTTTTCTAAATCAAAAACACAGGTATCTGGTCCACAGGCGTCCGATGTTAATGTGCAATTAGGTTTAGCGTATTTACAAAATGGCGATGTACAACGTGCGCATCAAAAATTATTGCTTGCTGAACAACAATCTCCCGGATCCTTGCAAGCACAAGGCGCAATGGGTTACTTCCTAGAAAGCACAGGAAGTCTGCCTTCTGCGGATGCATACTATCGGAGAGCAATAGCACTTAATTCAAAATCTGGTGCTGCCCAAAATAACTATGGAACTTTTTTGTGTCGCCGGGGTCGTTATTCTGAAGCGGATCAGCATTTTTTACTAGCATTACAAGATCCCAGTTATCTTAATACGGCACAAGTTTATGAAAATGCGGGTTTATGTGCTATGCAGGTACCTGATACTGAAAAAGCCATGGGTTATTTTACCCAAGCTATTACTCAGGACCCTAAACGCGCGATATCTTGGTTGGAATTAGGTAGAATAAGTTATCAAACAAAGGATTATCAACAAGCTCAGCAATATCTAGACCATTATATGCAGCTTGTTAAAGAACCTACAGCCAACGCCTTATGGTTAGGAGCAGTTTTAGCTAGAGCTTTGGGAAATCCCACAGCAGCAGGCAGCTACACCTTAATGTTACAAACAAGATTCCCAAATTCTGACGCCTACAAGGCATTAATACAAACACCTAAATCGAAAACCAAACAAAAAAGTAAACAACTTTATTATTAATTATGGCGGAAAAAATACAAGCAATACGTGGCATGAATGATATTCTGCCGATAGAAATTTTTACTTGGCAGAAAGTTGAAAATACTTTGCGTAAACTTGCCAAACAATATGGATATCAAGAAGTTCGTTTACCTATTCTTGAAAAAACAGAACTGTTTAAACGTTGTATTGGCGATGTAACTGATATTGTTGAAAAGGAGATGTATACCTTTATTGATCGTAATGGAGATAGCTTGTCTTTAAGACCCGAAGGGACTGCCGGTTGTGTCCGAGCTGGTATAGAGCAAGGTTTACTTTACAATCAAATTCAACGCTGGTGGTATTTGGGCCCCATGTTTAGGCATGAACGACCTCAAAAAGGTCGCTATAGACAGTTTCATCAATTTGGCGTGGAAGTGTTTGGCATAGCTCAACCGCATATTGATGCTGAACTAATTTTGATGTCAGCACGTCTTTGGGAAGAATTAGGCATAAAACATCAATTAAGTTTGCAAATTAATTCACTCGGATCTTCAATAGCACGCAAGTCACATAAAGAAAGCTTAGTTAATTATTTTACTCAACAATTAAAATATTTAGATGAAGACTCCCACCGGCGACTACAAACCAACCCATTGCGTATTTTAGATAGTAAAAACCCTGATATGCAGGAGCTCATTGAAAAAGCGCCAAAGTTGCTTGATTATCTTGATGCTGACTCCCAACAAGATTTTTGTATTTTAAAAGAAATACTCACTAATGCAGATATTTGTTTCACTATAAATCCTCGATTGGTTCGGGGATTAGATTATTACAATAAGACAGTTTTTGAATGGGTTATTGCAGATGAGCAGCAAGCCGCTCAAAATACTGTTTGTGCCGGAGGTCGTTACGATAAGTTAGTAGAACAACTAGGTGGGCATGCAACGCCGGCTGTGGGTTTTGCCATAGGTTTAGAGCGCTTAATTAACTTACTACCTAAAATAAATTCTGCAACCTCCCTCGCAGTTCCTGATATATATTTTATTACCATAGGTGATATGGCTATACAAAAAGGGTTAATTTTTGCAGAATATTTACGTACAGAGTTGCCAGCTATCAGTTTGATACTTGATGTGAGCGGGGATGGAATAAAATCTCAATTTAAACGTGCGGATAAAAGTGAAGCGCGTTTTGCATTAATTTTGGGGAATGATGAAGTAAAGTCTGACACTTTCGTTATAAAAAACTTAAGAGAAAAAAGCCCCCAAGAAATAATACCCCAAGCTGAAGCTATACAAAAAATTGCAGGAATGTTAAGCGCATGAATGAACTAATTGCAATAGAGCAAGCTGAGTATGTAAAAAAATGGTGCCGTGAGTATGGTTTTGGAATTTTAATAGGTATTATTTTTGCTATTTTTATCAGTTGGGGCTGGAAGTATTGGCGTCAAACGGAAGAAAATAATTTGCTTACAGCATCCATGCAGTATGAACGCCTAGTAGCATCAATAGCTACAAATGGAAACATATCTACATTAAATGGATTAGCGAATGGATTGTTGAAAAATTATCCCTATACACCTTATGCTGCTTTAGCGGCGTTACAATTAGCTAAACTCGCGGTTAATCAAAATAATTTAACTGAGGCTGCGAATAAATTAGTTTGGATTATCGATCATGGTCACGATCAAGCTTTACAATCTATTGCACGCTTACGTTTATCGCGAATTTTATTAACTCAAAACCAAGGAAAAGAAGCGTTGAACATACTATCCAAAAATGAAGATAAAGCATATATTCCAATTTTTTTGGAGGAAAAGGGAGATATTCTTAATAATTTAGGCCATAGCAAACAAGCATTGCAAAACTATTTAGCAGCTAAACAAGCTTTGGGAAATATTATTGAGCAACCTCTGTTAGAAATGAAAATTAATAATTTGGCTTACGCTCGATGAGAAATCTAATGAAGAAAATTTATGTCCCCAGTATTTTTATTTGCTTGTTATTTTTAACAGCTTGTGCTGGTTTAGGTGATGATAATACACCCATGCCAGCACCTTTGACTGCATATCCTTTCCAATTTCAACCGGTATTGCTATGGTCTAGAGCAACCGGCAGAGGTATGGGCGATGACTATTTAAGGTTAACTCCTGTTATTCAAGAAGACCAAGTTTTTGTGGCAAGCAAATCCGGTCTTGTAACTGCTTTAGAGTTAGCGCATGGGCATAAATTATGGCAAAAAAATATTAAGCAAATTATAACGAGTGGTCCGGCAGTTAGTTGCGGGAAAGTTATCGTTGTTACTAAGCAACCTCAAGCGATAGCTTTGGCGGCGGACACTGGAGATGTCTTGTGGCGAGTACAATTACCTAACCAAGTATTAGCTCCTCCTGCTATCGGACAAGGTCAAATTATTTTTAAAACCGTAGATGGACAAGTATTAGCATTAGAATTACAAACCGGTGAATTATTATGGTCTTATGAACATGGTTCACCGCTGTTAATCCTAAGACCAAGTAGTGTCCCACAAATTGTAGGTAATAAGGTTGTAGTTGGTTTTTCCGATGGTAAATTAGCTGCATTGAATCTAAGAAATGGTAGTTTACTATGGGAGCGAAATATTGCGTTTCCACAAGGTGTGACTGCCGCTGATCAATTAATTGATATCGCGGCTGATCCATTATTATCGTGCGATGTAATTTATGTAGTGACTTATCAAGGTCAGCTAGCTGCTGTTTCTTTACGGTCTGGACGAATTTTATGGCAAAGAAATTTTTCAAGCTATTCAGGTCTTACTGTAGGGAATAGCTTGTATATAACAGATACAGAAGGAGGGGTCTGGGCTTTTGATCGTGCTACAGGTGAATTACTTTGGCAGCAACAGTTGTTAAGACATCGAGGCTTAACTGCACCGGCTATTTTTGGCAATAGTTTAGTTATAGGTGACCGAGAAGGTTATATTCATTGGCTTGCTCAATCTGATGGGCATCCTTTAGCGAGGGATCTTGTCCATGATAATGCCAGTATTATAGCTAATCCAGTTGTGGATTATCCCCTAGTATGTATTCTTACCAGGGAAGGTGGTTTATCTGCTTGGACTCATACGACCTTACCTGTATGAGCACTTCCGCTTTGCCAAGTATTGTTCTTGTAGGTCGACCGAACGTAGGAAAGTCGAGTTTATTTAATTCCTTAACTAAAACTCGCCATGCCTTAGTTGCAGATATTCCCGGTTTAACCCGAGATCGGCTTTATGGTAAAGGAGTTGTGGGAAATCAACCTTATATTGTCGTAGATACCGGAGGGTTAACGGGGAGTAAAGAAAAAGATGTTGCTTTTCTAATGGAACAGCAAACCCAGCGTGCTATCACTGAAGCTGATCATGTTTTATTTTTAGTTAATGGAAGGGAAGGGTTATCGGCCCTGGATCAGCAATTAGCACAATTTTTACGTCGGCTAAATAAGAAAATTACATTGGTGATTAATAAAAGTGAAGGCTTAGATCCTAATTTATTACAAAGTGAGTTTTCGTTATTAGGTTTTGATGCGACATCATTTTCAATTATTTCCGCAATTCATGGCCAAGGTATTCAAGGATTAATGGAAAAAGTATTAAATTATTTTCCTAAGAGTGAAACCTCGATCACCGAACACCCATTGTCAGAAGAAGATGAAATTCCAAGAATAAAGGTATCTATTATAGGGAAACCGAATGTTGGCAAATCAACTTTGTTAAATAGAATTTTAGGTGAAGATCGGGCTATCGTTTTTGATCAACCTGGTACTACTCGTGATAGTATTGCAAATGATGTTGAGTATCGTGGCAAATTATATACATTCATTGACACCGCGGGTATTCGTCGAAAATCAAAAACAGTCCAAGAGATAGAAAAATTTTCCGTAATTAAAAGTTTGCAGGCTATTGAGGCTAGTAATGTTGTTTTACTAGTAATTGATGCCCAGGAAGGCATTACTGAGCAAGATTTACATCTTTTAGGATTTATCCTTGAAAGTGGAAGAGCGCTTATCATTGCTGTAAACAAATGGGACGGCTTGTCTAACGAGCAAAGAGCGCAAGTCAAAAAAGATTTGGATAGACGTTTACAGTTTGTACCATTTGCTAAACTTATCTTTATTTCGGCTCTTCATGGTACAGGTGTTGGCAATTTGTTTGCACTGATTCAACAGGCATATCGATCTGCAACACAAAGTTTAACCACATCACGCTTAACTCGTTTATTAGAACAAGCGGTTAACGCACATCAGCCACCATTGAGTCGTGGGCGAACAGTTAAATTGCGTTATGCTCATCCTGGAGGATATAATCCACCAGTTATACTTATCCATGGCCAACACGCTAGTTTTTTACAAGAATCTTATCGTCGATATCTTGAAAATTTTTATCGCAAGGCGCTGAAAATTATTGGCAGTCCAATTCGGATAGAGTTTAGGGATAAATGAGTTTGAGTGTTCTTAATAGTAGGAGAAAATTGCTAGTAGTTCTTTGGCTTTTTTTCGTTCTGATCCTTTACTACTAATATTTCGCTGCACTATAAATGAAACAATAGTTGCATCTTTATAAATCTCCCGTGTAAAGTCTGTATCATGATTGGAAATTATCACCCGAATTCCCTTTGCAGCCAGGTTTCTTGCAGCATTTGCCAAGCATATCTGTTGTGAATGACTAAATCCTTCTGCTGTATAGTGAGTAAAATTTGAGGTTTTAGATAATCCAACATAAGGAGGATCGCAATATATTATATCTCCTTGCTTTACATACTCCAGAGTGGATAAAAAATCTCCATGGATAAATTCAGCTTTTCTTGCATGCACATAAAAATATTGCATTTCTTTCTCAGGAAAATAAGGAGTCTTATAGTAGCTAAAAGGAGTGTTAAATTCGCCTTTTCGATTAAAACGTGCTAATCCATTGAAACAATGTTTATTTAAATATAATAATAACGCAGCTCTCATGCGATATTCTTTACTATCATTAAATAAACGACGTAAGCGATAGAACTCCTCTGCAGTATTATAGTTCTCATGGAAAAATAATCGGCAATAATCAATAAAAAATTGACCTTCTTGTTGTAAATATTTATATAATTGAATCAAATCAAGATTGTTATCACCTAATAGGTAAGCAGAGTAAGAAGTATTAAGAAAAACAGTAGCCGAACCTAAAAATGGTTCTATCAATCGATCGGTTTTAGGTAAATGGGCTTTAAGTTTATCAAGAATTCGGTGCTTATTTCCTGCCCATTTCAAAAAAGATTTCATATTAATCAAAGTGTAAACGAAATAGACAATAAAAAAAAGTTTCAAATCTAATTATAAATGACAAAAAAATTTTAATTTTTTTATTAAAATAAATAAATTTTTAATAAAGTAATATATACTAAAGATAAAAAAATATTTATAAACACTTTTAATTGTCATCTACCAAATTCCAAAAGGAGCTCTTATGGACGAACAAGTTTCCATTGTAAAAGAAGAACCTGCTCGGGAAGTAGGAGCAACCTCCGAATTTGATGGAAATAACTCTGGTTGTCCTCCAAGATTAGAAAGACAAAGAAGTGTATCTGGACCGAATTCACCTGGTGAAAAGTCGCTATTAAAAAAAAAACCAGATTGGATGAGGAGCCCTAAAACAAAAATTCCTGTTTTTAATAGTTGTCTCTGTTCTCTAGATGAGGTTGTCGCCACCCCTTCCTTTAATGTGAGTGTGATTGAAGGTGCTTGCGATAAAGATTTTAAGTTTTTTGATGCTATTAATAATAGTAAGTATGTGGCATTCATCGATAGTGCACTGGCCAGCCTTGGTTTGTTTGCCGTTTCGATGGGCATTTATGTTGTTAAATACTGTAAATTGCGTGAAATAGAAAGAAATAGTAATTACTTTTATTTTAGCCGTATATTTAAAACATTTTCAGAAGAACAAATAAAAAATAAAATGGGCGAAATTGAGCAGGATGAACGTATTATCGGTCCAATCACTTACGAATATTTGCAAGCCGTAGCCCATTTTTATCCTCCTGATATATCAAAAATTGCCTGCCGGAGACGTCGATTTTTTGCTTCAGGAATAGAAGGACAGCGTTTAAAAGCATTAAGTAAATTTTTTAAAAAAAATCCAAAAATTTCAAAAGAAGAAATGCTCGACATACTACATAAAAAAATCTTAGTCCAAGTTTGTCAATTATTAAATCTCGGAGGCAAATTAGAAAAATTTCAAATTAAAGGTAAAGAAAATAACTGGACCATAGGCTTAACAGATACCAATGCAGAAATTTTTTTTAATCACATTGATAATCTAATCAAAAAAAATTCAAAAAAAATTTTAGAAAAAAATAAAAACATTAAGAATAAAAATTTTATTCCGCCTATTTTGGCTGCTTTGGGCCAGGCTAGTTTTATTTATTGGATTTTAATGTTTATTTTTTATTTTATCCCCATTGCCCCAGTAGTGACTATCGCTGCGATTTCAGTTATCCCCTTAGGAATAGCCTTATTTGTTGCTTTGCCCTTGTTACTAATTTTTAAGATTAAAAATACTTATCAGGCATACAATACTAATAAAGACATTACAGCGACGATTATAGAAACTGAACATAAACAGATGATTGAAAAAAAATTAATTAAATTAAATAAACAAAAAATATTTTTAAACTGCATGAAATATAAAAATGTTGGCTCCTCAGTAAGATTGAAAGATTCACCTTTAATGAAGGATTTAAAAAAAGTAATTAAAAATCGACATTTCATTAAATACTATGCCATATGCATGGGTTTTCTTGATGGATGTTTTTTACCTTTGTTTGTCGGGTGGTTATTTCTAGATGGAACTAAAGTCGTTCTCACCTATGCACTATGTTCTGGCTCATTAGCGACCTTTATACCCATAGGTTTTATAGCAACTGCAATTATAGCCGGAGTAACTCTCTTAATTGGTATAAGTTATGGTATATATTCGGCCTATAAGGCCAATCAAGCCCATGAAGCTAAATTTGACTACTTAAAATTTAAAATTGACGTATTGGAAAAGGAAGTACCCAATAAAGAAGTATTGAACAAATCATTGCGAGACTATGATCGACTATTGCGTCGTTTCACTGATGAGTTACCCATTTGGACGAATATTAAGAAAGGTTTAAATCGTTTTTTGGTTGTTATCAAACGTTTAGGTACAGGTAGTTTGGTTTTTCGTCTCGTAGTGTGGGGACCTATAACTGCTATATACGCTGCTGTCGTAGCTTCAACTGCAGTGCCAGCTTTTTTCCCGATCATATTAATTATAGGCACAGCAATAGGGGCATTTGTTCTAGCATCTTACTATTTATATGCTTACAATCTTGAAACTAAAACGATCCGAGCAGGAAACATAGTGGAACATTTGGTACAAAGTGAGCAGCTAGCTTGGCTAGATGAGGAGTTACCAATCCCAAAAACTGATAAATGTTTAATTTTACAAGATTCAAGCTCTGAAAAAATAGTTATAACATCAGAAAATTTAGCTGAATCGGAAAACGATAAATGTATCAACCCTGAAGTTTCCGATGCCAAACCAATTCAAACTGAAACTACTATACAAAGAAATAATAGTAATACAAGTTGTGGATTATTTAAATATCCTCAAGATGCCGTAACTGATGACGAAAGTATGGTGAGCGCGGCTGTGTTTAGCTGTTAAGGGAATGGGTTAAATATACATCTAAACGGTGTTGTTTACCGAATATACTATGATGGGGTTTTATTTCTGCTAAATAAGGAGATAACCTAGGTCTTTTTACTACGACACGCTGTGTTGCGCATATGACGGATAATTTTAATAAATTAGACGCATCATTATCGTCACCGACAAGTTGTCGAAGGAAGCGCATTTCCTTTTTTACTAATGCAGATTTGGTAGTATGAGGATACATAGGGTCGAGGTAAATAATTTCAGGATATGATTGCTTGCAGGCAATTATTTGTTTTAGATAAATAACTGCCTCGGTTTTTATTAGTTTAACTGATAAGGTTAAAAAATTTGGGTTATTTAAGGCGCGTTTTAAAGCATCTTCCAATAAAAGAAAAATGATCGATGAGCGTTCTAAAAGAGTGACGGAGCAACCTAGCTGAGCTAAAACAAAGCTATCGCATCCAAAACCTGCTGTCGCATCTAAAACTGCAGGCTTAAAATTTGGTTTTAATCCAATCGCTCTAGCTAAAAGCTGCTTTTGATTTTGAATATAGCGAAATCGATAAGCTAGCTTTCCTTGGAGGAAATCGATTTTTAACGAGCCAAGTTTTTTTTTGATATCCTCAAGATATAAACCTGTCGAGCTCAAAACTAAGACATAATCATAGTTTTCTCTTTCAATATAATCTATATAAGGTAAGGAGTTTTTTTTTGCTAATTCCTGTGCAGAAGATAATAAAGAAGTTTCAGGGCTGGTTACTGCAATAAAAAGAAGAGTATTCATTCGTGACGAAATACATCAATGCGAGCTGGGGGTAAATTTTGCCATACCCATTGTTGGTAGATTAATTTTAGCTTCTGCGAGGGGCTTAAAGGCTTCCCCCATAAACTATAGGTATACTGAATATATAAACCCCCTTTTATTAAAACGTGATTAATCTCAGTACCAATTTTCTTTATAACAGAAGGGGATAAACTGCGTAAAGGTAAACTAGAAACGATAGCTTGTATGGGGGAAGATGTAGATTGATTAATTAATTTATGTAACTGACAGGCATCTCCCTGAATAATTTTTAGTTCAGGAAAACGCTGCGCTAAATGATTAGAAAGTTTCGCTGATCGCTCAATTACAATAAGCTGCTGAAAAAGGTTTTTTTGATCTACCAGCGCAGCAGTAATAGCTCCTGTTCCTGCTCCCAGTTCAACTACTAACCCAGGGTGATTGTTGGATATTTGCTGAGCTAAACTATAGGCAAGCCTTTTCGAGCTAGGAAATATCGCCCCAACCATACTAGGATGCATGACGGCTTCGTAAAGAAATAGGGTAAATGCCCTCATTATTTTTGTCCGGAAAATCTATTGTTTTTAATTATCTGAAGTCTATTTTAAATGAAAAATACCTATCTAGATAGCATTAGGGAGCACGTGCCCTAACTAGATGCTGGATTTAGTTAATATTTTTTCCAATGTGTTTAAAAAGGATTGGTTTTGCTTATCTGTTCCGATAGAAACGCGTAAAAACCTAGATAAACTATAGTCATGCAAAGGTCTTACGGATATGCCATATAACAAAAGCTGTTGATAGATAGGCCAGCTCGGCGACTTCAAATCTATGCAAAGAAAGTTAGTATAAGACGGTAATACCTTCAAACCTAGATTTTGTAAGCCTTTAGAAAGTTGAAAATGGCCTAGTCGATTAAACAAGCGGGTTGCAGTAACATGCTTTTGATCTTTGATACTAGCTTCTGCTGCGGCTAATGCAACCGCGTTAACCCTAAAAGGTAAGGAGCTAAGATTTAACGAAGTCGCTATTTCTAGCCCGCTAATGGCATACCCTAGCCTCAATCCTGCCAAACCATAAATTTTGGAAAAAGTCCTAAGAATGATTAAATTAGAAAATTGTTTTAACAACTGGATGCTATCAGGATAGTCCTCGGTTTCAACATATTCAGCATAGGCCTCATCTAAAACTACGAATATATTCTGGGGGAGATGTTTCAATAGATAGAGTAACTCTAATTTATTCATATAGTTACCAGTAGGGTTGTTAGGGTTAACAATGAAAACTACTGTGGTCATGGGTTCAATAGCTTCTAGCAAGCTTATAGCGGAGAGATATGAATGTGAATTTTTAGCAATTTTAACGTCTATATTAGCTTTTTTTAAGATTTTCGAAATTCCTGTAAAACAAAAATTTGGTATAACGGCTGAATTTAACGGCCCCAAAATATTTTTCACAATGAGTTCTAATAAGCTTTCTGAGCCATTACCTAATGTAATATTTTCAGGAAGAATGCCTAAATGCGTAGATAAAGATTTCTTTAAACAAAATCCATCGGTATCCGGGTATCGATGACAATTAAGCATGGCCTGTTGACCCGCGGTTATTGCAAGGGGGCTAGCCCCAAGAGGATTTTCATTTAGATCGAGTTTTATAATTTCGGCAGGTTTTTCTACATCGAAACTAGAATTTTTCTTTGAAGAGATTGTCATTGGGCGGGCATTTTAAGTATAGTATTATTGATTATTTATAACTTCAGGTCAATTATGTTGTTATGTTTGGATGTAGGTAATACGCACATGCTATGTGGGGTATTCGCTAAAGAAAAACTTATTTTACGCTTTCGTTATGCTACTCCTTTATTGGGAACTGCCGATCAATTCGGAATTTTTTTAATAAATATACTTAAGCATAATAAACTGGAACCTTTGGAAATTAAAGCGATTGCTATCTCATCAGTGGTTCCAAATTACGATTATACGTTGCGACATAGTTTTTTTCAGTATTTTAAAGGAGCTGATTATTTTGCCTTACAGCCAGGCGTTAAAACTGGCTTAAATATCCGCTGTAAAAACCCAAATGAAGTAGGCGCCGACAGGATTGCGAATGCCATAGGCGCAATAGCTACTTTCCCCGAGCAGGGATTGATTGTTGTTGATATGGGGACTGCTACGACTTTATGCGCCATTACCAAGGATCGAAATTATTTGGGTGGTGCAATTTTGCCGGGATTACGACTCTGTATGGAGGCCTTAAAAAATAACACCGCTAAATTGATGGCTGTGGACATAGAAATACCTAGCAGTTATTTGGGAAGGACAACACGTGAAAGTATACAAAGCGGCCTTTATTATGGGCATTTCGGAGCGCTTAAAGAAATTATTTTAGGATTTAAAAACGAAGTTTTTCATGGTGAAATGGTTAAAGTCATTGGTACAGGTGGCTTTGCGCAGCTTTATGAAGAAACTGGTTTATTCGACACAATAATCTCAGATTTAGTTTTACAAGGCTTGCGAAAGGCATATGAATATAGCCAAATAGAAAAGTAATTAGCTATAAAATATCTTTTCTTAATGATAATTATTTTTTATTCCATCCCAAAAAATTATAAATATAAAAACGAAATATTCCTATATATTCATGCATTGCAAAATCATTCATAGCAAAGTTGTAACCCAATGGAAATTTAGAAATTGGGATAGTAATAATATCTGAAGCAATAGGCTGGGGATAAATGTTAAAAAAAGAAAAGTATAAAAGCGCACGTTTGAGAGCTAACCCCGAATTCACTAGTAAAAATTGTTCACTATATTGCTTCTTTAGCAGAGAACTTGAAAACTCAGCGTTTTGATAAGTATTTTTACTTTGATTCTCCAATTGAATATCTTTAAAGTTGATCCCTAAAGATAATAAACTTTCTTGATAAGTCTTTGCTTCTGATTTTCCATGATGCAATGGGTCGCCACCGCTAATTAGAATATGGCAGCTTGCATTAGTTTTTTTACATTCATGATAAATTATTGCAGTTTGTGCAATTCTTGAAAATGCCATTATGCTGGGACTTATTTTATTAGATCTCGAATCTTTACTGGTGCCTGCGCCCAATAAAATAATGGTATTAGTTTTCTTCCAGTTGATAGGAGTAGATTGACTATAAGGGGATTGTAAATTGTGTAATAAATAACCAGGTAAAAATCCGTCACCTATAACGAGATAACTTACAACCAAAATGGATCCAGTTATTATTCTGACTTTTTTATAATTAAATAGACTTAATAAAATACATACTAGTAATAAGAGAAATATAAAAAATGTTGACATATTTAATTTTTACTTACCTAAGAAATAATTTAAAGCATATATTAAAAAGGAAAAAACAAAATAGTTCAATTGGAATTCTTGACTCAACTCTAAAACCATGAATAATAGCTACCTTCGATGAGACATGGAGAGCACGAAGTGCGGTCGAAG
>JBDKHQ010000089.1:0-3562 GCA_039797585.1 Pseudomonadota bacterium | reverse complement strand
TGCATCTAATGGGGCTAATTGTGTTGCTTGTTTTGTTTTTTCTGTTTGAGCTTGCAAATAGGGTATTTGTGCTGATTTATAGGCCATCGATGTTTGCATATTTTCTGGGGCAAACTGCAATTGAATGTGTGCCAAAGCATTGGCCAATTGTTGTTTTTGTAGATGTTCTTGTTCATTGCTCTTTAAAAAATGATTTTGAATAAATTGTTGTACTAAATTCCCCCCAGAGGCTAACCCCGCTCCTAAGGGATTGGCTTGTTGCGGCGATAAGATGGGAAATTGTTGGACGGGTATGGCCATGTTTATTCCTATAAAAATCCACCCGCCAATCCCAATAACATGCCGAGCAATTGTTGATTGGATTGGTTTTGATTGTTTGCATTGGAATAAGCTAAGTTACCTTGCGACATCAATGCATTAGATAAGTTTTCACCTAAGCTATGAGAGGCATTAGCACCATTGTTATAAATCCCTTGTTCGCTATTTAAACCTTGCCCATACAACCCAAGTACGTGACTTAAATATTGATTAAAATCTTGATTGGCTAGTCCATTCACGGTTCCTGCTATTTGCTGTTGTTGCATGGGGCTGCCTAGCATTCCTTTTGCAGCCGAAGCACGGTTCGATGCCTGTTGTGCTTGATTGACTTGGAATTGGTAACCAGGAGATTGCTGATAACCTTGACTTAGATGATTTAATAAACCACCGGGATCATTGAGTAATTGATCCGTATTTTGTTGTAATGATGGATAAACGGCATTGCCTCTATCGGCACAAGGTTTTAAATATTGCTTTAAAATATCCGGTATTTGATTGTAGTAATCCATTGCTTGATGACCGGCATTATTTCCGCCAAACAAATCACCGACAAAATCGCCGATGCCACTTAAAAAACTCATGCGAACTTAATCCAGTTGAAATACTTTAAAGGTCCCATTTACATTTCCCTTAAATTGTTGTGTATCAGAATCATAAATAAGCGTTCCTGTGTTATTGGGTTTATTTAACTGCGCAATAATATGTGTCGATTGTTGCGGGAGACGTAAACCTTGGGTAGATAATTGTTGTTGTAGTACGCTAATTAACTGCTGTATCCATAAGCTCCAATTGGCCGTCCATTGGCCATTATCATCAATTGGTTTTTCATGCGGTAAGTTAGGGATCTTCATGCAGTTAGACTCAAACATCCATTCCCAACGACAAAACGATCGAAGCTCCAGAATCTGAGCTGTAAGGTTAAATGGTTAGCACGACCTAACTGCCACCAGATCAAACGATTTTGTCGATGCGCTAAAGGATTTAAGGTTTTAGGGATATTGGAGCCAAAGCTAACCCCACCATCTTTTGATAAAGATAAATCCACGCGTTGTAAGGAGGTGCTATGACCTTGTTCGATGGGAATAACTAATTTTTGTGTAATAAAGAAGTCCGTATCCGGTGATCGTATCGGTGGGGTTATTCGAATGCGCGGAATTTCTTTTTCATCACCTTCGGTATAACGGGAATTCAATTCATAAATATGGCCATCCATAAAGCTAATGAAATAATAACTGTTATGGTAAAACACAGCGCGTTTGGCAATATGCGCGCCTAATTGATGATCCGTTAACGTAAAAAAATGTTGTGTAGCAAAATCATACGCATAGGTAAGCTCGTCGTCAGGAAAACTAATCACATAGAGTAAATGCCCATCTTGCTTAAATAAAAAACCATAAGCATTATTTGGGTTCTTTAGCTGGGATAACTTAAAATTAATCCCTTCGGTAGAGATTTGCTTTGCTGATCCTCCATTACTGAGCATTAAGACAGGGCCTGATTTTTCATTCGCAGCAAGCCAAACAATGAATTCGTCGCTGCTCGCAATCGTGGCTGGATTTAAGCAGCCATAATCGATGTTGAAGCTTGAGGCACGTTGATACGGAAATAAATTCATTCCGATGTCCGTCCAACATTCGGTGACACTTGATCCCATCACAAAAAGGCTATTACCGCGTCCAGGCAAGGGAATAACCGCTAAAGGATTATCTGCTTTAGTTTGAAATTCACCGACATGCGATGCATCAGCAGGCCATACTAAACTGTTCTCTTCATTACATAATCGCCATTCGGCTTGCTCACTATCACAAGAAAGAAATCGACCATTATGGTAGCTGATAGTGCTCGGAATAAAATCTAAAACGGCTTTTTTAAACGTCGATTCACGATAATTAAAAATAAAAATATCTTTATGATCGCAAATGGCGATTTCTTCTTTTTCATTTTCAGCAATGAGCACATCGCCTTCGAAAGTTTCTAAGCTCCCAATGCGTTGTGCATGTAAAGTCGATCCGATGATATAAACACCGTTATCAATCACCACAATCAGATTGCCAAAACGTACGCTGTTAAATAGTCCGCGCCCAGATCCTTTTTCTGAAATGGCTAAGACTTTCTTATAACCTGCAAACGGTACTAAAAAATCATCACTCACTATCATATTAAAGGTTTCTTCTCGCGAGATAATCGGATATCGGCCAAAGCCATTACCACCTACGGTAGCAACAGGCAGCTGTTTCATATTGACCTTTCTAAATTGAACAGGGAATTTTTTTCCATACTGAGATCGAGAGGTGACAGATCACGTAATTTGGTTTCTATTTCTTTTAATTTTCTTTTAGCTGAAAAGGGATGGTTATAGAAGTCACAAAGCGTGTCGGCTAAACCATAACGGAGATAGAGAAGATAGTCGCGATCGTAAAATAGGCTTAAATCATCGTTATAATGAACTTCGGTTAAGCCAAATTTTCCAACCAGTTTAAGCGTATATGCTTTATCGGGTGTAGGACTTAAAAACAGCAAGCTACCCCCTTTGGTTTTTTCTAAATGGTAAAACCGTGGCCGTAAAAAAGAAGGATAATCGTGCGTAAAATATTCTTTTCTTCCTAACAAGGGTAAAGATTGTAAAGCATAACTGCGTGGCTCTTCTTCCCTCAGTGTTAATGCATCTATATTAAGCAAATGTTTAACAAACAGTTCTTCCGAATTGGGGATACAGACCAGATGTTCAACATGCGTATAAGGGATCATTCGCGCATTGGCATTTTGTAAGGCGAGAAAATCATTCAGATGTTCAAGACCATCTTTTAATTGATCACCACTGACTGTTTCTGCTTGAGCTGCGACAATGCCCGATAAATTCCAGGCTTTAGTAATTAGTTCAGCCACCGTACAAGTCATGAGCGATCCTTTTTATTATTTTTTTATACCGGAAATACTATTCTCATTGCATATTCATCTACTAAGGTCGATCCCCAAATCACATCATGCACAAAACCTCGTTGATTTTGACCGAACAGGGAACCGTAATACATGCGAATGGATACGCCGGTATCACTATCTGATTTATTAGCAGTAGGAAAGGGAACCTCTTCTGGTAAACGTGGCATGCCTATATATAAGGCATTTCCACCGACAATAAGCCCGGCACGATGATTGGGTAAGGCTTTGATTTGCATGCCTTTGACAATGTTAGTGGTGATATTCTGATGCGCAGTACTTGAATCAGCCACTAAAGCGGGAAAAA
>JBDKHQ010000088.1:0-26715 GCA_039797585.1 Pseudomonadota bacterium | reverse complement strand
AATTTTCGTAGGTTATCAAAAGATTATGAAATAACGACTTCTTCAGCTGAAAACTACGTCATTATCGCTCATTCTTTGGGGCTTCTTAAACGGATAAAATAGCATGAAGACGGGTTCTTAGATTTACACAATGGGGCCTTCCAAAATAAGATAATGTTAAGGTGAAGGATTCCTCGGTTGATTAATTAATAGTCTGACTTTATTAATCACTTGTTTAGCGGTTAAATTGTCCAAACATTGGCTACGACTTAGAATATGTTGATCACAGCCTTCTTGGAAACACGGGACACAAACTCCAGGACCTTGCATCAAGTAAACATTATTCCTGTGCTGAGATCCCACCCGAACAAATGGATTGCTTAATGTCCAAGCTTTTGGCCAAGGACCCCATTTTACTGGATTGCTGGGACCAAATAACGCCATGGTTGGAATACCTAACGCAGCCGCCATGTGCGTTACCACAGTATCCGGACCAACATAAATTTTAGCCCTACTCAATAAAAAACCGAGCTGATTTAAGCTTAAATGACCCACCATATTAATGGCGCCTTCGGGCAATATATCGAGCAATTCATCCGCCATTTTTTTTTCTGATTCGTTTTTATCTCCGGTTAAAACGATTGTATACCCGACTTGTAATAACCAATTTGCTATGCCTACCCAACCTTCTTTAATCCATTCTTTATAAGTAAATTTAGGACGCATATGTAAAATAGCTAATTTTTTATTCACATCAAGCAGTTGCACTACTTTTTGAGCATCTTTCTCCTGCCAAGCGATAACAATTTCTGAGCAAAGCTTTAAGTGTAAAATTTCTGCCAAACGTAAATTCATTAATACGGTATGCGTAGAAATATTATCAAATTCTACGGCTTCAGAGAGTAACAGACGTTTCCACCAGCGACTTCTATCTGTGCCTAACATGCCTATACGATACTTTGCGGCACAATAAGCATATAGCGTGGCTTTATCTCCGGGTAATGTCGATACAGCCATATCATATGCACGAAAAATTTTTTTTATAAGCTGACAATGTTCTAAAAAATCAGCATGCTCAGCAATAGTAATAATATTTTGTATATCGGGATTGGCATGGAGTACAAATTCGGTACCCTTAAACACCAACAGATCAATCTTGGCTTCTGGCCAATGACGTTTAAAGGTTCGAATTAAGGGAGTAACAAGTAAAACGTCGCCAATGCGACGAATGCAAACAATTAAAAGCCTTCCTGGCGGTAATTTGATCATATCCTTTACAAATATTTTTATTCGGCAATACTATGCCGATAGCCTACTGCTCATTGCGCAGCAGCACAGTCAATATCAAGTGCGAAGCGAGTAATTTTTAAGAATTATTTTTTGAAATATCCACTTTAACATCGCCAAAGCATTGTATATTATAAAATTCATCTTTTAAATCTTTAAACCACTTCACTCTTGAATCAATACCGATAATCTCACGAATAATTTGAAACATCTCAGCGTAATGGTTATTACAGCCAAAATCATGTTCAAATTCTGTACCGTCAGATAATATAATCTTTACTTTACTCATATTAAGCCTTTTTAGGATATGACTTTGCAATCCTCTGTGAGGACCGGCCTGTCGCTAAAGTGATATGTATCGGCAGTATGGTACTTAGATTGTCCAACAGCCATTTGTTTAAGCAGGCATCGTCGCCGCTTAAACAGACATTGATAGGCCTTTCGATATGAGCCGCTATTTTTGGTGCAATACTTTTTTTAAATGCCGCATTTCCTGAATAGCTTAATAAACTACGCTTATTACCAGCTTTACTAAACATATATCCCCCTTGGAACCATTTTATTTAGATTGCTGGTTAATATTTTGATTTTTGATGATAGTGATTTTTGGAATTAGGCAATCTAGATACTTCGATACTGAGTAGGCTTTTGAGCTCTTAAATGTTTGACTTGAGTGAAGCTTTTATTTGTTAGATTTGGGTAGCATCAGTTTTTTTGAAAATTTTGATGCATAAGTTGTAAAAACCACCCTCACTAAATATAGTGTTATTTTTTTTTTAGACAACTACATATAGTGTTATGTATTTTACTTACATTATTTTATACAATCACGTATAACAATTTTAGCAAAAGATTGCATTATCCACAAGTTTTCAAGCGCTTTTTCACAGCTTATACAACAAGTTACGCACTGGTGAGTAAATTATTACACGCAAGAAAAGTTAACAATATGGATGTTTGTAAAAAAAATAGATAATGAAAAAGAAACAATGTTGACCAAATAAAAGTATGATCAAGATTGTCATAAAGATAAGCTTGTTAACTAATTACACAACAATTATAAGGAGTCATGTGATTATTTGTTTCTGATCCTGTATTACTTTCCTTCCTACTAAAGAAGTTACTTTTTTTTCAGCGGCTGAACTAAAATAGCGAGGATAATTCGATTATACAGTTGGATAATATTTTTTAATTAACGCTTCTAAGATGCTAATCGTTCTTACGCTAGGTTCTCCAGAATAATTTTCAGGCTCAAAATGCATTTGAAAAGCTCTGATGACATCTTTAGTTTGTGTATCAAATTGGCCCGTTGTTTCTATTTTGTATCCATAATGCCGTAGATTATCTTGTATCCATTTATAATCAATTCCTTGCTCAATCTGAATTTCCTTCTCAAGCTTCGATACCTGCTGCTCATCCGGCCAGGCACCTATGCCTCGATCGGCTAATTTTTTCCATAAACGCGTACCAGGATCAGTCTTTCTACCCGGTGCAATATCTGCATGCCCGGTTATAAGTTGAGGAGGTATTTGATAATAAACCCCTTTTTCATCTTTGATGGTTAGTTTTTCTTGGATGTCTTTAATAAGATCGACGATGCTATTAATTTGGTGATCGGTATATTCATCCCAGGTAAGCTTGCCTTGCTTTTCTAATTGATAAAGGTCCCCTACATGTTGAAAAGGATCGTTTTTTTCATGCCATTCTTTAGTTAATTTCTTGTATTTAGCTATTAGTTCTGGCGATATCTTTTCTTTATAGACTTCACGGTCCGCTGGTGGCACTAAACTACGCGTCATATCAGATAAAAAGGCAGTTAATAATTTTTCTTCAATTAAAAGCTGGTATAAATTTTTATCCTGCTCTTTTAAAGTTTCAGTAATAAAATCTTTAAGTTGATTTAGGACTTGATAGGTAAACAATACTTTTCCTGTGTCTTGCACTAAACCATAGCCATAGTTAACTATTTCGATCCCGATCGAGGTATCGTTTAAGCCATTTCTACCTGCAAAATTACTTACACCTGCATGATAAGCACGATCTTTTATGTCTACAAATTTATAATAATCAAATGACCCATTTTCATCTTTAAAGGATTGCTTTGGAATTAAAAAATGCGCTCCAACACCACCGCGAGTTAATGTTTCTACCGAGTCTTTTTCTTCTAAAACTGTATAATGCAATATAATAAATCGTTCACGTCTATCAAAATTCTGCTTATCCGCAGGTATAAATTTTTCTTTCATAAATATCCACATTTTTTTAATTTATTAAAATGATATTTTACCAAATATTTTTTATATTATAAATAAATTAAATTTAATTCGAAAAAAACTAATGACGCATATCTAAAGGATTTATTCTGAGTACATTACCCATCAGCGGCCAGACTAAAGCACTGACTAATAAGGACACCCAAGCCCAGCGGAAATCAACCGGAAATCCTAGCCAAGCTTGTATCCAAATAAGTAGCATTTGATAGATGGTTAACATAACAAAAATAAATACTATTTGTTGCGGCAATGGGAACATCCGAAATTGTAAATGAAAACGGTAAGCCAAATAAGCAACTACACATAAAGCTAAACTATGCTCACCCAAACAACTGCCATATAACACATCAATAAATAACCCGAGTATCCAGGCTAAAGTAAAATGAATATGTTGGGGCAATACCATGATCCAATAAATTAAAACCAATGGTAACCATAAAGGAAAAAATAACGCTAAAGCAGGAGGCAAAGGAATAATATTAAGTATTATCGCCGCAAAAAAGCTAATCGCAACGAGAAATAAGGTAGAAAAATAAAGAGGTTTCATTTCGCTATCCTATTTTTTAACCACGCGTGAGTGTGTTTTAACTTTCGAATTAACTTCAGACGTCGGCGAATTGGCCGGAGAAATTAATAATACCGGCCGATTTCTATTTAATTGAGCACTCGGATCAACTTGTATACTCGCAAATTGTGTAGCAACATTCGTATTAACGACGCTGACAACACCGACAGGATATCCTGCAGGATAACGTCCGCCTAAACCTGATGTCACTAATAGATCATTCACCTTAATATCCACTGTTCCAGGTATATCTTTTAATAAAAGTTTTGCAAGTCGTCCTCGTCCCACTAAAATTCCACGCGCATCACTACGCACATCTTGAACAGGAATCGCACTACGAAAATCAGTCAGCAATAGCACACGGCTACTTAAAAAATCAACGCTAATGATTTGACCCATCACACCATTTGCATCCAGTACCGGCTGTCCAACTTTAACACCATCCGATTGCCCTTTATCGACTATCACTTCATTCAGCAAAGGATCAGCATTAACCAATAATAGTCGTGCCAAACGATAATGTTGTTTTTTTAGATGTTCAGTCGCAGCTAATAATTGATTCAATTGTCTATTTTCACTTTCTAAAGCAGAAAAGTGTTGTAATTTGGATTGCAATAATACTTGCTGGGTAAGTAAAGCCGCATTTTCAGATTGTATTTTTTGTCGTGTTACAAAATTGCTGCTTATATTGTGAAATAACTGTATCGGGGCATCAACCATATACTGCAAAGGTGCTACGACGTTATTTAATACACGACGTAGCGACGGTAAATAATGATGGTAATCCAACAGAATAAGTAGCAGGGATAAAAGAATAAAAAAAAATAGCCTTGACCCTAAAGAGGTTTTTCCACGATTAAATAATAGTTTAATGGCGCTTACCTGCTAATCTTTGACTAGGAAATCTCCACCCATTTCATCGATGATCTCGAGTGCACGACCACCACCCCGCGCGACGCAGGTTAATGGATCTTCTGCGACGACGACAGGCATACCGGTTTCTTCGGTAATTAACCGATCTAAATTCCTGAGTAATGCACCACCACCCGTTAAGACCATGCCTCTTTCCGAAATATCGGCGGCTAATTCAGGTGGCGTTTGTTCTAAGGCGGTACGGATGGCACCAATAATATTGGATAAGGGTTCTTGCAAAGCTTCTAAAATTTCATTGCTATTTAAAACAAAGGCTCTGGGAACACCTTCTGAAATATTACGACCACGTACTTCAATTTCACGTACTTCAGACAAAGCAAAAGCAGTCCCAATTTCATGCTTAATCCGCTCTGCGGTAGGTTCACCAATTAAGCTTCCATAGCTACGTCGAACATAATTGACGATAGCTTCATCGAAGCGGTCACCACCAATACGCACTGATTGAGAGTAAACCACGCCACCTAAAGAAATGACGGCAACTTCAGTGGTTCCACCACCAATATCCACCACTAATGATCCTCGCGCTTCATCGACAGGCATGCCGGCACCAATAGCCGCTGCCATAGGTTCTTCAATTAGATAAACTTCTCTAGCACCGGCGCCTAAAGCCGATTCACGAATAGCTCGACGCTCTACCTGTGTGGATCCACAGGGTACGCAAACCAGAATTCGAGGAGCGGGACGTAAAAAACGATTTTGATGTACTTTACTAATAAAATGCTGCAACATTTTTTCGGTCACATAAAAATCAGCGATTACACCATCTTTTAAGGGACGTATCGCACTTATATTACCCGGGGTACGCCCAAGCATGCGCTTAGCTTCCCAGCCTACGGCGAGCACACGACGTTGATTGCCCTCTTCTAAACGAATAGCGACTACGGACGGTTCATTGAGAACAATTCCTTCGCCACGAACATAAATTAATGAATTTGCCGTGCCTAAATCTATAGAAATGTCTTTAGAAAATAAACCGCGGAATTTGCTTAGCATAAAGTTGACCACCTACGTATGAACGTTTATCTACACAATATAGTGTGTGCCTACGCACTTTAGCAAATCTAGAAGATTTTATGCAAGCAACCTAGTAAGATCAGGAGATTCACTCAAAGATTCGCAAATCTAAGCGCAATAGGTATACTATCGAGCTTTTTACAGTACTTTAGATTTGGAGTTTTGCTCACGATGGTGATTACGCTTGAAGACGTTAATAAAATTGCTGATTTAGCTAGAATACAAATTAACCCTGAAGAAGCCAGTCGGCATTTAAAAAGCCTACAAGACATTTTTAAGCTAGCAACTCAGATGGATACAGTAGATACTCGCTCCGTGCAGCCCGTCGCTCATCCTTTTGGCATCACACAACGCTTACGTGATGATAAAATCACTGAGATCGTTGATAGGAAAGATTTTCAGCAACTCACTGAGCATACTGAAGCAGGCCTTTATTGTGTACCCCTTGTTTTAGAATAATTTTTAGAGATTAATGAATATGCACAATTATACGCTCACTGAGTTGTCTACCGCGCTACAAGCAAAAAAAGTATCAAGTACAGAATTGACACAGCACTTTTTAGCGCGCATCGATAAATTTGATAAAACCTTAAATAGCTTCATTACTGTCACACCCACACTAGCGTTAGAACAAGCCAAGCAGGCCGATTTACAACGCCAAAATGGTAGCGCTGGACCCTTAACCGGTATTCCTTTTGCGCATAAAGATATTTTTTGCACAGCTGGCATTAAAACCAGTTGTGCTTCTAAAATGTTAGATAATTTTATTGCTCCCTATGACGCCACACTTGTCAGTCGTCTTAATCAAGCGGGGACGGTGTTGTTAGGTAAAACTAACATGGATGAATTTGCTATGGGATCATCCAATGAAAACAGTTTTTATGGCTCAGTAAAAAACCCTTGGGATATCGCACGTGTACCGGGCGGATCTTCCGGTGGTTCTAGTGCTGCTGTGGCCGCCCGATTAACGCCCGCCGCAACAGGTACAGACACTGGTGGCTCCATAAGACAACCCGCAGCATTGTGCAATCTTACCGGGCTGAAACCCACTTATGGCCGTGTTTCGCGCTATGGGCTTATTGCTTTTGCATCAAGCTTAGATCAAGCCGGTCCAATGACACAAACTGCTGAAGATGCTGCGCTCTTAATGAATGTCATGGCGGGTTTTGATGAGAAAGATTCTACGAGTATCGATCAACCCGTTCCCAACTATCTGTCGACACTGAATGATAACCTCGAAGGGCTAAAAATTGGATTACCCAAAGAATACTTTACCGAAGATCTAGACCCTAAAGTAGCAGCAACTATCCAAGCGGCGATTAAGCTTTATGAAAAATTAGGCGCAAAAGTGAGTAGCGTCAGTTTACCCAATTGTCATTTAGTTATTCCGCTTTATTATATTATTGCATCAGCTGAATGTTCTTCTAATCTTGCCCGTTATGATGGCGTACGTTATGGCTATCGTTGTAATAATCCTACCGATTTAAAAGATTTATACGAAAGAACCCGCGGCGAAGGATTTGGCAACGAAGTAAAACGTCGGCTATTAATGGGTACGTATGTTTTATCTGCCGGTTCCTATGATGCTTATTACGCTAAGGCACAAAAAATTCGCGCCTTATTAATCGAAGAGTTTAAAGAGGCCTTTAAACAGGTTGATATTTTACTAGGGCCGACGACGCCGACCACCGCATTTAAGCTAGGTGAAAAAATCAATGATCCGGTAAGTATGTATTTATCGGATATTTACACTATCGCTATTAATTTAGCAGGCCTGCCCGCTATTTCAATTCCAGCAGGATTTGTTGATGGACTTCCCTTAGGAATGCAACTCATTGGTCGTCCTTTTACTGAAGCAAAATTATTAAATGCCGCACATCGTTATCAACAAGTTACCGATTGGCATAAAAAAGTACCGGAGAATTTCAAGCAATGAACTCGGCTGTACACCAAAAATCGTCACATACTAAGCTCGAGTCATCCGAAACACCTGCTAACGCCTGGGAATCTGTTATCGGACTTGAAGTGCATGTTCAATTATCAACGCTATCGAAGCTTTTTTCAGGTGCGGCTACCGCCTATGGCGCTGAGCCCAACACACAAGCGTGTGCAATAGACTTAGCATTACCTGGCGTGCTACCGGTTTTAAATGCAGAAGCCGTCAATATGGCGATCAAATTTGGTTTAAGTATCGAAGCAGATATCCCCCATTATTCAATCTTCGCACGTAAAAATTATTTTTATCCCGATTTACCTAAAGGCTATCAAATTAGTCAACATGAAAACCCTATCGTTGGGCGCGGACACTTAACCATTAGCTTAGAAAATGGAGAACAAAAAAATATTAATATTACGCGTGCCCATTTAGAAGAAGACGCTGGGAAATCCATGCATGAAGGATTCGAAAATATGAGTGGTATCGATCTGAATCGTGCCGGGACTCCACTGCTAGAAATTGTTTCAGAACCCGATTTAACATCACCTAAAGAAGCAGTCATCTATCTTAAAACGCTACATACACTGGTTCGTTACTTGGATATCTCAGATGGTAATTTGCAAGAAGGTTCATTTCGTTGTGATGCCAATGTCTCAGTACGTAGAGCCAATGAAAAACAATTAGGAAAACGTGTTGAAATTAAAAATTTGAACTCCTTTCGCTTTATAGAAAAAGCGATTCAATATGAAATTGAGCGCCAAATTGCAGTTTTGGAAGACGGCGGCAGCATCACCCAAGAAACTCGTTTATATGATACCGATAAGCATGAAACTCGCCCAATGCGTAGCAAAGAGGACGCCAAAGATTATCGCTATTTCACTGATCCCGATTTATGTCCTGTGGTCATCAATCCTGATTTCATTGAAAAGCTTTATCAAACCCTACCTGAATTACCTCAAAAAAAATTGGCTCGCTTTCAAACAGAGTATAAATTGAATGCTTACGATGCGAGTTTACTGACCGCGGCTCGTGAATTGGCCGACTATTTTGAAGATGTCGTCAAAGCCAAGGTTCCGGCTAAATTAGCGGTTAATTGGATTATGGGAGAACTTGCTGCCGCTCTAAATAAATCCAATTTAAGTATTCTTGATTCTCCTATTAGTGCCCAACGACTCGCTGGCCTACTGCAACGAATTGCTGATAATACCATTTCTAGCAACATCGCTAAGGATGTGTTTGAAGCATTATGGGTAAGCCAAAAATCCAGTGATGAAATTATTCAACAGAAAAATCTGCATCAAGTCACCGATCAAACCGCCATCTTGAAACTTATTGATGGGATTTTAATAAAATATCCTGAACAATTAGCGGATTATAAAGCAGGAAAAGATAAATTATTTGGATTTTTTGTCGGCCAAGTTATGAAAGCTTCGGGTGGAAAAATAAATCCGCAGCAATTAAATACTTTATTAAAAGAAAAGCTCGATCATTAAAATGAAATCTATGTTACAAAAACTTTATATCGAAACACATGGTTGCCAAATGAATGAATATGATTCGGCAAGCATGTATAATCTTCTCTCTCACTCGCATTGGTTAGTCTTGACTCAAGATCCCAACGAAGCGGATGTTATTGTTTTAAATACCTGTTCAATTCGGGAAAGAGCACAAGAAAAGGTTTTTTCCGAGCTCGGACAATGGCGTAAAATTAAAGCCTTGCGATCACACATGATCATCGCTGTGGGTGGCTGCGTTGCGAGTCAAGAAGGTGCTGGAATTATCCAGCGTGTCCCTTATGTAGATATCGTATTTGGTCCTCAGACTTTGCATCGACTTCCTGATATGATCAACCAAGTCTTAGAAAAAAAACAACCTGTAGTTGACATTTCTTTTCCAGAAATCGAAAAATTTGATCATTTACCGGCCCCACGAGCCGAAGGTCCACGCGCGTTTGTATCCATCATGGAAGGGTGCAACAAATATTGCAGTTTTTGTGTGGTTCCTTACACACGAGGTGAAGAAATTAGCCGCCCTTTAGATGATGTGCTCGCAGAAGTTGTGCAGTTGGCAGAACTAGGTGTCCGTGAGATTACCTTATTAGGACAAAATGTTAACGATTATCAAGGTCCACGACATGAAGGTGGCACAGCCGACTTAGCGGACTTAATCCGCTATATCGCTGCCATAGACGATATTTTACGCATACGATTTACTACTTCTCACCCCTTGGCGTTTTCAGAACGTTTGATTCAAGCTTATGCCGATGTGCCAAAATTGGCCGATCATTTACATTTACCAGTGCAAAGTGGCTCAGATCGCATGTTAGCTGCGATGAAGCGTGGTTACACGGTGCTAGAATTTAAATCTAAAATTCGTAAATTGCGCAAAGTCCGACCAGACATTGCCATTTCTTCAGATTTTATTATTGGTTTTCCTGGCGAAACGGATGCTGACTTTCAAGCTACACTGAATTTAGTAGAATCCATAGGCTTTGATAATTCGTTTAGCTTTATTTACAGCCGTCGCCCTGGCACCCCGGCAGCCGAGCTGCCTGATGATGTAACTCCTGCTACAAAAAAACAACGTTTACAGATCCTACAAAATCTCCTAGTATTTCAAGGACAGGCCCTAAGTAAAAAAATGTGTGGTAATGTTCACCTAATATTGGTTGAAGGTCCTTCTAAGAAAAATAAAGATGAACTGCAAGGACGTACAGAAAATAACCGTGTGGTTAACTTCAGAGGTCACGCGCGTTTAATAGGGCAATTAGTTCCTATTACTATTACTGAGGCATTAAGAAACTCTTTACGAGGAGAATTAATAGTAAATTGAATACTCAAGCTTATACTTTTCAACTTATTCCCGAAGATAATCATCGTTTAGCGAATCTGTGTGGTCCATTTGATCAACATTTACGTCAAATTGAACAAAAACTTAACGTTAGCATTTATAATCGGGGTCATGACTTTCAAATTAATGGTCCTAACTCTGCTGTCGAAGTCGCTGCCAAGGTTTTACACCATCTTTACGCAGAAACTGGCACAAAAAAAACCACTTTGACTGCTAATACTATTCATTTAGTGTTACAAACTGCACAAACTGATCCCAATATGACATTAGAGCCGCCTCAAACTCCAGGTATAATGATTCAAACCAAACGCGGACCTATCAAACCACATAGTCCTAATCAAGCGATATATATCGATAGAATTTTGAATCACGATATTAATTTTGGTTTAGGGCCCGCTGGAACAGGTAAAACTTATTTGGCCGTCGCTTGCGCGGTATCCGCGCTAGAAAAGGAACAAATTAGTCGTGTCGTACTCGTTAGGCCCGCAGTCGAAGCCGGTGAAAAATTAGGTTTTTTACCTGGCGATTTTTCACAAAAGCTCGACCCTTATTTTCGACCACTTTACGATGCATTGAATGATATGCTCGGTTTTGAGTTGGTTATGCAACTCGTCGAACAACACATTATAGAAGTCGTTCCTTTAGCTTATATGCGCGGACGTACATTAAATGATGCCTTTATTATTTTAGATGAAGCACAAAATACCACGAAAGAACAAATGAAAATGTTTTTAACGCGTATCGGTTTTAATTCCAAAGTCGTTGTGAGTGGTGATACCACACAAACCGATTTACCACGAGGACTAGAATCAGGTCTGTGCCATTGTTTAAATATTTTAAAAAATATAAAAGGTATTAGCTTTACTGAATTTCAGATGCAAGATATTGTTAGGCATACTTTGGTACAAGCAATATTACAAGCCTATGCGCAAAACGAAACTCAAAGAAAAGCGCATTAAAATTACGATACAATCCCTTGCTAGTAACAGTTTTATTCCTAGCCGCTATTTTCTACAGCGATGGGTAAACAAAGCTTTGGTTAAGCAAGTTGGGAGTAACGAAGTAAACATACGACTCGTTAGCAAAAAAGAAAGTGCTGAACTTAATAGCACTTATCGACATAAAAAAGGTCCTACTAATATTTTATCCTTTCCATTTGAACCACCGCCTGGAGTTTCCTCTGCGTTTTTAGGCGATTTAGTAATATGTGCCGCACTCGTTAATCAACAAGCGAAGCAACAAACGAAAACTCGTCTAGCTCATTGGGCACATCTTGTTATTCATGGTTGTTTACATTTGGTAGGTTATGATCATATTCATGATAAAGATGCCATCAAAATGGAAGCAGTAGAAATTCAATTATTAGAGGACTTAGGTTATGAAAACCCCTATATCTGACGATAAAATTAAGCTCAAAAAAAATCGTCAACCATGGTTAACGCGTGTTCATCAAGCTTTCAAACAAGGACCAAAAGATAGAAAACAACTTATTGAGTTATTGCATTATGCTAAGCAACGCAATTTACTCAATGCACAAGCGCTCAAAATGCTTGAAGGTGTATTACAAATCTCTGATATACATGTCAGGGATATTATGGTGCCTCATGCCAAAATTACCGTTATTTCTGAAAAAGCACATTTACCTGAACTGCTACCAATCGTTATCGAGTCTGGTCACTCACGTTTTCCCGTCATTAATGATGAGCGACGGGTTATTGGTTTATTATTGGCCAAAGATCTACTTAAATATAATCCTTTAGCCCACCAAGACAGCTTTGATATCCACGACATCATTCGACCGGTCGTGTTTATCCCAGAGAGTAAACGACTAGACAGTTTACTCGAAGAATTTCAGCATAAACATTATCATATGGCTATTGTCGTAGACGAATACGGCTCGGTATCAGGTCTAGTGACTATTGAAGATGTTTTAGAAGAAATTGTTGGTGAAATTGAAGATGAATATGATGCCAATGACGAGGTTTTTATACAGGAACAAAACCCCAATCAATTTATTGTCAAAGCCATGATGCCCATCGAGGATTTTAATGATTTTTTTCATTCTCATTTGGCAACCGATCAATTTGATACGATAGGTGGCGTTATCGCTAATCGTTTTGGTTATTTACCCAAACGCGGCGCCAGTACTACGATTCATCCTTTTCGATTTAAAGTTTTACGTGCCGATAATCGTCTTATTCGTTTATTACAAGTCAATATTGAAAAAACTGCCTAGCCGAAATATTTGTGGGGTCTCATGATGCAATTAAATAATCCTTCATTGTTTCAGCAAAATTGTTACATCGATGGAAGATGGGTCACTGCAAAAAAAACCATTAAAGTTAATAATCCTGCCACGGAAGAAACCATTGGCACAGTTCCTGATTTGGAAACAGCAAACATACTCGATGCAATCTCTGCAGCCGATGCAGCTTGGCCGATGTGGCGAACAAAAACCGCCGCAGAACGTGGCGAATTGTTATATCGTTGGTATACACTAATTTTAGAGAATATTAATGATTTAGCATTATTACTCACTTTAGAACAAGGCAAGCCACTTAAAGAGGCCATAGAAGAAATTCGTTATGGTGCTTCCTTCATTCGGTGGTTTGCCGAAGAAGGGAAACGCGTATACGGTGATATCATTCCGGCCCCTTTAACGAAACAACATTTGTTTGTTAGCAAACAATCGGTGGGTGTGGTAGGCGCGATTACTCCCTGGAATTTTCCTAATGCCATGATCACGCGTAAATGTGCGCCCGCTTTAGCAGCCGGCTGTACTATCATACTCAAACCTTCGGTATTAACCCCTTTTTCAGCCTTGGCATTGGTGGTACTGGCCGAAAAAGCGGGAATACCTGCCGGTGTCTTTAATATAGTCACCGGTGATTCTGAATTGATCGGTAATATTTTTACTGACAGTCCTTTAATTCGCAAACTTTCTTTCACTGGCTCTACCGCAGTCGGTAAATTATTAATGCAGCAAGCGGCCAGTTCAATAAAAAAAATATCTTTAGAGTTGGGCGGTAATGCACCGTTTATTGTTTTCGATGATGCCGATATCGATAAAGCCGTCACAGGCGCTATTGCATCAAAATTTCGCAATAGTGGCCAAACCTGTATTTGTACCAATCGTTTTTATGTTCATGAAAAAATCTATACAACTTTTACAAAAAAATTAGCTCATGCCATCCAACAATTAAAAGTAGGTAATGGTTTAGAAGATAACATTCAGATAGGTCCCTTAATTAATCAGGCTGCCATTAAGAAAGTGGAAAAGCATATAGCCGATGCGTTGGAACAAGGCGCTGAACTGGTGTGTGGTGGAAAAATACATGCTTTAGGTGGAAGTTTTTTTCAACCTACATTATTAATAAACTGTTCGGCCACTATGTTAATTGCAAAAGAAGAAACTTTTGGACCTGTTGCTGCGCTTTTTAAGTTTTCTGAAGAAAAAGAAGCCATTCATTTAGCAAATGACACTGAATTTGGACTGGCCGCTTATTTTTATGCGCAAAATGTCAATCGAGTTATCTATGTCACGCAACAACTCGACTATGGTATTGTCGGTGTCAATACCGGACGCGCATCGAATGAAGTCGCGCCGTTCGGTGGTTTCAAGCAATCCGGCATAGGTCGCGAAGGCTCAAAATACGGTATCGAAGACTATTTAGAAATTAAATATATCTGTTTAAACACGGATTAAATAAAAGTTATCGTGTTCTAGACATATTATGACTAACTATTATATCAGGTAGTCTTTTAGGATGTTCTGGTTTTACAATAATTTTTTCTTTAAATATTCCTCGATCTACCAATTTTGTATCTATATTAGGACTAATAGGTCTTAATAATTTTTCAACAGACTCTTTTTGATAGGGTTTAAAATAGTTTAATAGATCGATATAAGATTCCTTGGATAACTGACCATTCTGCCGGCGAAAACCATCTATCTGATTCCTTATCATAGGGAAATTCAAGAATTTAATCGCATCATTGGGTGGAAAAAGTTCAATAAAATTTTTAAACTCTTCTATGTTCAAAGAGGCAATGATGGCTTGATAAGCATATTCCTGAACATTTTTTTTAAAAAAATTTAATCTTGATTCAGGACACTCCTGTATAAATGATAATCTTAACTGTGCTAGCGATAATTTTCTGTTAGCTACCTTGGTTTGTGTTTGCTTACCACTTTTTCTAGACTTTGTATTGTGTACCCATGCAACATTAACAACTTTAGTTTCTTTTTGTATTAAAGGTGAAATGAGTTTCTCTTCATTTTTTTTAGCAAGAAAAACTCCGCCAAAATTTTTTTTAGCAAAAGGTAATAATCTATTAAAAGCGGGATCCTGGGATAAACAAACGCTAAGCTCTTTTACTTCGGGGTCAGATAACGCAGACAATTTAATATCAAAATGTTTTACTAGAAGTTTAAAAGCATTAAAACGATCGAGCTTGGGAAACAAAAATAGAATTGCTTTTAATTGCTTAGAAAGCAGTTGACAATCTTCTAATTTTTTTTCATCAATTAATTCAGGCAGTTTTCCAATGAGGCCGGATGAATGCAATTTCAATTCTTTTAAACTATTCAATAAACTCGGTTTAATTTTATTATTTGTTATTGTTGTCATAATAATTTTTTTATTCTAAAAATGGCTCGCAGACAGTCTAACAGAAAAATTTTACTGTTCTGCGTATAAAATTATTCCAGAAAAAAAATTCATACTATGTTTGTTAAATTATCAATTATATTGATAAATATTTTTACTGTACACCAGAATGTCCAAAACCGCCTGTGCCGCGTTTGGTTTGTATAAATTCTGGAACCAGTTCAAATTGCGTTCTAACCACCGGTACAAACACCAGTTGGGCAATTCTATCTCCCGGTTGGATTGCAAATTCGCTATGGCCACGATTCCAACATGAAATAAATAGCTCACCCTGATAATCGGAATCGATTAAACCAATGAGATTTCCGAGTACAATACCATGTTTATGACCTAGGCCAGAGCGTGGCAAAATCACAGCGGCTAAGTTTGGCTGCGCGATATGAATAGCCAAACCGGTTGAAATCAATTCGGTCTGATTGGGTAATAATTGTATGGTTTGCTTGCTACAAGCGCGTAAATCAAGCCCCGCCGATCCACCGGTCGCATAGCTCGGCAATGGAAATTCCTCCCCTAATCGGGAGTCCAAAATTTTTAATTGGATGTTTTGCATTATCGGGTCCTATTAGAAATGGACTCTCATTATAACCCAGTCTAACTGTACAATTATTAAACGATTTTAGCCCTCACAACTGGTATTTACCTCACCCGCTGCCTATACTTTTGATAAGAACGATAAATAAATATACTCACAGCAATGGGATTTTTGGCAAGGCGCTGCGAGAATAAGCAACCGGAACGTATTCAAGATACATGAGGATTGCAAATTGAGCAGCAACGCAGACAAAAATTCAAGTGCGAAAAGTATAGTCCAAAAATTATTTCATTTTCCATGGGGTATAATATGAAAAAATTTAATTCATTCGTCCTAATAGGCGTTTTATTACTTGGCCTTACAGCCTGTGATACGATGTCACCCGACCAAAGACGCGTTGCTGGGGGCCTAGGTGGCGCTGCAGTGGGTGGTCTTTTAGGTAACACTATTGGTGGTGGTTCAGGTAGAACCATAGCTACGATAGCCGGCGCAGGATTAGGTGCGGTAGCAGGAAGCAGCCTTGCAGGTAGCTCAGGCTCAGACAACCGATACTACTCAAGGTCAGACGATCGATACTACTCTGGTAACCGATACTAGAATAAGTTCGCTTTAGGATAGCCTAGATATACGCTCCCGATAAAAGAGCGTGTATTTAGGCTTTTTTATTTATTCCACTCAGATAGCATAAACTCGCATCTTGACGTGTTATGGGTATATTCCCTATAAATGCTATACTTTTGCCTATCAAATCGATATTAATACACCTATGCGTCTAGAAAGTATCAAATTAGCTGGATTCAAGTCCTTTGTTGACCCCACTACTGTGGCTTTTCCAAGTAATCTTACTGCTATTGTAGGACCGAACGGCTGTGGAAAATCGAATATTATCGATGCCATACGCTGGGTGATGGGCGAAAGTTCTGCGAAGCAATTACGCGGTCAATCGCTGGATGATGTGATCTTCAATGGCTGCCATACCCGTAAACCGTTGGGTAAAGCCGCCATTGAGCTGAATTTTGATAATTCCGATGCCAGCCTAGGCGGCCAATACAGTAGCTATACGCAAATTTCGATACGACGTGAAATCACCAGAGAAGGCCAATCGATCTATTCGCTGAATGGCACACGTTGTCGGAGACGAGATATACGTGACATTTTCTTAGGCACAGGTTTGGGTCCGCGCAGTTATGCCATTATCGAACAGGGAATGATTTCTCGTATAGTGGAAGCTAAACCTGAAGAGCTTCGTGCCTATATTGAAGAAGCAGCCGGCATCTCAAAATATAAAGAACGACGTCGTGAAACTGAATTACGCTTAGAACATACACAGGAAAATTTAAATCGTTTAAACGACTTAAGAGAAGAACTCAGTAAGCAGCTTAAGCATTTACAGCGTCAAGCTAATGCCGCGGAGCGTTATAAAACACTTAAGCAAGAAGAACGTCTGCTAAAAGCTCAACTACAAACCTTACGTTATCAAACATTTCAGGAACAACTACACTCTCAATTAGAAGAAATACAATCTGTTGAAGAGCAACTACACACATCTCAACTTGAACAACAGCATTTATCGGCGCAGATAGTCGCCGATCGTGCGCAACAAAACCAAGCAAGATTAAATTTTGATAACATTCAGACGGAATATTATGAGCTAGGCAATAACATAACGCGCTTGGAAGAAAATTTACGCACACAAACAACACAACTTCAGCAAAATCAACTCGAACTAGCCGATTTAACCAAAAAGAAATCGATTCTTGAACAGCAATGCCAATCTAGCGAAGTGAATCAGGTTCGAATTAAGCAAACGTTTACTGAACTTCAGCAAAAACAAATTGAGCTCCAAGTAGCCACTGAACAAAGCCAAACTTTGTTAATAGAAGCTGAAAAAAATTATGCTGAGTGGCAAACAAAATGGGAAAAAATCCAGACTTCTTTTGCTGAACTCAAACAACAACAGCATAGTGCATTAACACAAAACAATTATCATCAACAGCAATCAGAAACCTTAAACTTACGTATCAAACGTTTGCAACAGGATCATGATGAACAAGCTAGCATTTTAATTCCTCAGGATGAGCAACCTGAAGATTTAAGCGAAATTTTAGCACAGGTTGAAGAAAAACAAACACAATGCAAAACGCAACGTGAGCAAATAACTCAACAAATAGTTGCACAACGTTCCCGTTTACAACAACTCACTAAAGAATTAGATCAATTAAAAAGTCGCCTGCAAATCACTCAAGGCGAATATGCTTCGCTAATGGCCTTGCAACAAGAAGCTTTAGGTAAACGCGAACATACACTGTTGCAATGGTTTAAAAAACATAATTTAACCGAACAACCTCGACTCGCTCAGCTATTGCAAGTTGAAACCGGTTGGGAACGTGCTGTAGAAGTTGCTTTAAATCAACACATCCAAGCCGTATGTTTTACCGACCGTGACTCATTAGACGCTTTTTTAAATAACCCACCGCCGAATACCGTCAGCTTAATGACAAAGTCCATGCCGTGTGAACATTTTGCAACGACCTTTCAGAATCAATTAGCGTTAGCGCCTATCAGTAGTAAATTTACCGCTCCATGGCCACTTGAACACCTATTAGCGGGAGTTTATGTAGCAGAAAACATGTCTGAAGCCATGCAACATACCAAGCAATTGAAAAGTTATGAATCTATCATCACACGCGAAGGAATTTGCTTAGGTAATCATTGGATACACTTAACCGCCGGTCATGATCATAAAGCAGGCTTGTTGCAACGAGAACGTGAAATCGCTCAGTTACAAAAAGCGCAACTAGACATTCAAGAACAGCTTGATAATAAGCAAAATGATTATCAATGTACGCAAAAGCAATTAAAAGAACTGGAAGATGCGCAAGCGCTACAACAAAAGGACTATGCTGAGTTAATCGCCCAACAAGCGGATTTAAGTGCACGACAAAAAGTACAACAAGCGCGCATATCGCAAGCTAAACAACGTCTGCAAGTGATACAACAAGAATTGCAAGAAAACAAACAACATTATAAAATAACCCTAGAAAAGTTACAGCAAACCTGTGAAGAACAAATAATAGCGGATATACAACTGCAGCAAATGGAGAAAAAACGGCACATCTATTTGCAGGATAAAGAAACATTACAAAATCAACGCAATGAATCTATTCGTATCACTAAAGCTAATGAAGCTGAACTCCATCAACATGAGTTACATTTACAAGCAACCCATCATCAACTAAATACCGAGCTTGCCACTTTATCCAACGTAAAACAGCAACAGTTGCAATTAGAACAACGTCTGAGTCAGTTACATAAAATGCTCGACGTTGCTGAAAATCCGATAAGTTCACTCCAGGAACAACTCAATCTACAACTCAGTAAGAAAGATAAACTTGGCCTACAACTTAAAGACAGCCAAACACAATTAGAAACCATCGATAAAAGAATTAAACACACCGAAGACCAATTACAAACACTGGAAACCAATCTTAATTTAGATCGGGATGGCTTAGAACAACAACGTTTACACTCACAAGAATTACGTATACGGGCTAAAACCTTAGAAGAGCAACTACAAGAACAAGGTTATGCACTGGAAACACTTTTATCAGAAATTCCCTCTGAGCAGATGGATATTGCTGAATGTGAAACGCAATTGACACAATTAACTCAACGTATCGAACAAATGGGCGCAGTAAATCTTGCTGCTTTAGAAGAGCAACAAACAGTTTCAGAGCGTGAAAAATACTTAGAAGATCAATATAAAGATTTAACCGCTGCCTTAGAAATGTTACAGACAGCCATTCAAAAAATGGATAAAGAAACGCGTCACCGTTTTAAAGAAACCTTTGATAAGGTCAATCAGAATTTTACTAATTTATTTCCAAGACTATTTTCAGGTGGTGTCGCTTCATTACAACTCCAAGATCCCGATTTACTGAGTAGTGGCATCTGCATCATGGCGCAACCACCCGGAAAACGAAATAGCACTATACACCTGCTTTCAGGAGGAGAAAAAGCCTTGACCGCAACGGCCTTAGTTTTTTCTTTTTTCCAATTAAACCCTGCGCCTTTTTGCATGTTAGATGAAGTTGATGCACCTTTAGATGACACCAATGTTCTGAGGTTTTGTAAGTTAGTGAAAGAGATGTCGAATGAAGTACAATTTATTTTTATTAGCCATAACAAAGTAGCCATTGAAATGGCACATCACTTAGCAGGCGTGACTATGCATGAGCCTGGCGTGTCGCGGATGGTCGCTGTTGATCTAGAAAAAGCCATAGCCATGGCCGAGGTACCAATATAATGGACATTGACTACTTACTCATTATTTTACCCAGTATTATTTTCCTCGGAGTTTTTGGTTTAATACTTATTATTTGGCATGGACATTTTCGTAGTAAAAAAGAAAAAATTCATTTAAATGTCGAGGATGCAATAACAGAGCCTCCATCTAAAGCTGAGCTAAACACATCACGACTCGAACCTACATTAACTAAATCAAATTTTAAAGAAGAAATCACAAACAACACAAATTCCACCACTCAACATGACATTGATAATTATATTATCTTACAATTAATGGCTCCCCAACAAAGACCTTATCGAGGATATGAACTCATTCAAACGCTGACTAGTGCGGGCTTTCATTATGGCAAGATGAATATTTTTCATTTTTATGCCGATCCTGTAAACAAGAAAGAACTTTTGTTTAGTCTCGCATCAGCTATCGAACCCGGAACGTTTGATCTAGATAATACTGGAGAAATAGTTTGTCCTGGATTATGCCTATTTATGTCGATTCACAAGGTCAAATCTGCACTGACCGCGTTTGACTTAATGTGGGAGACCGCACAAATTCTCGCCCAAGATCTGGGTGGCGTACTCTGCGATAAACAACTACAACCGATTGAGGATCTGACTTGTTATCATTCAAAGCTACATGCTTATGCCTAAACCATCCAATACTATTATAAAAAAAATCGCCGAACTTAAAAAAAAAATTAACGAACACAACTATCGTTATCATATTCTGGATGAGCCCTTAATTAGCGATGCGGCTTACGATAAACTTTTTCGTGATTTAGAAGATCTCGAAAAACAATATCCTGAGCTCATTGGCAATGATTCACCTACTCAACGCGTCGGCAACACTCCTTTAACATCTTTCCAACAAGTCCAGCATGCTATCCCCATGCTTTCTTTGGAAAATGCCTTTTCGGAAAAAGAAGTATTCGCTTTTAATAAGCGTATACAAGAACGTTTACATACCGAAAAAGAGTTAGAATATGCCTGTGAACCCAAGTTAGATGGTATCGCTGTGAGCTTAATCTACCATAACGGGCAATTAATTCGTGCTGCAACTCGGGGCGATGGCAATACCGGAGAAGATATTACTTTAAATATCCGCACCATTTTGAGTATTCCTTTACAGCTTCGAGGCTCAGATTATCCCACGCAATTAGAAGTGCGTGGAGAAGTGTATATTCCCAAAAAAGCTTTTCAACAGCTCAACAACCGGCTAAAAGAAGCCGGTGAAAAAACCTTTGTTAACCCACGTAACGCAGCAGCAGGAAGTTTACGTCAATTAAATCCAAAAATTACTGCTCAACGTTCTTTAGCTTTTTTTACACATAGTGTCGGACAAATTGAAGATGGCAAATTGGCTCCCACACACACCGCAATTTTAAACCAATTTGAAGAATGGGGTTTACCGCGTTGTCCACAAACTCAGACTGCCAAAAATATTTCAGCCTGCTTAGCGTATTATCATAAAATAGGAGAACAACGCCCTACACTTCCTTATGAAATTGATGGTGTCGTCTACAAAGTAAACGCTATTGCCTTACAACAGCAGTTGGGCTTTGTTTCGCGCGCTCCACGCTGGGCACTCGCTCATAAATTCCCGGCTCAAGAAGAATTTACGCAAGTGCTGGCCATAGAGTTTCAAGTCGGTCGTACGGGAGCCTTAACCCCGGTGGCACGATTACAACCGGTTTTTGTGGGCGGCGCTACGATAAGCAATGCCACTTTACATAACATGGACGAAGTTAATCGCAAAGACGTACGCGTAGGTGACACGGTTATCATCCGTAGAGCAGGAGATGTTATTCCAGAAGTCGTCAGTGTCGTTAAAGAAAAAAGACCCACCAACACTCATCATTTAAAACTACCTAAACATTGCCCTATTTGTGGCTCAGATATCGTTAAACTAGAAACAGAATCTGCCGCACGTTGCAGTGGCGCGCTCTATTGTCCAGCACAACGTAAAGAAGCTATTAAACATTTTGCCTCACGTAAAGCCATGAATATTGAAGGTTTAGGCAATAAATTAGTGGATCAATTAGTCGATACCGGTTTAATTAAAGATGTGTCTGACTTATATCATTTAACGCCTGAACAATTGGCCGATCTGGAGCACCTGGGTGAAAAATCTGCTTTGAAATTATGCGACGCCATCCGCGCTAGTAAAAAAACCAGTTTAACCCGTTTTCTATATGGCTTAGGAATCCGCGACGTGGGTATAACGACGGCTCAAAAGCTTACTCAACATTTTCAAGAGCTGAAATCCATTATGCAGGCCGATGAAGCAGCCCTACAAACCATTCTCGATATAGGTCCCATAGTCGCGGCGCATGTCAAAAAATTCTTTAGTGAACCTCATAACCGTGAAGTCATCAAACATCTATTGGCCACTGGAATTACTTGGCCAAAACCTAGCATCATTAACCCACAGCACAGTTCGGTCTTAACCGGAAAAAGCTTTGTTTTGACCGGTAGCTTATCTGAATTAAGTCGCGAACAAGCCATCAGGTTACTGCAAGAGCTGGGGGCAAAAGTCGGTTCTAGCGTAAGTAAAAAAACCGATTACGTGATTGTCGGCAAAGACCCTGGTTCTAAACTCACCCGTGCTCAGGAATTAGGTCTAACCATTCTGTCGGAAAATAAATTTTTAGAGCTGTTAAAGAAGGCAAATTTATCGTAAAATTACCGTTTTGGTAATAAAAAAATATCGGATAACCATTGCACATCACGATGCTAACAGGCATCTTGCTTTGCAATCATCCCGTAGTGAATTTACCGTTCGCTATGAATTGAAAGATATGCATCTTTAAGTGCGAGCTTAAAATATAAAAATAACAATAATGAGGCAAAGCAAACTATGCGCATTCTATTAGTTGAAGATGATGGAGCATTAGGTGATGGGATTCACAAAGGGCTGAAACAGTATGGCTATACGGTTGATTGGCTAACCGATGGCCGAACCGCCTTAAGCTCTATCAAAACAGAAACATTTGATGTCATCCTACTCGATTTAAATTTACCGGGTCTACCTGGATTAACTGTTCTACGCGAAATGCGCGCAGCGGGCATCACTATGCCTGTACTGATATTAACAGCGCGTCATGCTATCGAAGATAGAATAAAGGGCTTAGATAGTGGTGCTGATGATTATTTAACTAAGCCTTTTGACTTAGATGAACTATCTGCCAGAATTCGGGCATTACAACGACGTTTTTCCAGCAACCGCGCCGCCCCTCTATTGACGTATCGCGATATCGAATTAGATCCCAGCTCATTTACCGTCACACTCAAAGGACAGGCAATTAGTCTGTCTCGTCGTGAATTTAGTTTATTGCAAAAACTGTTAGAAAATGCCGGCCATGTTGTCTCGCGTGACTCGCTTAATCAATGCCTCTATGGCTGGGGTGATGAAATTGATAGTAATACATTAGAAGTACACGTCCATAATTTACGAAAGAAATTAGTAGATACCAATTTTATTCGAACAATACGTGGTGTGGGGTATATGGCGGAGAAGGAAAATAATTAATGTTCACTATTTTTTCGATTAGACGCTTTTTACTGTTTAATCTATTAAGCACGGTTGTCGCAACTATCATCATCACTGCGTTTGGCAATTATTATATAGACACTCAAGCCATTAATGTGGGTCTGGATAATTTATTGGTAGAAACGGGTTCGCTGCTTAAAACCATCACTAATAACCCGCGTTTCTTAACGCCCGCAGCACTTAGGGTCATTCAATCACAGCTCAATACGGGAAATATTCCAAAAAAAAACCTCTCCTCCTCCACGCTCCTAAATTTAACAGATATCACTCAAAAACAATTACGCTATAAATTTCAATTATGGGACGGCGATGGCAAGTTGTTATTAAGTTCAGAAAAAACACCGAACGCGCCTCTCATTAGTAAACCAGGACTAAGCGATAAAATGATCGATGGCCAAAAATGGCGTACTTTCAGTATTTACGATAGCAAACGCGGTGTCATTTTGGTCTTAGCAGAGCAATACGCGGCACGTCACACCATGATTCATGACATGCTAGTCAGTGATACTTACCTCACACTATTTATTTATCCTTTGTCAGGAATGTTTATTTGGTTAATCATAGGTAGCGGATTAAAAAGTATTCGTTTTTTTGCTAAAGAAATGGCAGAAAGAGCGGCTGATCATTTAGATCCCGTAGATTTAAATGAAGTTCCTGTAGAGATAAGTCCTTTGGTGGACGAGCTGAATAAGCTTTTTTTACGTTTACAACAGGCATTCGAACGCGAACAACGTTTTGCCGCTGATGCCGCTCACGAATTACATACACCTCTCGCTGCTTTAAAAACACAAGCACAAGTAGCACTCAAAACGACGGATCCACAAGAATGCTATATGCATTTAAAGCAAGTCATTGCGAGCGTTGATCGTTGTTCACATGTCATCCAACAATTACTGACATTGTGTCGCTTAAGCCCGGAAACCATCATGCCGGAACACTTTACACAAGTGAACTTGTCGCGCATAGCGGCTGAAGTTGTCGCGCAATTAGCACCACAAGCTATCCTTAAACAGATCGAAATTGAATTAATTGCAAAAGAATCTGACTATAAATTGTTAGGGAATACCACTGGCTTACATGTATTAATCCGCAACCTAGTCGATAATGCTATTCGTTATACCCCTAAGGGAGGGATTATTAAGGTCCTTATCTTTAATACCTCCGACTCCATCATATTACAAGTAATAGACAATGGACCGGGTATTCCTGATAAATTGCGTGCGCGTGTCTTTGAACGTTTTTTCCGTGTCTTAGGAACGAATGCACAAGGCAGTGGTTTAGGACTGGCTATCGTAGAACAAATTGCAAAACTACATAAAGGATCGATAGCCTTAGATACACCTGAAGAAGGCACTGGACTCCAAGTTGAAGTTCGTTTCCCCAAAAAAATGTAACTCATACCACAAGGCATTGTTATAGTCACAATGCCTTATCCATGATATGAGTTACGAAAAGATCTCCTTATTATGTTTGAATTTTCAGCTTGGTCGGTTGATCTTACAAAAAAGGCGGGCCTAGATTCATAGGTTAAAATTCTAGACTGCCCGGATAAGTTTTGAAATTCGACTTCGTTTTCTGAAATACCACTATCAGATTGACTATCTAGTTTAGTGGTAGAAACTTCTTCTGTATTTAAGCTTTCTTCTTGTTCTAATTGCTCAACATTAGGCGTTTCAGAAATATTCGATTCATCATCCCACTCAGCAGCATCAACCAAGTTTATTTGATTAGATTCTTCAATTTCTTCAGGTTGAAAAAATGACATTTCCTCAGAGATAAAATTACTTAAGTCAATCATATCTTCGGATAAATTTTTAAGGATAACGTTTCCAGAAAAATTTTCAAGCCGCTGCAAAATGTCTTTAAATCGCTGTACATTAGTATTTTCTGCTACTCCAATGATATTTCGTATATAGCAAACATCATAAAGCACGTTTTCTAAGCTATTTAAGATTTCATAATAATTAGTGGTAGTTGCTTTGAGCCCATAAGATTTTTCCCAATTAGCCCTATAGGCTTCATAATAAAATTTCATTTTTTCAATTTTTTCTTTTATTAGATTATTGGTTAAATAAATATTTTCGTTCACCAAAGATTTCTTATTTAAAATATAAAGTCTTTGTATAATTTTTAAAGAAATATTTTTTATACTTTGTATTACTTCTATGTTTTGCTGAGAACTATTTTTCTTTAGAAAATTCATTATTTCTTGAGATTTTTCTTTAAATGATGATAAATCCTTTTTGTAAACAAAATCTTTTAAAGCAGGTAAACCGATAAACAAGTAATTTTTTTCCTCGGAGCTCCTTAAAGATCGTATTCTAGAAGCTAAGCAATGTAATAAATTATCTATATCTAAACAATCAAATTGATGCGATGGATTATTTTTATAGGCCTCCCATTCCTCCGACAAATTCGTTTTATTAATGGGAATATACGATGATGGAGATACAATTTTTTCATCGTGAAGAAATTTAATTACAATTATATCCAATGCATCATTAAATTCTTCATTCCGTTCAATTGCGCATGAAGGATCCTGCGCTATTCTCACGGCGGATAAAAATTTTTCAGCATCTGAAAAATGCTTAAGATTTGATTTAGGCTTGTTAAACCAAGAAATAAAAATATAAAATAAACGAACAATTAACCAAGCGGATTCGGACATTGTTAATTCAGGTTCTATATAATCTGGAAATACTTGATTAATAAAATCACTAGGTCTTCTATATTTTTTAACTGTCAATTTCATTAAATAACTGAAGGCATTTCTTTGATTTTGATTTATAGTTACATTTTCTTTGTTAATAGTTTCAAAATA
>JBDKHQ010000087.1:0-26798 GCA_039797585.1 Pseudomonadota bacterium | reverse complement strand
ACTTGGTTGGGTAAAGAGGCATAAGACGACTGCATTTATAATTATGCTTAAAAAAATAACTGTACACAAAAATATTATTCTTATACTAAAAGAAAAATTTCTTATTTTTGTTTTATTAAATAGAATCATCCCTATTATAAAAAACAAACTTAAATAAAATATTAGAAAAACATTTCCTGGTAAATACTTAATTGCTATCTTAATAGCTGCTAGAAATGCCGATAGTTGTATATTGATAGTATTCAATGATATTTTTTGCGCAGATGGCGCTAAATAACCATACAATATTTCATGTGGCACTATATATTTAGATAATAGTCCTCCTATCATCGCTGGGATAATACATAAAGTACTGATTAATAAAAATTTACCAAAATTTATGTATTTTTTTATATATAAAAAAATATAAGATATGAAAAATGGAATGACAAACTGTATTATAAACAATAAATCTGATGCGCTACTAGCAAAAATTAATATTGCTGAATTACTATATAAAAAATATTTTTTAAAATTTAATTCGTTATTATCTAGCAATTTAGTTATAATAATTATAAGTAATAGGCCTATTAGAAATTCTCCATAATGTGCAGCTGGCATTGGTAACCACATATAAGGGGTATTGACTGTAAATGCCAAAACAAACAGACTACTAATTACTGTTAAAGCAAAAAATGTAGATTTTTTTTTAGAAAAATACAATTGATATATATACTTAATTATAAAATAGGTTAGCAACAATATTAAATGAATATAAACTAAAAACTGTAAATATATATCTTTACAAACAAAAATAATTGGAAAATATAAGATCATGTCCGGGAAAAAATGCGGCGCCGGGGATAAAAACCAATCGTTATAATGGTTATTATTTAAAAAAATATCTTTAAAAAAATTAGGAATAAGTAATTGATCTGAATCAAAAAATAAGCCTATATTTTTTTGGCTTAAATATAACAAACTAACAAATATTAATAAACCTAATAGCCAAACATATTCTATAAAACAAAGAATTTTTTTGTTTAAAAACATTTAAATCAATCCATTAATCTAAATTAAAAAAAAATTAAAATAAACTTAATAGTTTATATTTTTTCATTAATTATTTAAAGCGGTATATCTTTCGAACCCTTCTTCTATAGGTCCAAAGTATTTAAGCTTTCCTTTTTCCAATAGCACGACTTTATTACAAAGCCTTTGAATAGTTTCATTCGAATGTGATGCTAGCACCATAATACTAGACCGTTCAATAAATTCTGCTAAACGACCTTCTGCTTTCTTTTTGAAATTTGCATCCCCAGCCTCGATCATTTCATCCATCAATAGGATATCTGGTTTAATACAGGTTGCAACTGCAAAAGCTAAACGCAATTGCATACCGGCAGAATAAGTACGAATTGGCACTGATAAATACTCACCTAGCTCAGTAAATTCCGCAATTTCTTGCATCTTTGCTTGAATCTCTTCCTGACTAAGCCCCAGTAAAAGCCCGCGCACTAAAATATTTTCATAACCTGTTGATTCTGGATTAATTCCTAACATGACATTCAACAGAGGAGAAACTCTACCTTGAATGTGTATACTCCCCTGGCTAGGCTCATAGATTTTAGCAAGTACACGTAGTAAAGTACTTTTCCCTGCGCCATTATGGCCAATCAGACCAACCCGATCACCATGTTCTAATGTGAAGGTGATATTGTCTAAGGCTTTAACAATAACCGTATGCGCTGTTTCCTTACGTAAAGCTCCACCTGTAAGGCGCAGGAAGCGTTTTCTAATTGAACGCGCATTTAGATGATAAATAGGAAAATCAATAGATAAGGAATTAAGTTGTATTAATGCCATTTCAAAATACTCTTTATAACCAATAGGCTATTCTAGATCGATAGCGATCAAATATTATAAATGCGCCTAATAAACCTATGATAGTTAAGCCCAAAGTTGTAGCTAGTGAATAACTTGATGGTAACGTGCCTAATAAAGGATTTCTAAATAATTCCATGAATTGTGCAAATGGATTATAGTTAATAATAAAATGATAGCGTTCTGGTAAAATACTAGGTGACCACATTATGGGTGTTAAGAAAAAAACCACTTGAATTAAGCTGGCTACCAATATAGGTATATCACGAAACCTTGTACCTAAAAGAGCAAGTATCGTGCTATAAGAAACAGCATTGATCCAAAGTATGAGTATACTAATAAACATAAATAATGTATTTGCATTAATTTTGAGATGAAAAAATAATATCAGAGGGACCAACACTAAAATATTATGAAAAAATATAATAAAATTTCGTGTGACCGACTGAAATAGAAAGACTGAATACGGTTGTTTCATTTGTTTAATGAATTGATCGGCATTTACAAATGTCATGGTCGCATCATTAACGATCAACGAAATTAAATTCCAACCTAGAATACCGGTTGCAAGAAAAGGATAATACACCGCTAAATCCATCTTGAATAAATGGCCGTAAAGTACCCCCATACTATAGATAGTAATCGCCATACTGATAGTGATCCAAAAAGGACCTAAGGTAGATCGGCGATAGCGAAGCTTTACCTCATGCCAAGCAAGTAATAACCAAATTCGCCACGATTTAAAGCCCTCTGAAATATCACCCCAGGCAAGATGATATTTTTTATACAATACGGATTTAGCCATAATTCTGCTGTTATGTTTTTTAAGTACAAAAAATCTTTTAAGCCATGAATATACTCAGCTCAATATAGCTCGTCAACATTCAGAGCCTCATTCTTGAAAATAGCTTTCATTTAAAGGTTTTATTTTAGGAAATAAAAAAAATTTCCTGTAAAATACTAAACCTTATTGGTCAAGCTATTCATCTATAAAGGAATATACAATGGAGCTACCCTTTCAATTGCCCCCACTGATGCAAAATGGTCCTTATCCAATATGGACTGGTCATGATTTTCGGGTTGGAGATGAACGAACTAAAATATTGCATTACAGCACTAATAATGCCGGCTGGAACGATGAACTTACCTCCTATCATGAGAATGCGGCAGGAGAAAATCATTTTATTCATCAAGCATCAAGAAATTATACACTCTCTGAATTAAAAAAAAACTTGTCAATAGTAGCTAAACCAAGCATTCTGGAAATAGGTTGTTCATCTGGCCATATGTTACAAAGAATTCAGCAATTGCTCCCTCATGCAACTCTTATTGGTTCTGATGTAGTTTATAAGCCTCTTTTAGAATTATCTAAACGTCTCCCTATTCCTTTATTACGCTTTGATATATTGCAATGTCCTCTCCCTGATAAATGCATAGACGCGATTATTTTGTTAAATGTTTTAGAGCATATAGAAGATGACGTCACTACTTTAAAACAAATTTTTCGTATTTTGAAACCTAATGGTATCCTCATTCTGGAAGTACCTGCAGGCCCTCATTTATATGATGCGCATGATAAAATCTGCATGCATTTTCGCCGATATAAGCTTTCTAAGCTATGTAAATTAATTACAAAACAAGGATTTAAAATCACTAATCGTTCGCATCTAGGTACTTTAATTTATCCCGCTTTTTTCGTAGCTAAGCTATGGAATAAACGCCTATTGTCAAAACCAGATATCGAACAGCGTAAAATAATGGAAAAGAAAATTCGTCAAACCAGCAAAAATAAATTGTTATCTACGCTTATGCATATAGAATTAAGGTTAGGAAAATGGATAACATACCCTTTTGGGATTAGATGTGTTGTTTCCTGTATAAAACCAGTTTCTAGTAATTAATTTTTTCCAGAAATTTCTAAAAACTCGATGGTAAATTAGCACTTTCTGTTAAATGTTTATGCTGCAATTTTGCAGCCTCGACAAAGCCCACAAATAATGGATGGCCATCGCGTGGGTTCGATGTAAACTCCGGATGAAATTGACAACCTATAAACCAAGGATGGTTTTCTAATTCGATCATTTCTACCAACGCCCTATCTTCGGAACGGCCTGAAACAATTAGCCCTGCTTTTTCTAAAGCAGGAAGTAATTGATCGTTAACTTCATATCGATGTCGATGACGCTCAATAATACTATCACGTCCATATAACTCTCTTGCCTTGGTCCCTTGCTTTAGACAGCAAATTTGACCACCTAAACGCATCGTACCACCTAAGTCTGAATCTTTATCGCGTTTTTCAAGTTGACCATCGGCAGTCGTCCATTCTGTCACCAAAGCGACGACTGGATAAGGTGTATCGGCATCAAATTCCGTACTATGGGCATTGCTTAATCCGGCTATATGACGAGCAAATTCAATTAATGCTGTTTGCATACCTAAACAAATCCCTAGATAAGGAATTTTGTTTTCACGCGCATATTGTGCCGCTAGAATTTTACCCGCTATTCCTCGTTTACCAAAACCACCCGGTACCAAAATCGCATCTAAAGGCTCGAGTAATTTTACGCCCTGCTGCTCTAAGGCTTCGGCATCGATATATACCACATTCACATGTGTGTGAGTTTTAATCCCCGCATGCACTAAAGCTTCGCTTAATGATTTATAAGAATCAGCCAGGCCCATATATTTTCCAACCATACCAATTTTTACTTCTGCAGTGGGGTTTTCCTTGGCAGCAACCACTTCAGCCCACGCTTTTAAATCGGCTGGTGGATAATCTTTCAAGCCAAAACGCTGCAACACTCTTTCGTCCACACTTTGTTGATGCAACAGCAATGGTATCCGGTAAATATTATTCACATCCGGCAAGGAAATAACACCGGATAGTTCAACATTAGTAAACAATGCAATTTTTTCGCGTGCATGTTCCGGAATTTCTTCTTTGGAACGGCAAATAAGCATATCGGCCTGAATACCAATCGAGCGTAGTTCTTTGGTTGAATGCTGAGTAGGCTTAGTTTTTATCTCACCAGCAGTGCTAATATAAGGCACTAAGGTTAAGTGAATAAATAAGGTGAATTGGCTACCGAGTTCAATGCGTAATTGACGAATAGCTTCTAAAAATGGTAAAGACTCTATATCACCGACAGTTCCACCAATTTCGACTAAAGCGATATCGGCACCATGGGCCCCTTTTAGGATGGCTTGTTTGATTTCATCGGTGACATGTGGAATAACCTGCACCGTTCCACCTAAGTAATCACCACGACGCTCTTTTCGTAATACGCGGGCATAAATCTGTCCGGCGGTAAAATTATTGTCTTTGGTCATTTTGGCGCGCACAAAACGTTCATAATGACCTAGATCCAAGTCGGTTTCTGCCCCATCTTCAGTGACAAACACTTCGCCATGCTGATAGGGACTCATAGTGCCAGGATCAAGATTTAAATAGGGATCCAACTTTAGCAAGCTAACTTTTAGTCCCCTAGACTCTAAAATGGCCCCTAAGGAAGCTGCAGCAATACCTTTTCCTAAGGAAGAAACTACGCCACCGGTAATGAATATATATCGTGTCGCCATCTAAGAGAGTTGAACCTCCGAAAATAAATGATTATTTAACCAATGCGCTAATAAATTGCCTACAAAGTTAGCAGCCTGGGACTCACTCATAAACCCTTTATCATAAACTGCTTCGCAGACATCTGCAAAGCAAGAACCTTGTTGTATACGAGTTAAGACTAAGGCTTCTGCATCGGTTAAAGCTACAGCGTAGGACTGTAATCCTTTACGCCAAACTACGCAATGGCTGTTAGTCTTTAGTACTTCGGGTATGGATTTTTCTTGGACCAAGGCTTTCCATATTGCATAGCTATTGTAATTAAAATTGAAATATTGCACTGACGGATGAAACTTAAAACATAAGGACGGCCAGTTTTGTTCAACCACATTGGCTAATGCTGCAAAGTTCAAGCAGGGCGCATCGGCTGCTTCTAAACTAGTGATCAAGGCTTTGATCAATTGTGCTATTTCACTCAAATGTGCCTGTTCAGAATAAACCTCATCCTCGCGTAAAAATTGCGCTAATGGTTCGCTAAACTTTGCTATCGAATAAAACTGTGACGGGTATGCATCGATAAAGGCTTCTGCTAGCTCTGTAAAGGCTTCATCACCTACTAGCTTAGCCAGCAACCCATATTCTTGATATAAAGCATCTATTAAGCGCCAATCATAAGCATTGCTATAGACTTCTAAGCGTTCGTGTATCGTACCTCTTATTGGCAACACCAACTGGTTTAAAATTTGCGCATTTTCACCCATTACATGAGTTTGCAAACACTGTTGCAAATTAGCTAATGCAGACATCTTCTTTCCAACTATTTTCTGCTATCTTTTTGGCCTGTTGTAACTCGCCGAATAAAACTGGAAACTCCGGTATAGCATCGTCACGTTCTATCATGGTAGCAACTCTACCAAATCTTTTTACTGCTTGTTCATAAAGGGACCAAACGCCATCGATAATCGGTGCGTCATGTGTATCAATAATATAATCGCCACAATTTTTATGTCCGGCTAAATGAAACTGTCGTACTCGATGGATGGGGATCGCGTTTAAATAGTCTAATGGATCGAAATGATGATTTACAGAGCTGACATAGATATTATTAATATCGAGTAAGATAAAACAGTCAGCTTGTTCGGCTATAGCGGTTAAAAATTCCCATTCCGTTACGCTAGAATCGCGATATTCTATGTAACTTGAAACATTTTCTAATAAGATCTGTCGGCCTAAAAAATCTTGTACTTGTTTAACGCGATCAACCACATGTTTCAAAGCTTCTTCGGTGTAAGGTAATGGCAATAAGTCGTGCATGTTTAAGCCATCAACTCCTGTCCAACATAAATGATCGGAGATCCAAGCCGGCTGTATTTTATCAGCCAATATTTTTACTTTTTTTAAATATTCTGCATTAAGCGGGTCACAACTTCCTATCGATAAAGAAACACCATGCATCACTAAGGGGTAGTTTTCGCGTATACGATTAAGATAATGCAGTGGTTTTCCGCCAGGTACTAAATAGTCTTCAGTAATCGCTTCAAACCAATCTACTTCGGGAAGATGTTTTAAAATGTAAGAATAATGTTGGGTACGTAAACCAAGACCAAAACCTAAAAAAGCATCCATTAAGGTATTAACCTATAAAAAATCTTTTAATAAAAAAAAGCCGCGTATTGTTACGCGGCTTTATTGTACACAGTCATATGGCTAATGAACAGCCATTAAATCATAGATTAATTAATTATTATCCGTTCAATTGACTGGTTGCATTTTCAGCGGTTCTGCAACGACGATGGTGGCGGTGATGTCTTCGGTGTTTTGGAGGACATACTTGCTTGCATCGGCTCATACATTTACATGTATTACATGGAGCTGCGCATGGCGCTGCACAAGGTGTTTCACAGATTGGTGTGTTTTCTGGTATGTTTCGCGCACCTGTTGCACAACCAGACAAGAATATAGCAGCTGCAGCGGCAGCAATAACTAAACCTGACTTTTTCATGATCATGATCATCTATCCCCTGTAATAAAATGGATAAGAAAAATTTTTCTGTCACTAATCCACTGCTTATAGCATTACACTATAGAACATCTAGTGACACTTAGTTTTTATACATAATTGTAAAAGAATGCAAGTATTTTTTAAGTTTCAGTTAATAAACGCACAAAAAATAAACTATTTTCAATTTTTTATTAACGAATTGCGACAATAATTAGCAGCAAAAAAATAAATAATAAAAAGTATTAAAAAACTCATAAACATGATGCTTTCGTTAAATTGATAATAAAAAGCGCACAAACCGACTAAACCCAATACAAAATTTATACTACCGAAAAGTAAATTAATTTGTAAAGGAGAAAAATTTAGCGCTAATAATAAATGATGGCCATGTTGTCTATCAGAAAAAACAACGGATTGTCCTTTTATTAAGCGATAAAGCATCACTGCAGTCGCATCAAATAATGGCACCGACATTATCCATAACATTGTCACAGGTGTTATCGGTCGAAATGTGCTTTGCGATAGTTCAATTAAAAACCATACTAAAGCAAATCCCAACAACATACTTCCCGCATCGCCCATAAATATTTGCGCATGTGCGCGACCTGGAAGAGGAAAGTTAAAACAAAGAAAACCTAGAATACTCGCTGCCAATAAAAGTAACAGCGTAGTCGCTGAAAAATGCTGCGTAATTATCGCACAACCCACCAATAAAATTAATTCGACTAATACTAAAGTTCCTGCTAAACCATCCACACCATCTATCATATTGATGGCATTAATAATTCCCAATCCAGCAATCAATGTCACTATTAAACTAGTATAATGACCTAAATGAATATCCTTTAAAAAAATCAAATTACCTAGATGTGCAATATAATTTTTTCCCCAAAAAATCATTAATAACACTGCAACAATTTGCGCAAAAAAACGACTTTTCGCTGATAACTCTTTAAAATCATCTAAGAAACCAACAAAGACTAATAAAGCAGAACCAGCAATAAAACTACGATAATTTTGTAGTGAAATTGGTAAAGTTAATAAGCCGACTAATAAACCCATTAGCATCGCTAAACCGCCAATTAAAGGAATATTTCCTTGATGTTGCTTGCGAATATCCGGTGTATCAATTAAACCGAGACGTAAGGCTAATGGGCGCAATAGAAGAATACAGAACACGGTAATGCAGAAACAAAGCCCAGCAGATAATAAGTCAAACATTTTTTATCTCATTTTTTTTATAATACAAACTCAGCCTCTAGGGCATCATTTCTAAACATTTTCACTGTTGCCAAAGACACTTCGGTCAAATCTCTGCCGATCCAATCTAATTTTTTTAAAATATCATTGGTCAAGGTGATAATATGACAATGTATATTATTGGCCTGAATAATATTCAGCACTTCTCTAGGACTAGCCCAAATTAGCTCTTGATTGGGCCTATCTTTTAAAAGTTCGATAGCCTTAGTCATCAACGGTACTGGATCGATACCGGTATCAGCAATCCGACCCGCAAATACCGAAATATACGCCGGCGTATTGGTTCCTAAAACCTGACTTACTTTTACTATCTGCTCTAGCGTCGTCAATGCTGTCACGTTTTGTTTAACACCCTTCTGAGCAAGATCTTCAATCAATGCGAAAGTAAATTTACCACAACTATCCGTAATTGGGATTTTAACATAAACATTTTCTCCCCATGCATTGATAGCCAATGCTTGGCGTTTCATTTCACTCAGCTCATCAGAAAAAACTTCAAATGATATCGGTCGGTCGGGAATTGCTTGTAAAATCTCTAAAGCAAACTTTCGGTAATCAGTAATGCCAGATTTTTTCATTAAGGTAGGATTGGTTGTAAAACCTTTTATTAAAGGATTTTTATATAAATCCAACATGGTGGCTATCTCTGCTCCGTCAGCAAATAATTTAACAGTTAAATCTTTGAGTTTCATCCAATCTACTCCTTAACTAAAAGATAATAAAAAAACTTCGCCATAGCGAACGAATGTCATGAGTATGACTTCAAATGGAAGGTAATCCAATTACTGTGAGTATGTTTCTTTTTGGCGCACATTCCGGATCGCAATAACTAATTTATGTCGCCACAGATTCCCATTTTGTGGTCATCAACTTTAATTTAGGGTGTGCCACCATTAAATGCCATATCACTGCCTGGAAAGCTTCTGCATGGGCAGTAATACACTCGACATTAACAGTCGGAATTAATACATAAGCATCTGCGATTTTTGCGGTATATCCCCCGTCTCTGCCCAAAATACCCACTATTTTAGAACCTTGTTCCTTCCCATAATCTAAAGCAGCTACAAGATTTGGACTAATATTTTTTTCTAAATCTCCTCCACCCACCGACAAAACAAATAACATGTCCTTGATAGATAAATGACTGACTGCCAACCAGTTTGCAAAAACCGATTCCCACCCGTCATCATTGATACGCGCAGTTAATTCTGAAATGTTATCTGTTGGACTATAAGTTTCTATTCCCACAATTTTTCTAAAATCATTCACTGCATGTGAAGCGTTAGCCGCACTACCACCCACACCTAAAAAAAAGAGACGACCTTTCTTTTCACGCAAATCAACTAATAAATCTATTATTTGATCAATAGCTTTTAAATCTAATTTACTAATAATTAGCTGTGCTTCTGTCAAAAATTGCTCTATAAACATAGAAAATTCCACTTTAAAATGTAAATTTTTTATTTCAAATCTATCCTTTTTTTGGTTTAAACGTAAATCCTATACAAAGATTACACCACGTATAAGGTAAAAATTTAAATGGGAAAAATTCGCGGGATTCTAAGTTAAAATAAGGATTAATCTCGTCCAAGATTTCAGTAGAAAGATTTACATGTTCTCGCTCTATAAACCAATTATAAGATTGTTTATATCGTTTTTCAAAAAGCCTTTGCGCAGAAATTTTTCTTGCCAATGAATATGCTTTCCCTCCCTCACAAGGGATCACTACAGAAAAAAATCCATTTCCTTTATGGCATATTCTATAAATTTCCTTGATCGCCTCAGGTAAATTTGGAAGATGCTCTAGTACGTGTATTGCTAGAATTCTATCAAATTCATTATCTTGAGCTGCGATCTTTTGCTGGCAATCACCTACTAAAACTCGTATATCAGGATGGTTATTTCTTATTTTTTCTGCCATATTTGCACGTAATTCTAAAGCAACATAGTTTTTTCGTTGTTCAATTGTTAAAGCTTCGTAAAACAGATGTTCACCAAGTCCTGCACCAATTTCTAAGGTTTTAGTAAAGTTGAGTGGTTTATTCTTAATAACATAATTATTATTAAAATTTTCTATCAATGTATATTGCTTAGGTAATATAGTATGCCAATAATGCATAAAATCATTACTGATCCATTTTTGTTCTTCAGTTAATTCCGGAAAAATTTTAGGCCATTTTATGTGATTGCCCATATAGATGCCTCTTGCTGTTTAATTAAATTTTTAAAATCATTTAAGCCATTGATTGAACCAATTTCATAAAAATTTTGAAAAACTTCATAACACGCTAATCGGTTATCTGCTAATAGTTTCTGAAAAATAACGCTTAAATCATTAAAAATATCATTACTAGTAAAAATATTTTTTTTAAATAAAGACAAGCCAAAATCGATGTACTGCATATTAATGGTTTTATTTTTTTTATCATATTTTATAATACGATTATCACTAAATTCGATATTACTATTATCTCCCTTATTATTATTTTTAAAAACAGTCATTAAAACAGGTTTATTTTGCTCTTCAAAATTTTTTTGAATGATTTTATAATCAACCATTAAATAGCTATCACCATATAAAACAAAAAAAGCTTCATCTAATAAGGAGGAAGCTTTGTATAATGCTCCAGCTGTGCCTAACAATTGCTCGCCATCTTCAGAGTAGGTCACAGATAAACCAAATTGGCTACCCTCTTTTACATAGTCCCGAATTAAGCCACCTAAATAACCTATGCAAAGAACGATTTTTTCAAATCCTTGATTTTTTAACAAGCGCAATTGATGTCCAATAAAAGGTTCTTCATTCACTAATATTAAAGATTTAGGTATAGTTTTAGATAATGAACCTAAACGTGTCGCTAAACCACCGGCTAAAATAACTATAGGAAATAATTTATTCATTTTATGATTGAGCTATTAACTTAGTACCTTCAAAATCAAAACGAAATCTAACTTCCGGCAAACCCGCCTCACGCATAGCTCGACGTAATAGTACTTTCTCCTTTGCAAAAAACATCAAAAAACCTCCTCCACCTGCACCAATTAATTTTCCGCCTAAAGCACCATTGTTAAGAGCGAGCTCATACCATTGATTAATTTTTTCATTACTCATTTTTTTAGATCGGGTTTGTTTATGTGTCCAATGCTTATTCAGCAAAGAAGAAAATTCAACCAAATCACCTGCTTCTAAAGCGGTTTTACTTTCTAAAGCAATTTCTTTAATAAAGTGCAGATGCTCGATCATCTCTTGATCATTATTTTTACTTTTTTCGTCCTGTTCTTTTAGAATAGTGGATGCCGAACGTGAATACCCTGTAAAAAATAACAGTAAATTATCCTCAAGCTGATAAAATGTATCGGGTGCTATTTTTAAAGGGCTGGCGTTAACGTTCCCCTCTGGTGAAAATTCAAAACAGGTCAATCCACCATAAGCTGCTATATATTGATCTTGTTTTCCGATAGGCTCCGCGACTCGCTCTAGTTCAATATGACAAGCTTGTTCTGCTAAATCCTGAGGATGAACAAGATTCTTTTTGTAGGCATGGAGATTTTTTAAAAGCGCTGTAGTAAAACTACCTGATGAACCCAAACCTGTGCCCGCAGGTATATCGGCCATACTGGAAATCTCTAAATGCGAGGCTTCAATACCAATATATTTTAACGATTCTCGAATAATAGGATGTTGAATATCATCAAGTTTATTGACCTTTTCTAAACTAGAATATTTTATAATTAAGTCTTCTACAAAAGTTTGATGTAGCGTGATATATACATATTTATCGATTGCTGCAGCAATTAAAAATCCACCATGCTCGCGATAATACGAAGGTAAATCTGTCCCTCCACCACCGAGCGAAATCCTTAGGGGACTACGTGTGATAAGCATAGCCTGATCCTTGTGCTACCTTTTCTACTATCTTTAAAGCAGCATGAGCATCCTTTAGCCCAGGATTTGCTTGACGTCGATTCTTAATATCATCTAATAGAGCAGAAAACTCTAACTGCCATGAATCATCACCCATAGGATATTCCCATATACTGGTTTCAGGAGGACCCATATGCGGCAACATTTTATAGTAACTTAAACGTTCTACGCCATAACTGCCACCTAATCCCTGTATATCAAGCTTACCCTTTTTACCATAAATTTCAAACGAGAATAAATTTTTCCATTCTGTGCAGCTGGCATGTAAAAAAGCAGTTTGTTTTAAAGGCGTTTTTAATAAAATAAATCCATTATCATCGACAGATCTATCCCAAAAATAGGTATGCGCAAAACCCTCAATTTCTGAAAAATCACCTAAAAACCAGCGTGACAGATCGATTAAATGCATTCCTTTATCAATCATTTCCCCACCACCTGATAACTCTGGATTGGAACGCCATTCTTTCTCATACCCAAATCTTCCCCCATGCCCATATCGACCTCTAATAAACATTAACTCACCAATTTCTCCAGCTTTTGTTAATTCATAGGCTTTCAATATAGCTTTATGATAACGATGATTGAACCCAACTTTTACAACTACTTTTGATTTTTCGATTTTATCTATTATTGGCTCTAATTCCTTACTGGTTCTGGCAGCAGGCTTTTCAATTAAAACATGTTTTCCTGCATTAACTGCTGCTAAACAAATTTCTGATAACATTTCATGTGTTGTAGCTATAATAACAATCTCTATTTCGGGTTGTATCATTACTTCTTTCCAACATGAAAGAGTTTTACAACCGCTTGTTTGGGCTGCTAAAGTTTGCGCACGGGATAAATTTTTATCCACACAGCATAGTAAATTTCCTCCTTTTAAATATTGAGCCCGCTTGTTACCAATCAAGCCGCAACCAATAATAGCAACATTCATATTTTATCTTCCGTATTGAATTACTTCATGAAATAATTCTTCGCAATGTAAAAATATCCGTGGTAGCAATTTCTGGAAAATATTCATGTAAATCATTCCAACGATCCCAAACCGCACTAATTAATTTCCCAGTGATACCATCTGCAGCATCAGAAGCAAGATAAACCGCTAAATCTGCCGCTAATTCTAGAGGGGTCCCTCCCGATTTTGACTGCTCTAGCGCTGTTTGATAAAAATTATGCCCAACATTTTCTGGACCTGAGCTTAAAACCTCATCTAAGAAACCGGTATTTAGCGCACCAGGAGAAATTGCCATCACATCAACATTAAATTCTTTTAATTCTTCAGCCAGTGTCTCAGAAAAACGCACAATACCTGCTTTTGCAGTGGCATAAGCACTAAAGTTTGGCATAGGTTTTGTTGCTCCGCCACCGGATATGATAATAATTTTTCCCTTTTTTTGTTTTTTTAAAACAGGAATAGCTGCTCGACATTGTAGAACAGTGCCCTTTAAGTTAATATCTATTGCATCACTCCATGCTTGCCAATCAAGTATGTCTAGCGGTCCTTTAGGTCCATATATACCTGCATTTGCTACTAAAATGTCTATCCCTCCTAATTCTTCTTCGGCTGTTTTAATTAAATAATCTACTTGCTCAAGTGAAACCACATCAGTAGGGATAGCAATAATTTTGGTATTATTAGAAGCAATAGCCTGCAATTCAGCTTGTTTTTTTAAAAGTTGGATTGTGTTTCGCGCACAAATAGCAACATTTGCACCCGCTTCGACATAAGCCTGAGCAATAGCAGCTCCTAAACCTTTACTTGCCCCGCTAATAATTGCGTTCTTATTAACTAATTTCATTAATATCCCTCTATGTACTGTGTCCAACTTTAAAATATTTAATTCTTTTTTCTTTTTCAAAATGTTTACTTAAAAAACCACTCATGTCAAACACGTAAGGAAATTGCAATTTTGAACTAAATCGTTCTACATCTATCTCTTTAAATTCAGGACACTCATTTCCTATCACAACTGCATCTGCATCACACAAAATAGAATCAATATCGTATTTTAAATTAATAATATCTTCTAATTCAGGTAATAGATTAGATATTGCTGGATCATATGCATTTACAATTGCCCCTTGCGAGTTAAGCCAAAAACTAATTTTTATGGGTAAAGAATGTCTTAAAGAATCAGTGCCTGGCTTATAGGCCAAACCTAAAATGGCAACTTTTTTCCCCTTTAATTCTATAAAATTTTCAGTTATTTTTTTTTGTAACCAGCATTCATGTCTCTGGTTACTTAATAAAATCGCTTTGAAGAAATCGGCTGGAATGCAATTTTTTTCACTTATTTGTAATAAATAATTGATATCTCTAGCTAAAGTTCCTCCAGAAAACCCCCCCCCTGGACTTAAATATGACTTCGGACCTATCCGTATATCGGTTTTTAAACCTTGCGTTACAGAATGGGCATCCGCGCCAAAATATTCACATAGCGTCGCTAATTCATTAATAAAAACAATCGAAGTTGCTAAAAAAGCATTAATAGCGTGTTTAGTCATCTCTGCAGATTCTACCGACATCCAAATGATTTTATCAGCTATCGGCTGTAACAAATCTTTGATAATAGTTTTATTAGATTCTGAACAAATACCCATAATTATACGATCAGGATGTATAAATAAATCTATTGATTTACCAAGGCGTAAATTTTCTGGCGAATAGACCAAATCAAATTGTTTTTCTTTATTTTCACGAACAAATATATTCTTTATTTCTTGAGTAGTGCCAACAGGTATTTGCGAAGAAATAATAACTAAGGCATTAGTTTTAAAATAAGGAAAAATTTTTCTTAGCTTATGTATGACTTCATTTACATTGGCCTGTCCTAGATCATTAATTGGGGTATCATACGTTATCCAAATAACGTCTAAATCTTTTAATCCGTCGGGAGTGTTAATAAAATTTAGGACATTATTTTTTATTCCTTGTAGGATAAGCTCAGTCAGTCCAGGCTCATAGAGAGGAGGGAATCCTAATGTTAAATTACTAATTACATGGGGATCTTCATCAAAAGCAATCACAGTATGGCCAAATTTTGTTAAACAAGCTGCGGTGACACAACCAAGGTGCCATAAGCCCACTACGCCCACCTTCATACTTTGACCTCCATTAAGTCAGCATTATCTCTTAAATAATTTAGGGTTTTTATAATACCTTGCTGAATAGTAAGTTTAGGCTCCCAACCCAATGAACGGATTTTTTGGCAATCTAAGAAAATAAAAGGATTATCACCTATCCATCCTTGCTTTCCTCCTGAATAAGATAACTCTGGAGTGATATCTAATTCTGCAGCAATCCAAGAAACAGAATCTTTAACCTGACAGTAAGCATTAGTACCTAAATTAAATATATTAATTTTTTCATTAGATTTTTTTAATGCTACAAGAATGGCATCTATGCAATCCTGTACATATAAATAAGACTTAGATTGATTTCCGTCACCTAAAATTTTTAATTTCGTAGGATCACTTTCTAACTTTTGATAAAAATCAAAAACATGACCATGTGTATAGCGTTCACCTAAAATCGATACAAAACGAAAAATATAAGCTTGTATATCAAAAGCTTCGCTATAAGCTTGAATTAAAGCTTCAGCGGCTACCTTAGAAGCACCATATAGTGAGGTCTGTATGGGAAAAGGAGCATTTTCTGGCGTTGGAATTAAATCTGCTTCACCATAAACTGAGCCTGTCGAAGAAAATATTATTTTTTTTACTCGTTTAATTCTCATAGCTTCTAAGATATTAAAAGTGGCAATCGTATTTTGCTGTAAATCTTTTTCGGTATGATTAATACCATATTGTACGTCTGCATTAGCAGCAAAATGAAATATTCCATCACAATGCGCAGGAATGCTTGCTTGTAAAGTTGTTTGATCTAGACAATCGGCATGAATAAACTTAAAAGAAGAAAACTGTTCTGCACCTTGCAAAAACTTAAACAGTCCAGTTGACAAATTATCATAGCCAACGACTTCATGACCTTGCATTAATAGACGATCAACTAAATGACTTCCAATAAATCCTGCACAGCCCGTTATAAAATAGCGCAATTTAAAATCCTTTTAAACTCTAATTTAATTACCTAAACAATTAAAGATATTCAATTTTATCTGGAATATCTTTTTGCAAAATGGGTTTATGATTACAAATAATACTATTTATAATATACATAGGTCGGTGCTTAACCTCATCATAAATTCGGCCTATATATTCTCCTATCAAACCTAAAAACAATAATTGAATGCCAGAAAAAAAAGTTACTAAAAGCACAGTTGTGGATAAACCGGGGGTTAAATTTACTCCAATTATTTTTTGAAATACATAAATTCCACCTAATAAAAAACCAAAAGCTGCCGTAAAAAAACCAGTGATTGACATCATATGTAAAGGACGACTACTAAAACTTATTAGGGCATTTATAGCAATTTTTAGCCCCCCAATAAATCGATTATAATTTCCTTTTCCATATAATCGGGCTTCTCTATCAAACGTTATAAAAGTTTGTTTAAAACCGATAAATGCGACTAATCCTCGCAAAAATCCATGTTTTTCCGGTAAAAGCCTCAGCACTTCTATAATGCGTCGGGAAATAATTCGAAAATCCCCTGTATCATGTGGAATAGGTACCTCACTTAATTTAGCAATTAACCTATAACCTAAATAAGCAATACTCTTTTTAATCCATGATTCGCCTATTCTTGATCGTCGAGTTGCATAAACAACTTCATATCCTTCTTGTAATTTATTATATAAATCCATAATTAGTTCAGGTGGATCTTGTAAATCGACATCAATTACAACGCAAGATTGGCCTTTACAATGTAAAATGCCTGCCATAGTCGCTGCAGGTTGACCAAACTTCCGGGAAAACAAAATTAACTTTATCGCAGAATTATTTTTCATTTGTTCTTTAATAATTTCTTCTGATCTATCAGATGAAGGATCGACGCAAAATAATATCTCATAGTTTATTTTCATTTTTTGCAAAATCGATACAGTACTTTTTAAAAATGGAATAATATTTTTTTCTTCTTTATAGACAGGAACTACTATTGATATTTTGATAATCTCATCATTATAATTTTTCATTTTTAAATATCTTCCCGTGTAAATTTGTCGATAACAATATTTATGAAATTATGAAATATTTTTGGAGTCTAAGCTTAAAGAAGAAAAGAAAAGACCTAATTTACGTGTATCTCCATTTATCTTTAGCATAGCTGGTGAAATCGGTTTTTTAAAAATGAATTGAATCTTTAATAAATTATTAGTGTTTATTAATGTCTTTGGAATTTTTATCTTATTATCATAAGAAAAATTATTAAGTTTATATTGTAACTTACCTACTAAATTATTATTCACCAAAACCTTGACCATCAAACTATGTTTTTCGGTTACAAAAGGAATAGCATGGATAGTTAAAACTAAATCAGCTTCTGGTTTTTTTTCAAGAATAAGAAAAATTGTGGAAATATCACCTTCAGACCAAGTACCTTTACCCTCGGGTACATTCCAGCCATTAAATAAGATTAAATAGTCTTTAAAATTACTTTCACTTGTTTCTAAAGAAATATTAGTTCCTAATTTGTATAAGTTAGATCTACTCCAATTTAATTTTTCTTCATCTTTAGATCTATCTTTCCAATTTGGTAATAAAAGAAAAAAACCATCTGCCTCTACTACTTTATATGGAAAATTTATTTGTGAGCTAACAATAATTTTTCTCAATAAATTTTCTTTTATAACATACATTGTGTCCTCATCAAGTTTCCCATTAATTAAATTATTCATCAATTTAACTTTAATTTTATCAGCTTTTTTGAAATCAACACGGGCAAAATATCCTATATTTGTATTTAATCTATTTAATGCTGCATAATCAATTAAAGGCAATATATTCCAAAAATATTCTGGAAATATATACACTAAATTTTTATATTTTATAGCCGCTTTTTTCCATGTCGCTGACTTTAAAGGAGAAACATAAGTTTCTTGTGCAGTAAAATAATCTTTGAAATGAGCATAAATATTTGAAGAATCGACAACTTGCAAACAAAGACATATACAAATTAATAATTTTATATTTGATTTTTTATAAGATTTAATTGTTAAGTAAAGCACGCCTAAGTAAATTAAATAATACATAGGTAATATCATTCTTCCAGAAGCTCTAAACACACAAAAAAATTCAGGTAATCTATAACTTAATATTTCATGCTTACCAAATGCTATTCGATTAGATAAAGCAAATATCATTAATAAAACACTTACCATTAGCAAAGGAAATATTTTTTTAAAACCTACAAGAAATTTCTTTTTGTCTAATTCTAAGAATCTTGATATTCCCAATATCCCTAATATAAGCATTCCAAGACCTAAATAACTAAAGCCTTCGTAATCGCCCGGAGTATTTGGTTGCTTCGATAAAAAACGAGACCAGCTATTAAAAGCCACATCAGATGGATCGATAAATGATAATAAGTTCATTCTAAAAAAACCTAAGCCCGAACCTTCAAAACCACTATGAATACTAAAATATCCTGCCTGCCACATCACTAATAAAAGCACTAATATGTTTAAAAAAGCATATTTTATTATCTTAAAATAGGTTAATTCATTTAAAAAAATTCTTTTGATTAAATCACCTATCCATATCGCCAATAGCATCAGAAGAAAATAAGCGTGTACTAAACTTGTCATGATCAGCAAGCTAAGCCAAGCATAGCTACGATATTTTAAAGATAGGTAAAGCCATATGCCAGCCAAGATTAACCATTGTCCCAAAAATGAGGAACTTCCATGCAAACGCCAAAGAAAAGCAGGAGCTAAAATAAAAAAAAGGCTTCCAAACAATTTCAACCACCAATCAGTGGTTATTTTTTCTAATAATTTCCATGAAAAAATAGCTTGCAAGACAAAACATAATAATATCCACAATCCAGAATATTGAAAATTTGTTGGTAAAAAACTAGAAATTATTTTAAAAGGGAAAGCAAGAAGGAAAAGAGGTTCGGAATAGATTATTGATCCTCCCATTCCCATACCATATGGATAAATAGCGCCTAAAGGATTTTGAAATATCGGTGTATGTCTAAAAAATTGCCATGCATCGAAACTAGTTGTATTATCACCATGTAAAAAAAGCCAGTTTACATTTGTAGGCCAAACAATTTTTCCACCGGTAATGAAAATAAATGCTGAAATCCCTAATAAAATAGGTATATATAAGTAACAGTATTTTTTTAATTTATTCAAGAAAAAATCCATTTAAATAATCATTATCCATAGTGATTTCCTTATCCTTCAAATAAATTTATTATTTTTGAAAGCTTTAACTAATCCCTAAATTGCATACTATAAAGCTTGGCGTAATAACCATTTTTGTCGAGTAATTCTTGGTGTGTCCCTCTTTCGACAATATGACCCGCATCTAACACTAAAATTTGCTTTGCTCTTTCTACGGTAGAAAGTCGATGTGCGATAACCAGCGTGGTGCGATTATGCATAAGCTCTTCTAGGGCTGCTTGTATATGACGCTCAGCTTCGGTATCTAATGCAGAGGTTGCTTCATCTAAAATTAAAAATGGGGAATTTTTAAGTAGAGCTCGTGCAATTGCAATCCTTTGCCGTTGACCGCCTGATAGTAACACACCATTTTCGCCAATTAAAGTATTAAGTCCTTGCGGTAATTGCTCGATAAATTCCATGGCATGCGCAGCTTTTGCTGCGCGTATAATCATGGATTCACTCACTTCGCTTAATTGTCCATAAGCAATATTATGCGCAATCGTGTCATTAAATAAAGTAACGTGCTGGGATACTAAAGCAAATTGGCTACGTAAATCTTTAAGCTTTAATTCTCGGATATCAACACCATCGACTAAAATTTTTCCTAAATAATTATCGTAGAAACGCGGTAATAAATTTACCAAAGTAGATTTCCCACTACCTGAGCGCCCTACTAAAGCGATGGTTTCACCTGGATTTATTTTAAAGCTAATATCTTGTAATACAGGTTGCTCAGGTAAATAGGCAAAACTAACATCTCGATATTCTAAACAGCCTTTGAGAACATTGAGCGTGTGTGTCCCTTCATCTAATTCATTTTTTTCATCCAATAAACTGAAAATGCTGCCTGCTGCAGCAATTCCGCGCTGTATGATGCTATTGACCGCCGCTAAATTACGCATCGGTTTTAGTAACAGCAACATGGCGCCTACCATGGAAGTAAAACCACCCGCAGTAATATGCGTTAAATGTGAAATGGCTAAATAAATCGTTATTACTGCTATGCCACCGGCAATCAGTTGTACACCTGAACTAGCAAGTGAATTAGTCACCACCACTTTTAATTCACGAAATCGATTTCTGGTTAACAAATTTTTAAATTTTTTAATTTCATATTCTTCGCCGCCAAACGTACGTATCACTTTGTATCCATCAATGACTTCTTCTGCAACTTGCGTCATTTCACTCATGGAGTCTTGGACAGCATGATTTAAATTGCGCATACGCTTACTAGAATAGCGGGCTATCCAGATCATGGTTGGAACGCTAATAAAAAACAATAGACTCAATTGCCAGCTCGCCATTAGCATCACTGCAATTAATCCAAGCACAAAAAAACTTTCTTGCACCAAAGTAATTAAAGCATCGGTACTGGCATTGGCTACTTGATCGACATTGTAAATAATCGTCGAAAGTAATTGACCGGAGGTAATATTGTCATAAAATTTGGCGGGTAAACGTAGTAATTTAATCAGTATGTCTTGCCGTATATTCATCACGACACTTCTTGCAACCCGTGCCAAGCAATAACTGGACGAAAAATTAGCTATACCGCGCAATAAAAAGGCAAAGATTAAAATAAAAGGCAGATAGTGTATAAAGTGCTCGTCTTTATCGACAAAACCTTTATTAAGTAAGGGTTTTAAAAACCAAATAAGTCCTGCATCGGTGCTAGCTAATAAAATAGTTCCGATGATCCCCGATAAAAACCAACCTAAATAATGGCGTAGATAATGTAGCAAACGTCGATAACTATAAAAACCATTGTGGTTTTGCGATGTATGTTCTTGTGTCATAAACCTTTCTTGATTAAATAGCAGTACCACCGACTGTTAAAACATCTATTTTTAAAGTAGGTTGTCCGACACCTACGGGAACACTCTGGCCTTCTTTACCACAACTACCGATGCCGCTATCTAATTTGAGGTCATTGCCGATCATAGAAACTTGCGTTAGCACATCAGGACCATTGCCAATTAAAGTCGCTCCCTTAACCGGTCGCGTCACTTGACCGTTTTCAATTAAGTAAGCTTCACAGGCCGAGAATACAAATTTTCCTGACGTAATATCCACTTGCCCACCCGAAAAATTCACTGCATAAATCCCTTTTTTAACTGTTGCAATAATTTCCTCTGGAACATATGGACCAGGCAACATATAGGTATTAGTCATGCGCGGCATCGGTAAATGCGCAAACGATTCGCGGCGACCATTCCCTGTCGATTGCGTTCCCATCAAGCGCGCATTTAATTTATCCATCATATAGGCTTTTAAAATACCTTTCTCGATTAAAACAGTACGCTGTGTAGGCGTACCCTCGTCATCGATAGTCAGCGATCCGCGCCGGTAAGGAATCGTTCCATCATCAACTACCGTACAACCTGGAGAAGCTACCCGCTCGCCAATTCGACCGGAAAATGCAGAGCTACCTTTACGATTGAAATCTCCTTCTAAACCATGACCCACCGCTTCATGCAGTAAAACACCTGGCCAACCGGGGCCTAACACCACCGGCATACTACCGGCAGGCGCTTTTACTGCATCTAAATTCAGAATAGCTAAACGGACTGCTTCTTTTGCTAAGTCTGTCGCCACCTGATCTTTAATAAAATAATTATAATCGGTTCTACCACCGCCGCCGGCAAACCCTTGCTCGCGCAAGCCTTTATCTTCGGCTATGACACTAATATTTAAACGCACTAGCGGGCGAATATCAGCTGCCATATGGCCGTCACTATTAATCACTAAGACCACTTCTTGTGCACCGACTAAACTAACATTGACGTGTTTAATACGCGGATCACAAGCACGTGCCACTTCGTCTATTTCACGGAGTAAGCTTAATTTCTGTAGTTCTGTCCAGGAAGAAATAGGGTTAATCGGTTGATATAATGGCTTTAACAGCGGATTTTTCTGCCAAGCATGGATTTGGCCATGCTGCCCAGCTCTAGCAATACTCGCCGCCATAGTAGCGGCTGATTCTAAAGCGGGCAATATAATATCATCGGAATAGGCAAAACCGGTCTTCTCGCCACTGATGGCACGCACGCCAACACCCCGTTCGATATTAAAACTACCGTTTTTGACGATGCTATCTTCTAATACCCAACTCTCTAGCTGGGTGGCTTGAAAATAAAGATCCGCCATATCAACTTTAGGCGTTAATAAACGGCCTAAAATCACTTGTAATTGATTTTCAGTCAATCCAGCAGGGTCTAACAGTGTTTCACGAGCTAAAGTAAGATTGTTCTTTATCATGTCCGTCATCCTAACTTAGCTGAAGTCAGGATGCAATTTTAGTAAACTCAACAAATTTAATAGTTATTATTTCCTATAAAATTGGCATATTGGGGGAGAGGAATTACATACTACATATTGATGGGTACGATCATAAAACTTTTTGTTTGGATAAGTAAAAAGTGAATTGGTTACCCAAGAAACAAGATACGGTTTAAACTCCTTGTTTAAAAACTTTCGGCTTTCCAAACCTATGTCAATTTCGACAGCATTTTTTTTGTTTAGTTCAATAAACTCATAAATTTTCAATATTAAAGCCTGTTTAAAAACTTTAGGACTTTCTATAATGCATTTCTCTAAACGGTCATAACCAATGATTTCTGTAACAAAAATCTTTGGCATGTTAAAAAAATCGAAGGTTTCAAATAAGCAATTCAAAATTTCATTCGCTTTATCTGGATTTCCTTTAGTTAATTTTGAGAATAGTTGTAGTAATTTTGGAAAGTACCATTGATCACCTTCATGATCATATTCGGTTCTATAAAAAAACTGCTTTAGTTTCGCATTTTTTAATTGATATAGAAGACTGTCTGGAGATTTTTTTAACCAAATTGACAAAAACTCAACCGCATCAGAAAAACTTCGGTTTATATTAATACATTTTTTTAAAATGAAATTAAGATAATATTCAAATTCACGAGTAGAAATTTTTTTTAATTCAGGAAGCAAAGGATTGATCAATCCTTCACCGGATTGACAGTCTAAACTAAAATACCGATTAGATCTGGCTTTGTGCTTATCATCACCGTAATATTTTTGAGAAAATTCTTTAGCTGAAAGTTTAAACATAACCTTCCTTTTTTTTATTGAAATTAGATTAATCTGGAAAGTACGGCAGTTTATCGTAATAAATTGTTTAGGTAAACTATTTTGTGTATTTTAATCTCAATTTTTAAGCAGAGGTTTTGACTACGTCGGGTTTACTCCAAGATCCAGTAATATGATAGGATGTTTGTGCAATTTTTTGCACCGTAGAGCCTAATACTGCATTCGCTAACCAAGCGACAACTCCAGCAACAGGACCACCCGCCAAACCGACTATTACCGGTAAACTGGACGTAAAATGCGGCACCACTTTAATAACCAAGTCATAATCCTTGTTCAACATGCCAATTCGACCAGTAATGCTTATCGAAGCAACGGGTCCTTCAATAGTGACATCGCGCGTAATGGCATTACCATTTCTTAGCGTAAAATTGCCTTGTAAATTGGTAAAATCAAAACCTTTGGTTTTTAAATCACTAAAATCTAACTGCAAGCGTTTGGTTAAACTTTGTATGCTTAAAAAAGTAAGTAATCGACCGAAATTTAACTTGGCTTCGTTACTGGATCCAATATCAACTATCTGACCGTTAGTCGCATTAAAAGAAAAATGACCCCTGAGTTTAGTAAAACTGAACTGATAGGGAGCTCCTTGCCAATTCAAATTAAATCGCATATGCGCTTGTTCTGCGACGATACTCGCCGGCAAACCCCAATTTCGTAAAAAGTTGCTTAAATTAGCACTATCCAATTGTCCGATCAGTTCTGTGGAATTACGTTCTTGAGTATGCCACGCTCCGCTTGCCATAAGATGATAATTTGCATCCCCGGCATTTAATTCTCTCACTAACACGCCGCCTACTATGGGATTAAGTTTTAATTGTACCGCTCCAAAATTAATCTCCTTATAACGCACTTCTCTCGCGTTTAAATCAATTTTGGGTAACTGCTTGAGATTCCAAGTATTGGTTTTTTCATTAGACTCAGTCGATGAGTCTAAGTTAATCATGTCAAAATTAGCTAGAATCGGCTGTAAATTACTATTAGGTATCAGCACCGTTCCTTTAGCGGTTTGATTATCAATACTGAAACGCCAACCATTTGGTTCGGGTTTTAAATTAGTCAAGATATCATCATAATGAATGGTAATTTGCAGATTCGGTGTGGAATGAATAGCCAATTGTATGGGCTTTTTCCATAAAATTCCGGTTAATTTTTCTGCTGATACGCCATCCTGATTAAAAGTAAAAGGTCCTGTTAATTGATCTAATTGAATATTATGTGCTGGAATTTTTAATTTTGCATTTTCTATCTGTGCTAGACCTTGTAATTTTAATTTTTGTTTCCCTGACTCGAGAGGAATTGCTATTTGCAAACTAAGCTGCAAAGGACCTGTCAGTATTAAGTTTTTTAATTGATTTAATGTTCCCCTCGCAAGAGGTATAGCAACTAAAAAAGCTTGGCCTTTTTCTAAACGAGTATTAATTTCACCGCTATCAATATGCAATATAGCTTGCACATTTTTTTTAATGATAGGTATATTTGCTTTTATATGCTTTAAAGTTGTACCTAGCAACTCAGCAGTATCGACTAAAACTTGCATTTGCCGACCAGAAAAAATAAGCTCACCATTAATTTTTTGCAAACTCGGCCAGGCACGTTGGTAATTTAAATTAGCATCGCTTATTTGTGTATCAATTAAAAATGTTCCATTATGTTGATCAAAAGGAAATTGTTTCAAAGGCCCTTGTAACACTAAACTCCCTAAGCCCGAACCTTTACTGATTGCCGTACTAAGCCAATGCTTAAGCTCTGGACCTAATAGTGTTTGCGGTAAATAATAAGCAATATGTGTCGAATTATGTATTTTTACATGCGCTAATAAACTAATCTGCGACTGACTGGCTAGTTTAGGAATTACCAAGGAAAATTGTGAATTAACCGCTACATCCTGGTTAGTTGCTTCAAATTGTGGAACTTGAATTATCCATTGCCCACCTTTTTGCTGCCAATTCAATTGACTGGTTAAGCCATCCAAATGTATTGGCGCTTTAAATAGCTTGTTAAAATCTATGCTGCAATCATTAGCATGCGCAATAATATTTCCCATCGTAGGCGTCATGTGCAGATAGGCATCTAATCCTTGGATACCTGGAATTTTTTGCCAGGTTTGCACACCAAAATCATGAACAATGGCATCGATACTCCAATTATCTTGCTGAGTCGTTTGCCAAAGTAAATGCATGGAAAAAGGTGAAAAAGCAATGGCGGGTTGTTTATTAATTTTTATTGATGCTGCCTGTAAACTATCTATCAAACCTTGAAACTGTGTAAAATGATCAGATTGCCAATTGGCCCATATTTTAAAATTGGCTCGCGCGTTTTGCAATTGCAATGTGGGTTTCCATTGATTAAACCATCGATCGAGAAAAACATTTTCGCCGTGTAAATAAATGGGTCCGCTCAGATGGTTTTGCGAAGATGATAAGGGAGACCCTTTCAGATCGACTTTAAAACTAAATTCAGAAAATTTTTCCTGTACAAAACGTACACGGCCACTTAATTGATGTCGATCGCCACTATTTTTTAATAGCAATATTATTCGCATCGGTGGCCATGCCAAACCTGATTTTGGATAAAACTTTAAACCTACGTTGTCTAAACTTAATTGCGGTTCCGCTAAAAACCAAGCGAATAATTCATTGGTAGCATTCGAATTAGATACGGAAGACTGGTCGAATAATGTGCTAATTCCAGTAAAAACCAAGTCATTATCTTTAGTTTGGTGTGCTACTAACTCAATACCATTCACACTTATTGCGCCTAATTTAATA
>JBDKHQ010000086.1:0-2932 GCA_039797585.1 Pseudomonadota bacterium | reverse complement strand
GAGATGGTGGTGCAATTAATTTACCCAAACCACCAAGCATACTAGGTATGGTTTTACGTGGAGCTAAAGCATTTGATACAGGTCTAAATATTGCACTACCCAATGGGTTTGGATTTTTTATTGGTGGATAAACTGGAATTTTCACTCCTCCACTAGGTGGCTTTCGAGTATCACAACTGCAATCTGTATCAGCTAATTCTCGAACTTTTCCTTCTGCAATTTGCTCATAATCTTCATATTGCATGTCTCCCCATTTATCTTTACCAAATTTAATCTCAACTAAGTTCTCAATATTGGCATTAATAGGATTGAACCTATTCCAGTCAATTACTCCTGACTTGCGCATCGCAATAATTTCAGGTGCTTTAATTTTAAGAACAGTTACATCAGGGATACGGAAAACTCCCTTCCCCATATCTTCAATTTCACGTTTAGCAGCACCTAATGGAAAGCTTGAAGGACGATGTCTACGTCCTTCTCTATCGCTCATTAATGCTTTAGGAGGTTTGGTTCTCATGTTATAACCGACTTCGGCTAAGTATGCCCACACCCCAAAATTGGCTTCTGCCTCTGCCTGAATAGCTGTTGTAACCGCTCTTTGATAGAGTTTTTGTCCATTTTTTCCAATTTTTGGAGCTTTACTGGCTGCACAAATATGTGCGCATAAATAGGTTTTATTCGTACCAGCTTCTAATTTAATATCCGTGCCTTTGGTACTGGTTTTAGTTTCTGATGGTTTCGTTTTATTCGGACTGGTCGAGCCTGAGCCAGTATTACTGCGTCCTCCCATTATTATTGTCCTTTTTATTTATCAGTGATGTGATATTTATCAAATTCAGGGTCTTCATCATCGTCAATTATTTCAAAATTGACAGGCAATTCCTCATGTGTCCACAAGTGTTCTGTTTGCCCTTGTTCATTGGTATAGCCTTCAAGAATTGAACCATCTTCTGCGGTTAAACGATATTTTTGGTTGGCTACAGGATTTTTATTATCATCATAAAGTGTAAAAAACTCATGGTATTTTTGAGGCTTTGAAGTGAGTTGTTCAGGAATACTCGATTCACCACTTCCATCATCCCATCCCATTAAATTTTGACTAGCTTTCACAGTATGACCACAACTGAGTAAACAGCCATCATAAGCAATCATTTTTCCATGATCAGTATGTCCAGTCCAACCTTGTTGAATAGTTTGAGGACGATTACAACAAATAGCTTTCATACCAATAGATGCAACTGGACGACCTAAAATTTGAGTTCTAACATTACCCTCAACAACAACGCCACCACCTGATGTTCGGTCACCAATACAAATATAATATTTAACCATTTTAATTATCCTTAAATTTTAAATTCCATTTTAACAATCTAGATATATTTATAAAGCGAGTGTCTACGAGCGACACAAAGAAAGTTCGTTTATTTCCCCCTCTGAAAAGCTGCTTTTTTATATTAATTGCATAGAAAAATTTAGCTATCGTGAGTTTTTGCTTTTAAGAGGTCAGGAGCGAAGCGAGTGCCATTTTTTGCTTTTTGGGGTTTGGGGCTTGCCCCAACCAGTCTCACAAATCCAATTTTCGAGTGAAACGAGAAAAGGGGACTTTGTGTGTGCTGGCTATATGCTTTTAAAAAATCTAATTTTTCTGTTTCTTCTCCACCATTTACTAAAAATTGCCCCTGACTGAGCAAAGCGAAGTCCAAAAAGTTTGAGCAAAGCGAAAACATAGGGCAATTTTCATGATGAAAATGGGCTTTTAATGTTTTTAAATGCTTTTAAATGCTTTTAGAAAGGCTGAAACATAATGATAGCAAGGCATACAGAGGATATTATCCTACGTTTACCCATCAATACCCCTACGTTTACCCATCAATACCCCTACGTTTACCCATCAATACCCCTACGTTTACCTTGCTTGTTACTACAAAATATTTTAATGTAGTAATAACTTCAAAAAAATAATTGTAGGTTATGAGCGATTTAATAGTAAAAGATAACGCCCTAATGAACGCTAGTTATAACCTAGATTTAGTTGAACAACGTTTAATTCTCTTAGCTATCCTTGAAGCAAGAGAATCAGGCAAAGGAATCAATGCTAATGACCCTTTGACTGTTCATGCAGAGAGTTATATCAATCAATTTGGTGTACACAGAACAACGGCATATCAAGCCCTCAAAGATGCCTGCAAGGACTTATTTGCCCGTCAATTTAGCTATCAAGAAAAACGAGAACGTGGACGAGCTAATATTACAAGTCGTTGGGTCAGCCAAATTGCTTACATTGATGAAACTGGAACGGTTGAGGTTATTTTTGCCCCTGCGGTTGTTCCACTGATTACAAGATTAGAGGAACAGTTCACGAAGTACGATATTGAACAAATTAGCGGTTTATCTAGTGCTTATGCAGTTCGTTTATATGAGTTATTGATCTGCTGGAGAACAACAGGAAAGACCCCAATTATTGACTTAACAGAATTTAGAAAGCGAATAGGAGTTTTAGATACTGAATATCAGCGAATGGATGTATTTAAACGTGGCGTTTTAGAGCTAGCATTGAAGCAAGTAAATGAACATACAGACATAACAGCGAGCTACGAACAGCACAAAAAAGGGCGAGTGATTACAGGATTCTCATTCAAGTTTAAGCAGAAGAAGCCCAAACAAGCCGAAATTGCTACAGAAACGCCAAAAACAGCCACGAATGACCCAGACACGACAAAACCCCTTACAGAGCCTCAGATCGCAAAATACAGCATGATTCTGTGCAAACTAGGCAGTATTTCAGACTTGAGTAACTTCCCAGACTATCCGGCTTTTGCAAATTGGATTGGGAACATTTTGAGGAACCCTGAAAAAGCAGATGAACAAATAGCAAAACGGATTTTCACAGCATTGAAAACAGAAACCGACTACAGCAAGAAAAACTAATTTT
>JBDKHQ010000085.1:0-2731 GCA_039797585.1 Pseudomonadota bacterium | reverse complement strand
ACACCTAAGGTAAAGACGACATCAGGCGCACGAGGGGTATCCATTTCGGTGACGCTTTCAGGGCCACCCGACAAAATAATACCTTTAGGATTGAAGGCTCTGATTTCCTCATCGGTCATATTAAAAGGACGAAGTTCACAATAGACACCCAACTCACGAACACGGCGAGCAATTAACTGGGAATATTGAGAACCAAAATCAAGAATCAAAAGGCGGTGAGCATGGATATCGACTTGCATGAGCTTACTCGGATAGAAAATTAGGTAACAACACTGGCTTTAAAGCGCGTTGGGGGAGAATAATAGCTTGCTGTTGGCAATGACTAAATAAATCAGCTTGATGGTATCGCTTATTTAAACTGACAGAATTTTTTGAGTAGTTCAAAATACTCTTTGCAACATAAGCAGCCATATTTACGGGAACAGCATTGCCTATCATTTGCTCTAAATTAGTTTTAGTGCCTTGCAAACGAAAACTTGAAGGAAAAGTCTGTAGGTAACTTCGCTCAATAGTCGTCAGCGGTCTGATTTGCTCTAGCGGAATATCTGCTGGATCTGCGGGATGTTTGGTGTAATTAGGCGGAACGGGGCGATTCACACCTCTCACTGTAGGACTTGGCTCATCTATAGAGAATATCCCTCGTCGGCTATAATTACGTGGATGACGGTAATAATAATTAAGCCCCAACGAGTCACCCAAATAATCTCTAATAGTCATTGGTGTATCTGCTAAATTTTCTTGCAAACTAGGTAATAAGAAATTATGCCCCTCTCCTAGTTTACCAATCAAAAAGAAACGAGTACGCGACTGCGGCACTTCACACAACGAAGCATCTAAAATAACTGCGGTTAAACCATAGCCCATATCGTTAAACTGCTGAATAACCTCTTGTAATATTTGGCTGCTTTTAATTCTATCCACATTTTCCATGACAAACCAAGTAGGTCTAATGGTGTCAATAATACTGGCATAACTATACGTTAATTCTGCTCGCCCTTGTGTTTCATCTCTTTTTCCCGCACTGGAAAAATCCTGACATGGGGGGCCTCCAATAATAATATCAGGCTGATACGTTCCAATCATCTTAGCCGTTGTTTGTGTATCTGATAAATCTTGCAGATAAATAGGATGTTTAAAATTATCTTTATAAACTGTTATCGCGGGCAGCCAATTATCAAAAGCGGCAACGATATCAAAGCCAGCATTCATAAAACCTAAGCCTAAGCCACCACAACCAGAGAATATATCAACGCATTTCATTGAGTAATATTCACAAATAAATCAGGAGAGTTATAAATAATGGCATCGAATCGCCGCTCAGGACTTAATAAGTTTTGACCACCACCTAAAATAATATTTTGGATTTCATTTTTATGAATACGTGGTGAGCTTAAGGCCTCACAACGCATATATGGGTTAGTCATTGAACCATTACAGGCAAAAGCTTTATCGTTTTTCGTATTATAAGAAAGCGTATCAATAATTACTTTATGGTTAAAATGTGTATTATCCACATAGTCAGATAACATTTTATAAAGCCAAATTATTGTCCGCATCATACGCGAAATCGTTTGTACTCTTTCAGTTCTAACCACTTGCGAAATAAAATAAGTAAAACCTGCATTACTCCACACAAAACAATCTAAACACTGATCAGATAATTGTGGTGACTTACCTTCTGTTTTCCAAATAGGTTGAATTAAAAAGGGTTGTTGGGCTTCTTCCAAACTTAAGGCAATATTTCTGACGACGACACCAATGGCAGGAATAAAAGGAATGACCTGTGCTGCGTCCGTCCAGTCTGCTATTTGAATAGATTGCTTATCTAATAAAACCGCCAAATTTATATTTGACGCAATGATACTACATGCTAAATAGACGATAGAATCAGGTCTAACGACAATTTCCGAACCAAAATACTGCGCTTCCGCATCACAAGTAACATGGTCAGGTAGTGCGGTTAATTTAATCTCTACGCCTCTTAAACATCTATTTTGGCGAGTATCTTGAGTGACTAAATCAGTCCGTGGCAATGAGCCAACCACATAAGGTTGATAAGGCGTATAAACACTTTCAAAACCAAAATACATATCCGTGTTTGTGTAATCTCCCCCCAAGACTTCATCCATAGCAATATGGGCAATGGCATATTGTTGATCTTGGATACTTAAATATTTTGCTGGCAAGCCTAAATGTGCCATATAACAACATAAAGCAGCAGGAAATGAAGAGTTGAATTGATTTTTACCCCACGCATCGCGTTGACTAAAATCACGATTTGAGCGCGACAACCCAAATAAACCTGCTGCTTGCTGCATTTACGACTACTCTTTGTTAGGCTAAGAGCTTTATACCCATTGCCATTAGCCTAAACAGATACTTAACCAATCCGATAATTCGGTGCTTCTTTGGTAATGGTGACATCATGAACGTGCGACTCTTTCATGCCTGCCGAAGTGATTTTGACAAAGCTTGGTTTTGTGCGCATTTCTTCAATGTTCGCTGCGCCTGTATAACCCATTGATGAGCGTAAACCACCCATTAGTTGGTGAACAATACCGCTCATTGGCCCTTTGTATGGCACACGACCTTCAATACCTTCAGGTACTAATTTTTCGACACCCGCAGAGGCATCTTGGAAATAACGGTCACTTGAACCTGTTAAACCCGACATCGCGCCTAATGAACCCATGCCGCGATAGGCTTTGTGGTAACGACCTTGAAACAACTC
>JBDKHQ010000084.1:0-3865 GCA_039797585.1 Pseudomonadota bacterium | reverse complement strand
TGGTACCAGCCCCTGCATAATTGGGCTTTAATTGCCTCTCAATTACAGATATTTTTTGATGGCAGGCTAAATTTACAGTTACGTTAAATTATTAATGACACAGTTTGGTGAACACTCTCTAGTTAAAAGCTTGTGCCGTTTGTGGGCCTTTCTTGATCTTCTGCTGGGGAATAGTTTTCAGCATTCCTTGATAAGAAAAAATTGCTTAACTCCGTAAATTTTGCTTCCATCTTTGTCTCCATTTTCGCATAAAAATCTAATTTATCTTTTTTTAATCTATCTAATACTTCTTGGATCTCAAACCTACAGTGGGGTACGCAAGTTTTTAGTGTTTGTAGACCCTCATTTATTTTTTCAAGAGATGTTTCCGATACTTGCTGAAATTGTTTAAATAACTCTGTCTGTATACTTCTTACCTCCTCACTACCGTAGCATTTATCGGGGTGGAATAATAAGCTGCTACTACGAAAAAAATGGATTAATCGTGTCTGTAATTTTTCTGAAAATTTTATGGCTTGTTTACAATCAGCTTTACCCCAAGTAACATCTTCTATCAGCGCTTTATATCTTTCAATCTGTGGCTCTATCAGCGATTTTACATCGTTTAAATTTTCTTCTAGTAAAGTTTGTATTTTTGAGTATCTTTTGGGTGATTCTTTTTGCAATAACGACTCTATCCTTAGTCGTTTGTTGTTAACCCACTCTCCTACTGCACTCATAGAACTTAGGTCACTTTCTTCATGGAAATTCATTTGCAGCTCATTTCTTGTTGCTGTACCAGGCCCTACATAAACCAATTCATCGCTAACCGGAGTATTATTCATAGTTTTACCATTAAAATTAGGAGAAAGCTGGGAATAAGTATTTTCATACCAAGTCCATAGATAGTTATGTAGAACACTCGCTAATTGTTGATACTCCTGTTTAGCTTTAGTTCGTACTACATTTCTATCGAATTCAACAGGTATTTTTTTTAATTTCTTTTCTACTAATTTTAAAAAAGACAGCTTTCTTCTATTCTCGTAATACTCTAATCGCGATCTAAAGTTCTTTTGTATCCAACTTAAATCCCCGCAATGTCTTTCCAAATAATTTTCAAACTGTAGGTTATCTCGGTTTAACCAGTTGACTAATTCCGCTATGACACCGTGATCGTTTGTATAGTTTATTAAATGCCGTTCGATCAGTAGATTTTCTTTCTGAATTTCTCGAAAAGACATGCAGCGGTGATAGTAAGACCAAACTTTGATCTTGCTATTAATCGATGTAAACAAGCGTGATACCCACCGCCGCCAGAAAGGTTTAGTCCAGTAACGACAAAGCTCCGCCTGTAGTTCTGTGGGGCGTAACCCAAAGAGTCGAAGACTATTTAGGCTACTATCGTCTCGGATCCATAAAGGTATCTCTTTGCTTAGCTTGGGATTGATGCTAATAAAAGAACCCCATTTCAAACCCCACCACCAGGACACCCACTCAAAGGGTTTTTTAGAGAGGTGCTCTCCCATGTTTTTTAATAACCTATTTAGCATCAATATTTTCTTCAGTTCTCCACCGGTTACCGCCTAGCAGAAAATCTAGCGCTGGCCCTATCTTCGGCTTGTGGTTTTGTTTCTGAAGAGCGCCGTTCCTTAGGCGTTTGTGGTCTGAAAAATTCTTTAAACCTTGTTTCCACCATTTCCTCCATCTTAGCTTCCATCTCTATTTTATCTTGCGCGCGTGCTTCTTCTATTTTTCTTATCGCCTCTTCTTTCTCATAATGGTGTATTTCCCTTTGAGCATGCCTTAGCTGTGTATTCAGCTCCTTGCCTAAAATCAATAAATCATCATGTAGCTTAGACCTACCAAAGAAACCTCGATTTGCTTTAGCTGAATCTTCTAATATTCCATCTAAAATATCCTGTGCTTCAAATAAAGAGTCAAAGGTCACTCTTTTTCCCGCTGTGCTATCGGTAGCTGCTTCAATACAGGCCGCTAGTTTATAGAAAGCTTGTGCGCATTCTTCATGTCTATCTTGAAAATTAAACATGACGCCCGTCAGCATGCGTATCAGTCGCGGCTGCTTTTTTCTATTGGCTAAGAGAGTGAAATACCCATCTAGATGCATCTTGAAATTATTGTAAATATTCTTAAGTTGTGGGTATGCACTTAAGAGCTCTACCGCAGGCACCAAGCTACTTAAGTTCTTTTTCGTATGCTGGATCAGCATCTCTTGCCATGGGCCCTCTATTTCAAACACGCGTACTAAGAAAGGTTTGCCTCCTCCCTTGGGACGTTGTAATGGATTCGCGCCGGCTTGAAGTAAGCACTGCATACTGTAAGCATCTTCTATTTCTAATGTCTTCTCTAATAAAAAATGGCCTACCGTTCTTATTCCATCTACCATTAAGCTCGTTAGATCAACCTGTAGAAGTGGCCATCGTCCATGCAAATAGTCAACATGCCGATGATAGACATCAGACAATTGACTGGCTTCTTCCAACCATCGTTTTTCTTCATTAGCGGTAATAGCAAGCTGTTCTTTTTTATTTAATAAAAAGGAAATTCGATTTATAAGTGCAATTTGCTGTAAATCTTCTGTTTCGTCCACAGGGTAATCCTTTCTACCTTGTTCTAATTTAAACTTTTTTCTTAATTTCAGGGCATCAATTAGAAATTTAGCGTTTTTTTCGGCGTTAATTGTTCTAATTCAAATCGATTTTTCCCAGTTATTTCTGTCGATAAACGTTGATTTATCTTGTCATATATAACGCGCGATGCACTATCCGAAGGCTCTTTTAATATCATCTTTTCGATACAATAATTTCGATACAATAATTGATCTAAATAATAATAGTCAGTGATCTCTGTATCACCCAAATCTAATTCCTTAAGCTTGGTATGATCCACTAATATCTCGCAGAGTCGCTGTAAATCATCATCATGGTCTTGTTCGCTTAGTTCTAAACCTAAGACTTTTAATCCAGAGCCTTTTTTACTTAAAAATTGAATCCATGCGTCATTATTAAATGCAGCTCCTTTTATTACTAATTCATGGGTATTGTTTTGTAAACTATTTAATAACTTATCAATAAATTTGGGACTTAAGGTAGTAACGTTATTTAACTTAATAACACTCCATGCTTCTGATGCATTTAATACACTGAATAAGACTGCTTCTATATTGGCTGGAAGTTGCGACACTCGACCTCTATCGTAGATATTTATATCCCCCAGCGGGTTAACATTCACAAATTGGCGAATTATATGATCGACATGACTCTCTTTTCGGCCAATGATATGATCTCTACCACTAATAACACCTCGAAGTGGTTCGTCATTATCTGGAGCAGAAATAGGAACTAAATTAACGTTACTTAAATTAAATTGATAGTGAGGGACACGATGAGGTGGGATAGGATTTTCTCTTAGGTATTGCCTTAGTTCTCGTAATTCTCCTAAGTCTAATGATGTGTTATGTAATTCAAAAATTCCATTATCTCTAAACTCATTAAAAGATTCGCCAAAGGGCATAGACAACTCCTTGTTATTAATATTTTACTATTCTGCACGTTTATTTATTCACACTAGAAAGTCTAATCGATCTTTTCTATCTTGACTAGATATAAGTTACTATTTAATTATAAAAATAAAATCATTTAATAAGTTATTTTTTAATTAATTTTTAAAAAATACATGCACCAGAATTGTACCAGGCCGAAATAGAATGTACCAAAATTACCGTAGTTTTCAATTGCTTATTAAGTTTGGTGAATTCTACTTAGAGGTGCGACAGTCTCGCGGATAGTTATAAACTAGCCGTGTTAACTACTAGAAATAGGAGACTGCCGCATGAGAAATTATACCCATTTAACGGTGACAGAGCGAC
>JBDKHQ010000083.1:0-3310 GCA_039797585.1 Pseudomonadota bacterium | reverse complement strand
ATCTGCATCTGACAGGCCAATATCCATCAATATAAGACCATAATGATTTTTCTCTATGAGAGTCAATGCGGTTTTCCCATCCGGTGCAATATCAATTTGGCAATTAAGATTTAACAGAATATCCTGTGCTATTCTTGCCGCGATGGGATTGTCTTCCACCACTAACACACGATTTCCAGGAGTCACAAGATTCTCTTGTGACTCGGGTATAGTGGCCACTCTTTTATCGATTAACCAAGTATCACTTTCAAACGACAGTATTTCTCCTTCCCAATTCTCATCTTTTGTTGATAATGACTCTTGTAAAGGAATTAAACAAATAAACGTTGCACCTTTTCCTACATCACTCTCAATATGAATTTCACCACCTAAGTCTTCGATAAATTGTTTAACCACTGAAAGACCTAAGCCTGTTCCTGGATAAATTCCTCGATAGGCAGGAACTAGACGCGTAAAGCGTGTATAGACTTCGGTTTGTTTATCACGAGGAATACCCATACCTGTATCTCTAACGCGGAGCTCAATAATTAATTGCCCTGTATGCGTTTTGTTTTTTATTAAACGTGCGCTGACTTTAATCTCGCCTTTATCAGTATACTTTAATGCATTCGTCACCAACTCTAGAACAATGCGTTGAAATCGTAGAGGATCACCCAACAAATAAGCTGGAATGCTTTTATCATAATCCAAATATAAATTGATGTGCTTTATGTCGGCTTGCGGCTTGTTTAATCGTACGATCTGTTCCAACTCTTTATGCAAGTCAAACCTTTGCTTCAAGATCGGAATTTCACCTGTTGCTACCTTAATGCTTTCTAATATTTTATTCATAAATTCCAATAAAGCATCACTAGATTGAGCTAGGTCTGTAGCATATTCAGCTACTTTTTTTGGATTGTTTGATTCCATTTGAATCAAATGCGCACAGCCCACAATTCCCGATAAGGGCGTCCGGATGTCATGGCGCATGTTTTCGAGAAACTCTGTTTTTGCTTGATTGGCTACTTCGGCTTTTTCTTTAGCTAATTTTAAAGCTTCTTCTGATTTTTTTCTTTCAGTAATGTCACTATAAACACCTATAACACCGATAACTTCATTATTTTTATTAAAAACGGGTACTTTATTAGTCAATAGATAACCTTTTCTACCATCAGGAAAGGTTTGCTCCTCTTCGATATTAAGCTTAGGAATGCGAGACTCCATTACTTCTTTATCATCCTTACGATAGATATCACTATCTTTTTTCCTTACAGGAAGATCATAATCGGTTTTTCCTATCACCGCTTCCGAAGAAGATAGGCCAAGACCACGCGCAAAAAGATCGTTACAGCCTAGATACTTTCCTTCCCTATCCTTCCAAAAAACATGGACAGGCAATTGTTTTAATAATTCAAGAACAAATGCACTATCAAACCCATCTTTTTTTTGGTTAAAATTCATAAAAAACTTCCAAGAAAACCAAATCAATCCGCGCAGAAAATATACATTAAAGATAAGGCTATGGCTAGTACTTAGTCATCTTACTGGATGATCAGGTGTTTAAGCTTTATGCAAAGTATTATTGAATTTATATAACCAATATACCTAGAAAAGGTAATGCCTATTCTTTCATTTTTATTTTATTTCATCAATTGGTTTATACTAATAAGGTGTTGCAGAGTTATATCTAATAACCCCATATGAATAATGCTAACCATTTTATAAAAAATAAATATTTAAGATGAATAATATAAAAAAAAACAAAATTGCCATTATAGGATCAGGGTGGTACGGAGTACATATTGCTTTAGTTTTAAAAAGCAAATGCCCGACATGCAAAATAACGCTGTTCGAAAAAAATCCTGACATATTTAGTGAAATTTCAGGAAAGTTTGGCATCAGAATACACAGTGGCCTTCACTATCCTCGATCCGAGGAAACAAGAATTGCTTGTCGCAAAGGCTTTCATCAGTTTTTCAATTATTATCCTGAATTGATCACACCGCATATGTATTCAGTTTATGGTGTGGGAATTATAGATGCAAATGGAGATCCATCTAAAATAGATAAGGAAAAATTTGCCTCTATCTGTAAAGAGCTTGAAATTTATAGCGAGATCCTACCAGCTGACTGGGGATACGATAATTTAAGTTTTGCAGTTAATGTTGAAGAGCCAAGTCTAATATTAGGTGAACCTTTACGTAATTTTTTTAGTGCCGCCTTAACCAATGCGGGAGTAAAATTGTTATGCAATTTTCATGTTACAAGAGTTGAAAAACGTCTTAACAATCAGCTTGTGGTGAGCGGTAAGCAGGGCGAAATGCGTAAGAAGAAATCTTTCATTTTTAATCATGTTATTAACACAACAAGCTATCAAGCATTGATACCTGATCCTAAAGGATTGCCTTTAAAAATGGAAATTGTGTATCAACCTTGTCTAGCGCTAATATATGAACATACTGAAAAACCTCTTCCCAAGTTACCTTTTTCATTTATCGTAATGGATGGATGGTTCCCCTGTTTAATGCCTTATGATGATCGTATAAATAAAAATCAAGTTTTTTCAAAATATATAATGACTCATGGAAAATGGACAATTATGGGCTCTTATAAAACAGCTAAGGAAGCTAAAAATTGTCTTTCTTCTGTTACCGATAAGTTTATTGCTCAGCAAGTTGTACCCAATTGCGAAAAAGAAATGGAAAGATTTTGGCCGACATTCAAACAAAAATTCACCTATACAACATGGATCGGGGCTGTTTTAGCTAAAATTAAGACGGAACGAGAATTTCGCAGTGCCGTTACTTTTAAAAATAAAGAAAATGGGATGATTTACGTCATTCCAGGGAAAGTAAGTAATATCTTTGATGCCGGAAACGAAGTATTGTCACTCGTTGGGCTAAATCAAAAAAAGGTAATTAAGGAAGGTAATTATTGTTATGTAGAAGGCGGGACACTTTTTACGGCGAAACATGAAATCGCTGAAAAACCAAAAAATATTTTACAAAATACTTGCGAATTACAACCTTATGGAAAAATCGAGAGTGAGCCTGTTAAAAAATCCAAATCACTTTGCTTCTGGAAATCATCCGCGTACAAGCATCATATTCCTAGACCAATAGCACCTCCAAATGTGCAGTTGAGAAGAAATACTAGCTAAAAAATGCAGTAAAAGTAATAAATAATCCTTAGAATAGAGTATCGAAGAAATTGGGAGTATTCAAGGAACTGTGTCAACGCTAAACTAAATTAACAATTTTAGGAGTTGACATGAAACAAGCTATACTAAGCAAAGAATTTGAAGCTGAAGCGATAGCCCGGCTAAAATCAG
>JBDKHQ010000082.1:0-72523 GCA_039797585.1 Pseudomonadota bacterium | reverse complement strand
AGCCTAATTGTAGGGTCTAATCCTTTGCCCTCAGCTATCCAAGACTCATCAACTATTAAACCTTCATTTTTATAGACGGCTACGCAGCGTCTAATGCCATTTTTAGAAATCTTGAGCATACTATTTTCCCAAGACTTCAAAGTAATTTCTGGCAATTTATATTTTTTTTCTATATATGCCCTGGTCAATCTCAGAATCGAGCGTAAATATTTAAGTCGTGCGCCGGGAGTATCTAAATTACGTTGAAGTAATGCCTGGGACATAATGGTCAGTCTCCTTGTAAGAGATATTTATTAAGCTTAAAAAAATTATTTTAACTCAAGTAGTTAACTAAAAATAGATAAAAAATGCTAGCCTACTTAAGACCAAATATGGTTTTTTATTTTTCGGCCACTAGACTTGAGGGGGGGCTATAAGGTACCTTCTACGCAATTTTATTTAGTTTAATTATTTACTTATATATTATGAAAATGATTTCAGAAGGCTTAACGTTTGACGATATACTATTACTTCCCAATCATTCGATGGTTTTACCTAAAGATGTATCTCTGGAAACGCAATTAACTTCTAAAATTAATTTAAAAATTCCTTTGATCTCTGCCGCTATGGATACAGTCACCGAAGCTAAGCTTGCAATAGCGCTTGCTCAAGAAGGTGGCTTAGGCATTATTCATAAAAATATGCCCATAGAAACCCAAACCCAACAAATTAGAAAGGTAAAAAACTTTGAAAATGGAATGGTAAGAAATCCCATTACCGTTGCTCCGGAAACAACTTTACGAGAATTACTTAAACTAATGGCTACTTATTCAATTTCAGGGATACCCGTTATCGAAAAGGACCAATTAGTAGGTATAGTCACGCATAGAGACATACGATTCGAAGAAAGCTTAGATCAACCTGCCTCCCAAGTGATGACCCCTAAAGAACGGCTTATCACAGCCAAAGAACAGGCTACACCGGAAGAGATAATAGATTTACTGCACCGACATCGCTTAGAAAAAATCTTGATTGTCGACGACCAATTTCGTTGTCGAGGTTTAATGACAGCAAAAGATTTACAAAAAACCAAAGAAAAACCCTTCGCTACTAAAGATCCACGTGGCCAGTTATGCGTGGGTGCAGCTGTAGGCATTGGTATCAATGCAAAAGAACGTGCAGCAGCGTTGATTGAAACAGGTGCTGATATAATCTGTGTTGATACTGCACATGGCCATGCTCAAAGTGTTCTCGACATGGTTAAATGGTTGAAGACTAAATATCCTGATGTTTCACTCATAGCTGGAAATATTGCTACTGCTGATGCAGCACAAGCCCTAGCGATAGCGGGTGCAGATGCTATAAAAGTAGGTGTGGGACCGGGCTCAATTTGTACAACTCGCATTGTGACAGGTGTAGGTGTCCCCCAAATTACAGCCATCATGAATGTTGCTGCAGCACTAAAAGGAAAGCCAGTAAGCATCATTGCTGATGGTGGAATTCGTTATTCAGGAGACCTTTGTAAAGCATTGGCTGCTGGCGCACATGCTGTCATGATAGGCAGCTTGTTTGCTGGCACTGAAGAAGCTCCTGGAGAAATAGAGCTTTATCAAAGTCAACCTTACAAAGCCTATCGTGGCATGGGCTCTTTAGGGGCCATGCAACAAGGATCATCTGATCGCTATTTTCAAGATGCTTTAGAATCAAACAAACTAGTTCCCGAGGGCATAGAAGGAAGAATACCTTATAAAGGTCCTTTGCAAACAGTTATTCACCATTTACTAGGTGGAGTTAGGGCCGGAATGGGATATACAGGAAGCGTTGATATTGCCGATCTTCATAAAAAGGCACAGTTTATAAAACTAACCGCTGCCGGCATAAGAGAAAGCCATGTGCACAATGTGGCAATTACTAAAGAAGCTCCTAATTATTACCGAGAAGATTGAATATTTCTCGATATCAACTCTTAGTAATACTTAACCTTTTTTTATGAAACTTAAAATTAAATCTCTAATAAAAACGGAGTGTACCTTAAGATGACTATCCCACAAGAACGCATATTAATTCTCGATTTTGGCTCACAATATACACCGCTAATCGCGCGACGCATTCGTGAATTGCATGTTTATTGTGAAATCCTTCCTTTTGATATCTCAGAGGCTGAAATTTTAGCTTTTGCACCAAAAGGAATTATCTTATCCGGTGGACCTGAAACCGTTACCTCAAATACCACCCCGCGAGCACCAAAAATAGTATTTAGCTTAGGTTGTCCGGTTTTAGGGATTTGTTATGGCATGCAAACCATGGCGGAACAACTTGGTGGTAAAGTCGTTTCGTGTGCAAACCGAGAATTCGGATATGCTCCCGCTTTAGTGACTACTGAAACTGAACTGCTAACTCATATTCGAGATAATCCAAAAAATGAAAAAGATGCGTTATTAGATGTCTGGATGAGTCATGGTGATCATGTTGAACAACTCCCACCTGGCTTTGTTGTTATATTAAACACGCCTAACACTCCTATTGCTGGCATGGCAAGTCCAACACGCCATTTTTATGGTTTACAATTTCATCCAGAAGTGACTCATACGCGTCAAGGAAAAAAAATATTGGCTCGTTTTGTGGAAAAAATTTGCCATTGCCAACCAAGCTGGACAGCGCCTAAAATTTTGGAACATGAGATTGCGGAAATTAAAAAGAAAGTAGGCGAAGAAAAGGTTTTACTAGCGCTTTCCGGTGGTGTCGATTCTACTGTCTTAGCCGCCTTATTACACAAAGCTATTGGCAAGCAATTATTATGCGTTTTCGTTAATACCGGCCTACTCCGTATTACTGATAAAGATTCTGCTATTCAAGCTTTAGCAGATGATATGCATATCTCAGTTGTAAAAATCGATGCCTCTGAGCGCTTTATAAACATCCTAAAAGGAATTACTGATCCAGAGGAAAAACGTAAAGCCATCGGTAATTTATTTGTTGAAATATTCGAAACTGAAGCCAGTAAATACCCAGACATAGCTTGGTTAGCACAAGGCACTATCTATTCTGATGTCATTGAATCTGCTGGTACAAGTACTCAAAAAGCCCATGCTATTAAATCTCATCACAACGTGGGAGGGCTTCCCGATACACTCAAACTTAAGTTATTAGAACCATTACGTGAATTATTTAAGGATGAGGTATGTGAATTGGGCTTAGAATTAGGCTTACCTCCCGAACTTGTATATAAACATCCTTTTCCAGGTCCTGGATTAGCCATACGTGTTTTAGGCGAGGTCAATCAAAAAAATATTAATCTTGTCCGTAAAGCTGATCTTATTTTACAAGAAGAACTTCGTGCACAAAATTATTATAATAAAATAAGCCAAGCATTCTGCGTTTTTTTGCCGGTAAATTCTGTCGGAGTTATTGGAGATGCTCGTCAATATGCGCCAATCATTGCGATCCGCGCTATAGAAACCATAGATTTTATGACGGCTCGCTGGGCACATCTGCCTTATCATTTACTTGAGACTGTATCAAATCGAATTATTAATGAGGTGGCTGGTATTTCTCGAGTAGTTTATGATATTTCAGGAAAACCCCCTGCAACGATAGAATGGGAGTAAAACCCTTCTATCTAAATCTCGCAGGTAATGAGAAGCTATTTTTGACTTTAACCCATCTGTTCAATAGACTTCATTTACTCATACTTCATTGAAGTAGCGATTTAAACTATGCTGCAACTTGTTAAAAACTGGTTTACCCGATACTTTCTCGACCCAGAATTAGCTATTTTATGGCTATTTCTGTTGTTTATTATCATCGTTTTTGCCACTTTAGGAAAAATTTTAGCTCCGGTATTTGTCAGTGTTGTGATGGCTTATTTGTTACAATGGCCCATTAGCTCCTTAGAAAAACTCGGCTTACCTCGAATTGCGGCAGTTTTAGGGGTTTATATAAGTTTTGTAGGTTTGGTTATTCTTGGGATCGTGGGTTTATTACCGTTGCTATTTCGTCAATTAAGTAACTTAATAGCTGAATTGCCGGCCATGACTGCAAAGGGCCAAGCACTACTCTTATATCTCCCTACTCGTTACCCAGGTTACACTTCGGCCAGTCAAATACAAGAGTGGATTACTCAGTTTAAAGCTGAATTAACTCATTCTGGGCAAGGAATATTATCTGCTTCATTAGGCTATATTCCCAATGTCATTGCATTTGCCATTTACTTCGTATTAGTCCCATTATTAGTTTATTTTTTCTTATTAGATGAAAAAAAAATAATCACCTGGCTGACTCAATATTTACCTGAAAAACGTCGATTAATTTCTCAAGTCTGGACAGAAGTTCTTACACAAACAGGTAATTATGTAAGAGGAAAAGCTTTAGAGATGTTGATAGTCTGGATAATTACTTATCTAGCTTTCGCAATACTTGGCCTTCAATACGCTATATTACTCAGTGTACTAGTTGGGATTTCGGTAATTATCCCCTATATAGGAGCTGTTATGGTAACTATTCCTGTTCTTATTATTGGATTTTTGGAATGGGGATGGACAGCGCATTTTGGATATCTGGTTGCAGTTTACGCTTTAATTATTACATTAGATGCCAATGTGTTAGTCCCTTTTTTATTTTCTGAAGCAGTAGATTTACATCCAGTAACTATCATTATCGCAGTACTTATATTCGGAGGTTTACTAGGATTCTGGGGGGTGTTTTTTGCTATCCCTCTAGCTAGCGTGGTAAAAGCTATTCTTAATGCTATTTCTTACAAAAAGATAGCTGCGCATAAAAATAAATTATGTTAATGATCTATTAACTCAATTCGCCAATCGCTTGTAAAACTGCATCTACGTGACCAAGTACCTTTATCTTTCTCCATTCCCGTCGCAAAATGCCCTGTTTATCAATCAAAAAAGTACTTCTTTCTATGCCGTAAGATTTTCGGCCGTACATAATTTTTTCTTTTAATACATCATATAACTTAGATACTTTTTCTTCAGCATCAGATAATAATTCAAAAGGAAATTGCTGCTCTGATTTAAATTTTTCATGTAGCTTCAGGCTATCACGGGAAACTCCTAAAATTATTGTATTTAAAGAAGCAAATTTTTTATAATTTTCTGCGAAATCTTTTCCTTCCTGCGTACACCCCGAGGTGCAATCCTTAGGATAAAAATACAAAACAATATTTTTACCAATTAAATCCTTTAAACATACAATTTTACCGCTAGTGGCTGGCAAACTAAAATCTGGTGCAGGCTCGTTTATAACTAACATATTAACTAATAATATTTAAAGATTAAAAATAGATCTAATTTTTCTGAGGTTCCATGGCCACATCAAAATTGTTTTCATCACAAAACACAATAAAGTGTTCGCGAAAATCAGCTACTAAATGATGTGCTGGAAAACCAAATGACAGAGATATACCAAGCATTGCAGCTTCTGTTATTGGTGCTTTATATGATTCTATATGAAGGTTGTAAAGCGTTACTTCCTGCTCAGATAAAAACTGAGTAATCTTAGCTAAAACATCAGGTATATCAGGTGCCACAATATAAGAGGAATAAGGAAAACTATCGGGTTGTGCACCTCTAAATTGCGTACGTGCAACCAAAACCTGACCTTCATATTTTTTTATGAGTGTTTCGAATTTAGCGATGGTATTCCAGGCGCCTCCAATCAACAAGGTCATCGTTATATGTGTTGCGGTGGTATTTACACGCGCATCCACAATATGGCAACCGCTGTGAGCAACCAATCGAAATACTTGATCAGTAAGCTGATTTTCATTAAGGCCTAGGACAACAACAACCAGGTTTTCCATAAATATTAATCATGTTTTTCTAACGAGCGGGTAGTCTATTCTTTTTTAGGGAGGTTGTCACTAGGGGGATCCGGTAGGCTTAATATAGCTTGAGCTGAGCTTCCAGGTTAGATTCCGGTTTGTGTAAACTCCACTTTTCCATCCCTAAAATATTAATTTGTATTAAGCTCAAGATCCTTGAGAAAACATTTCAAAATTGGTGGAGGCGGTGGGAATCGAACCCACGTCCGCCAGTCCGCTGCCTTTGGCACTACATGTTTAGTACAATCTTTAAGTTTAATCGATCCATCTCCGATTGACAGGGAATTGACCGACGATTCTGTTTGGTTTTAGTAGCTTTCGCCTCAGAAGGGGCTAGACTACGAGCTTGTCAGATATGACCACTACCTCCACATACAAGCCTATGGAGTTCATGGCGCCGGCTGCTGTTTAGGCAGCGCCAACGACGTTAAAATTAACTACCGGTTAGGCAGCAATAGCAACATCGTTGTTTCTAGCGAAATAGTTGTCATTTTCTGCAACTATAGGTTTGCAACATGATTAACGAGGCAAAGTTGCGTCCTCGACATGCACCTCAGGGTTTGTAACCGGCGTCGAAGCCGATCGCCCCCAAGCGCTTATTATACCTCATTTATAAGGCTCTTTCAGAGAAGCTTTGCAAAACACGGCTCAGAATTTTAAATGTAGGTATAATTCCTACCTGGTGTAGCGTCCTAAACGCATTTTTTCACGTTGCCAATCCTTTTCCTTGATACTAGCCCGCTTATCATGCTCCTGTTTGCCCTTGGCTAAACCGACTTCTAACTTAACCCGATTCTTTTTCCAATAAAGTTTTAATGCAATGAGGGTATAGCCTTTACGCATAATGCTTCCAGCAAATTTACTTAGTTCTCGTTCATTGAGTAAGAGCTTACGCGTGCGAGTTGGATCCGGACGGCTGTGATTGGTAGACACTGTTGCTAAGGGGGTAATATGACAACCTAAAAGCCATGCCTCGCCATTTTTTAATACGACATAACTTTCGGTCAATTGGGCACGGCCACTGCGAAGACTTTTAACCTCCCAACCCTGCAAAACCAATCCGGCCTCTATAGATTGTTCAATAAAATAATCATGGCGAGCGCGTCTATTTAGGGCAATAGTGGTGTCTTGCAATGCTTTCTTAGAATTCATCGGATATACTCAAACCTGTTTTAGCAATCATAGGTCCAAGCATAGCAAACATATTAACGAGAGTCGCGCCGAACCATAATTATGCCATTTATTCAACATTCTTTAGAAGTGCCTTACAATGTGTCAGAGATGTATCAACTCGTCAATCATATTGAAAAATATAGCGAATTTCTTCCCTGGTGTACTGAAAGTAAAGTCATCAATCAAGATGAAGATAGTATACAAGCTTGTCTTACATTAACCGGAGGAGGACTGTCTAAAACCTTTACCACATCAAATCGTCTGCAGAAAGACAAGTTAATTGAAATTAGCCTTATCAATGGCCCATTTAAACATTTAGAAGGCTATTGGTCTTTTGAAACTATGCCAGGCGGATCCAGAATCAATTTAAATTTGGAATTTGAATTTTCTACGCGTTTGCTAGCACTTGCTTTTTCTCCGTTTTTTGAGAGAGTAGCAAATACGCTAGTACAAGCTTTTTCTGACCGCGCCAAGCAAGTTTATGGAGATCGCAAATTTTGAAAACAAAACTCTTCAATAAGCAAAGTAATAATATGCCTGTTTTTGAAGTTGAAGTGATATTTGCTGATCAACATCAGCAAAAGATCTTAAAAGTTTCTGTCCCTACTACTGCTAGCGTCGCAACAGCCATAAAGCTTTCGGGTATTTTATTAGATTTCCCAGGTATCGATCTGAGCATGAATAAAGTAGGAATTTTTGGAAAATTATGCAATTTGGATGCTCAAGTAAAACCAGGAGATAGAATAGAAATTTATCAGCCACTTCTAATAGAACCTAAAAAAATGAGAATAAATCGTGCAAAAAAACAAAAAACTGGTTAACGCGTTTCTAAATAAAACGTATAAAAATATATTAATTAAGGGTCGATTTTTCAATCTGTTTTAAGCGTCCGTTAGAAAAAATAAGCGTAACACGCTTTTGAATAGGCTCTCCATGACCTGGCTGAAGGAAATAAATATAATCTTGACGATCGGGTTGAAAAGGGGGCTGCAATACGCAACTACCTAATAGATAACGAACTTGCTCCCTAGTCATACCGGGTTCTAACTGGTCTATGGTAGACTGCTGCAGTATATTACCTTGCTGAATATCTGGCCGATAAACAATGTGACAACCAGCAATCAGTAATATTAAAAACAGACTTATAAGCAACTTTTTCATAAAAATATCATCAATAAAATAAAGCCATAACCGCGATTTCTACAAAATGTTTAAAAAAACAATTAGAAAAAATTTAATTAACTTAAAATCACCCCAATATTAATTATTAACCGAGGAGTTTAGAGATAAACTAATGGATAATCAACAACTACGCCAAGCGGGTTTAAAAGTAACCGGTCCTAGATTAAAAATACTTGAATTATTAGCGCAAGCTAAAACTCGTCATTTAAGTGCTGAAGATATTTATAAAGCCTTATTGGAATCCGGCGAGGACATAGGTTTAGCCACAGTTTATCGAGTATTAACTCAATTTGAAAGCGCAGGTTTGGTAAAGCGCCAAAACTTTGAAGATGCCTATTCGGTGTTTGAGTTGAATCAAGGTCCGCATCACGATCATTTAGTCTGTATCAAATGCGGAAAAGTGGATGAATTTGTTGATAAAACCATCGAACAACGCCAAAAAATTGTTGCCAAACAAGCCAATTATCAAATGACAGACCATAGCCTAATCATTTATGGGGTTTGTAATAAATGTTCTAAAAAGCAAAAACTGAAATTAAAATAAATATTTGTAAACTTAAAGAATTTAGCTAATCTACTTCTAAAATCTTTAGTGTATTGGTCCCGCCAGTGGTTTTTAACAAATCTCCGTAAGTAATTAATACTCGTTCTCCTTTTCGTAAAAGCTCATGTTTCTTCAATTCTTTAATTGCTAAATGACCTATATTTTCTTTATGTACTTTATCTATATTAAAATATAAGGGATATACACCGCGATACAAGGCTAATCGACGTGTTGTTTGTAAGCTATGTGCTAAACCATAAATAGGTATTCCAGAACGAATCCGCGACATCCATAAAGGCGTCGCACCTGACTCAGTTAAGGCAATGATGGCCTTAATATCATAATGATTGGCCGTATACATAGCTGCCATCGCAATGGCTTCATCAGGACGATAGAATTGACATTCTACCCGATGCCGAGATACGCGCATTTTAGCTTGTTTTTCCGCACCTAAACAAATACGCGCCATAGCTACTACTACTAAAGCAGGATGATCTCCTGTAGCAGTTTCTGCAGATAACATAACGGCATCAGTGCCGTCCAATACAGCATTCGCTACATCAAAAACTTCTGCTCGAGTTGGAATAGCATTATGAATCATCGATTCCATCATCTGTGTCGCAGTAATCACTGCTTTATCTAAAGATCGTGCCCGCTGAATAATATGTTTTTGCACAGCGGGTAATTCAGCATCACCAATTTCAACACCCAAATCACCACGCGCCACCATCACTGCATCAGAAGCTCGAATAATTTCATCAATAACAGGAATGGCATCGCTACGTTCTATTTTTGCAATCAAACCCGCATGCCCTTTTGCCTTCTTTAATAAAGTTCGAGCTAGATTCATATCCGCGGCACTGCGAGGAAAAGAAATCGCAATATAATCAGCACTTAATTTTACTGCTATTTTTAAATCTTTTTTATCCTTGTCAGTTAACGCTACAGCAGAAAGACCACCACCTTTTCGATTAATTCCTTTGTTATTAGATAACTCCCCACCTACTTCTACAAGACAAAATATTTTATTTTTCTGAATTTTTTTCACTTTCAGCACTAAACGTCCATCGTCGAGCAACAACAGATCTCCACGATGAACATCTCGTGGTAAGGCTTTATAATCAATACCTACTGTTGATTCATCGCCACTATCTTTACCTAAATCAGCATCTAGAATAAACAAAGCATCTTTTTTTAAAAAAATAGAGCCTTTTTTAAAGCATGCAATACGAATTTTTGGTCCTTGTAAATCCGCCATGATAGCAATTTCTCGGCCCACAGCTTTTGCACATTCGCGAACATAATTCGCTCGTTTAATATGATCTTCTGATTTACCATGTGAGAAATTCAATCTAACCACATCTAAGCCTGCAGCTATCATCGCTTGTAATACACCGGGCTTATCGGTTGCAGGGCCTAACGTAGCCACGATCTTGGTTCGTTTAAATCGCTTCATTACTATCTTTCCCTTATGCGCTCTTGTAATACAGCTAAAGCAGGTAAAGTTTTTCCCTGTACAAATTCAAGAAAAGCTCCTCCCCCCGTAGATATATAGGAAATATTATTTGCAATGCCATATTTTTCGATGGCTGCTAAAGTATCGCCACCCCCTGCAATGGAAAAAGCTGAGCTATTGGCAATAGCAATACTCAAAGCACGGGTTCCTTGTTCAAAAGGGAGCATTTCGAAAACTCCAAGGGGTCCATTCCATAAAATAGTCGCTGCCAGTTGTACATACTTGTTATAACGTTTAATTGAGTCTGGTCCAACATCTAAAATCATTTCATCATCATTTATTTCTGTTAATTTTTTAACAGTGCCTTTGGCAGTTGTAGAGATTTCAGTAGCCACAATAACATCGGTAGGCAGCACAATCTCAACTTGTAATTGTTTTGATAACTCTAAAAGTTTTTTTGCCTCTTTAACCAGTTCAGCCTCATATAAAGATCGGCCTATAGAATAACCTTGTGCGACTAAAAAGGTATTGGCAATTCCTCCACCTAGAATTAAGGAGTTTACTTTATTAAGCAAAGAGGATAACAACATTAATTTAGTAGAAACCTTCGCACCACCGACGATAGCTAATAAGGGTCTAGCTGGATTTTCCAATGCTGAGGTCAATGCTTTTAACTCTGAGGTCAACAATAAACCTGCGCAAACTTTTGATGAAAATTGCGCCACTCCCACAGTGGATGCTTCACTGCGATGCGCTGTAGCAAATGCATCCATAACAAAAATATCAGCTAATTTTGCAATTTTTTTAGCTAAACCAGGATCGTTTTCCTTTTCTCCTGTTTGAAATCTAACATTTTCGCAGACCACGACTTCGCCAGGTGAAATCTCGAATCCATCCAACCAGTCAGTCAGAAATCTAACCGGTTGTCCCAGTAGCTCTTGTAATCGTGTTGCGATCGGGGCTAAAGAAAGTTCAGGAGTGATGTGCCCTTCTTTGGGCCTATCCAAATGAGAAAGTAAAATAACAGCCGCACCCTTTTCTAAGGCATATTTAACTGTTGGTAATGCTGCTAGGATACGTGTATCACTTGTAATCTTGCCCTTATCTAAAGGCACATTAAAATCTTCCCTAATGAGAACACGTTTGTTTTGTAAATCTAAGTCTTTTAAGCTAATTAAAATCATAGAATCTATGCGGAATTTTTGATTTTTAACTGGAAAACATTAATCAAGGGAAAAAATTTATTTTTCAATACAAATAGAATCAAGCAAACTTTCTATTAGACATTTTCATTGAAGCTATATTTTCGTTTTCAGTATCGGCTCGATCCATTACAGGATGAGAAGAATATTTAGATAAATATTCATACGCATAATCGCCATACTTAAACCAAACGTTATCCTCGGTATCAGATGCTCTAGAAATTGCATCAGTAGTATGCTTCAAAAGCCGGTCTTGAAACTCATCTTCAGGCTCATCAACAGCACGTGGCTGCATTTTCAATAACGCATAACTTTCTTTTAGCATCAATGCATGTTCTACTGGATTTGCTGCAGTTATTTCATGGAGTATATCTATCATCTCCTTCGCCTCTTTATGCACTTCCGCACCTTCTAATTCCGCAGCTTCATTTTTTTCTGAATTAACCTTTTTCCCTCTTAATTTCATGAGGGATTTACCTCGCTCGGATTTTCGCCGATTTACAAAATCTAATGTCATTAATTTAAGTTTATCTACTTCAGATAAATATGTATTTAATTTATTCTGTTCTATAGAAAGAAGATTTTTTAGGGATGAAACCAACTCCTTTTTATCTGCAATACCTTTTTTATTACCAGGCTTTTCCTGAACAAAAAGCAAAGCAAGATAGATAAACAGTTTTTTTAATTGATTAAAAATACTGGGTGGTTCAAATTTTATTTTTTTCAATTCATTTTTAAGATATCTAAAATCATTATCCGGGTGATCGTCTAAAGTCAAACCAGGTTTTAACGTGGTAGCCATAAGAATTCTCTTTGTTTTATACTCACCCTTCATGTTAACACTATCATTAGTTCTTTCCAAGCGAAGGGACCTTAGTCTATAACAAAACTCTTTTAGATATTTCCTTGTTCCCAGAGTTGCTTCCCCATTAAATTAAGGCTATTTTTGAGGCCATGACATCTTTACATGGTTTAAGGGCTCTCATTACCCGTCCTGCTCATCAGGCAACAGACTTAGCAGCCCAAACTCAGTATTATGCGGGCCAAGCCCTTTATTTCCCAACTTTAGAAATTATCCCTACAAAGAATATTGCCGCCTTATTATCTACTTTAAAAAAGCTTAATCGTTATGATTTTGTTATCTTTATTAGCCCTAATTCAGTCTTTAACACTGCTGAATCTATCCATCGTATTTGGCCTAATTGGCCTAAAAATACCAAAACCATCGCCACCGGTCCTGGCACAGCATTAGCTTTAAAGCAATACGATCTGGCATGCGATTTCTGCCCAGAAAAGGATTTTAATGGCATTGGCCTATTAAACCTTGCTGCCTTAAAGAACATAAAAGAGAAAAAAATTCTAATCATCAAGGGAGAAGGTGGCCGTCAATATCTAGCAAAGAGCCTAAGAGCCCGCGGTGCTCAGATCGAAAATCTGAATGCTTATAAAAGACAGTTACCAAAAATTGATAAAGACAATATTCCGAATCAAGAAGCAATTGATGTCATTATTTGCACCAGTCATAGCGGACTTAAAAATCTAGTTAGCTTATTGTATCCTTACTGGCAAGACTTTTTATTTAAAAAGCAATTGCTCGTCATCAGCCTTCGACTAGCTGATAGTGCCAAGAAACTAGGTTTTGTCAAACCGCCCTTAATATCGGATAATGCTTCAAATGCGGCTATCTTACAAACCCTGTTTTCCTGGCGGGAGCAATCACTATGGAATCACAGCCCACACCTAACTTAGAAGAAACTGAAATAAAGGCCATAAGAAACAAGCCCTTACGTTGTTTCATCGCTTGGTGTTCAATAGGATTGTTACTCATCACCTGGATGGGTTTAGTTTTAGGATTAGGTTTTTTTTGGTTAAAAAATAGAGCGCAATTTAGCGAATATCAACATCAACTATCCACCATTCAAACGCAGATCTCGGAAAGTCAAACTGACGATAAAAATCTCCAACAACATATCGCACAACTACAAAATTTTATCGAGCAAAAATTTTCAGCTAACGATAATGCTATTTTGCTCGCAAATGTTAATCAACTAATTCAATTAGCTCAATATAACCTTGTTTATTTTCATGATACTGACAATGCTTTGTCTGCGTTGACACTAGCCGATAAACAACTAAGTACAATAATCAGTCCGGATATTCGATTAGAAAATCTTCATCAATTATTAACCCAAAATTTAACTACCTTAAAAGCTTTGCCTCATATTGAATTAACCACTAGCTTAGCCCAGTTACAGACTTTAAAATCACAAATTACACAATTGCCTTTATTGCCCACATCTAATTCTGCTACGCCAAACTCCGAAGTTGCTACCACTAATTTTTCGGAAAATAAATGGATACGTATGCTGCAAAATAGTCTAAATAGCTTTCGACAGCTAATTGTTATTCGACGCTTGAATAAACCTATAGAGCCTTTGCTGCCAGAAAAAGAACAACAATATTTGCAACATAATTTGATATTATTATTACAGCAAGCTCAATGGGCATTAATACATCATGAAGCGATTATTTATCAATCCAGTTTGCAAGAAATTCAAGAAAATATAAAAGATCATTTTGCAGCTAACTCGCCTATCACACAAACAGTCATGCAAAGTATTATCCAATTACAACAAATCGACCTGCAAACTCCATCTCTTGATCTAAATCCATTGCTAGAGGCAATTTCGATTATCAAAAAAACGCCTATCAATTCCAACGCTACTCCTGTTGTTACCGCTAATCAAAAGGAACCCTCTTGATGCATCGGTTTTTTATATTTTTATTGGTCCTTGCTCTTTCTGTTTGGATCGGAGTAAAAATAACTCTCGATCCGGGATATATGCTGATTACTTGGCATCAACTTGCCTTAGAAATGCCACTATGGTTAGTTATTTTAATTTTAGTCATTATTTTTGTTTTAATTTATTATTTAATTCGGCTCTCTAAGTTTTTATTCATGCTCCCAAAACGATGGCGTCAGAATTTAGATAAAAAACGTTTACAAAAAACTATCGCCTTGGATGATCAACGTCTTTTTTCTGTGCTTTATCAAAAACCACAAAACTGGCATCATATTTTAGAAATTTTACCTCAATTAGAAAATAAACTCTGGATATCTAAAAATCAAATTCAACAGGTACAACAAGAAAGTTATGAAGGTTTGCTAAGTGAACAAAAATATAGCTACGATTTATCAACGCTCGAGACTATCTGGAACAACTTGCCTCCTAGATTAAAAAAAGATCCTCAACTTTTAAATTTTTATATCCAAGGTCTTGTCAGACATCATGAAGATGTAAAAGCTGAATCGTTAATAATTAAACAATTAAAAAAGCAATGGTTTGGGCCCCTTGTTTCAACTTACAGTCTTATTAAAAGCACCAACCCTACTCGCCAATTAGCTATAACAGAAAAATGGCTCAAAAAACATCCTGATGACCCTTACCTTTTATTAAGCTTAGGTCGCCTATGTAGGCAGAGAAAATTATGGGGAAAAGCTCGGGATTATTTAGAAAAAAGTTTAATCTATGATTCTTCTAACTCGGAAACTTATCTGGAATTAGGTGAGTTATTTGAAGGTTTAGAAGAACCACTTCAAGCTTTGATATGGTTTAAAAAAGGATTAACAAAAAAATAATTATACTTTTTCTAGATCATAGATTCGTCCTTTTAATATAGTTGTAACAGGCCAACCTCTCAAAAGGCGTCCTGCAAAGGGTGACCACTGGCACTTAGTACTAAGGCGCTGGTCTTCCACCCTCTTGGCTAATGATAAATCGACTAACACACAATCCTGGGTATAATCTGGCAAGTCAAATATTTTTTTTGCCCGACGTGAAGTTAAATCCACTATGTTGTTTAAAGTAAGTAAATCTTGATGATAAGCTTCCAGTAACAATGGCAAAGTAGTTTCTATACCTGGCACCCCAGATGGGCACATACCATAAGGTCTAGCTTTCTCTTCTAAGGTATGTGGAGCATGATCAGAACCTATGGTATCAATAATACCGGATTTTATCGCCGAAAATAACGCGGTTTGATGTTCTGTAGATCGCAACGGTGGATTCATCACTGCTTTACCTTTTAAGCACGCATAATCTGTTAAATTCAAAAATAAGTGATGTGGCGTCGTTTCGGCAAAGACAGGAAGGCCTGCTTCTTTAGCCAGTGCAATTAAATCAATTTCTTGGTGCGTACTAGTATGTAAAATGTACAAACGCGTTCCATATTCACGAACCAGCTGAATAGCTTTTTTTACGGCTAATACGGCTGCTGTTTCATCGCGAATTTTAGAATGTATTGAATAATTTTGCGGTCCTGTAAATTTTTTTTGGTTTTCTTTTAAGCGCTGCTCATCTTCTGCATGAACCGCAACTAGCATATTTTCTTCAGCGGCGATCTTGAAAATGGCGTGTAAACTCTCATCATCATCGATAACTAAACCACCTGTACTACACCCCATAAAAACTTTAATGCCAATTACCTGATCTTTTACTTTTTTTATTTCATTTAAATGATGCTTATCAGCACCAAAAAATAAATGATAACGTAAAGGAATTCTTGCTTCTTTTAATTGTCGGTCAATAAGCGCTTTTTTTTCTTGTAAGGCGATCTGCGTAACTGTAGGCGGCAAGGTGTTAGGCATATCGAAAACAGTGGTATAGCCGCCCTTTATACTAGCTTTAGCAGCAGTTTTCCAATCTTCTTTATATTCCAAACCAGGGGTTCGAAAATGCACATGGGGATCGATTAATCCAGGTAATACTAATAAATGATTTGCTGAAATAGTTATTTCTTGTTCACTATCTATAATAATATTTTGACGTTGATTTTCTATATTAAGAACATTATTAATCTGTATCATAAACAAACTTCTTCAACTTGATCGCGCTCAAATTGTTTCTCGCAATAAAAACAACGAAGTTTTATCTGATTTGGAGATCCTTCTTCTAATTTAAAATAACCTTTAGCTTCGATATGATTGATACAATTTTGGTTAGGGCATACCAATATGTCGCGTATAGTTTTAGGTAATTCACAGTTAATCTTTTCGCTAACTTTAAAATTTTCAATTCGACTTATAGTAGCACCAGGAGCAAAGATTGCGACATGCTCAATTTCCTGAGGAGTAAGTAGTCGATTTTCAATTTTAATTAAATCTTTCAATTTTAAAGATGCACTTCGCAAATTTAGACCTAAGGTAACACGCTGTTTACTATTAACCACGTGCAACAAACGCATAATTTTTAGTGCTTGGCCTGCTGGAATGTGATCAATGACGATGCCATTATCAATTGCAGAAACCGAACGAGTTTTGATCATAAGTTTAATCCGAAAATTATTTAAGCGTTACCTTGTCAAGTAGTAACGATAAAATCGCTTGTCTGATATAAATTGCGTTGACAACTTGTTTAAAATATAAAGCATAAGGAGTTTCATCAATAGCTTTATCAATCTCACGCCCTCGCGGCAAAGGGTGTAAAATATTCAAATTAGTTTTAACTTTTTTTAACTTATCTGGAGTCAGAACATATTGATCTTCAAATAGCTGATGCTCTGATTGAGTAAACCTTTCTTGCTGTAACCGAGTCATATATAAAACATCAATTTTAGAAATCACTTCATCTAGACTCGCGTGAAAAGAAAACCGAATACCTTTATGTTTTAATTCATCGCAAATTACTTCCGGCAAGGTTAATAACGAAGGCGAAATTAAAAACAATCTCATGTTAAACAAAGCGCATAACTGCACTAAAGAATGTACGGCTCGTCCGTACTTTAAATCTCCTACCAATGCTATCGATAATCCTTCCAAATTTCCTTGCATTTCTTGTATAGTGAATAAATCGGCTAGGGCTTGGGTAGGATGTTGATTCGCGCCATCTCCCGCATTAATAATTGGTTTATCAGAAATCTCTGCCGCTAAACGTGCCGAGCCCTCTAGAGGATGTCGGATTATAATAAGATCAGCATAACAAGAAATCGTTTTGATCGTATCGTGTAAATCTTCCCCCTTTTTGATAGAAGTATTTTCACTGCCCGAAAAGCCGATGGCTTGCCCTCCCAAGCGTAAGGTAGCTGTTTCAAATGATAAGCGAGTGCGAGTCGAAGGTTCAAAAAAACAGTGGGCAATTATTTTATCAAGCAAATACTTTTTAGGTAAATTTTTCTTAAATTTTTTGGCAAGCTTTAATATATGGTTTACTTCTACTAAAGAAAGATCACGAATTGATATAATATCTTTTTTACCCAATACTTTAGACATAATTCACTCACATTTAATTAACTATAGCGACGAGTATCATTTATTCATTCTTTTTTAGAACCAAACTTTGCCAAGATTCTACTGGCAATTCTTTACCCCACAAACTGACTAAACATTGCAAGCTTATCTGTGCAATCTGAGCATTAGTAATTAAAGGAATATGATGATCAATAGCTAAACGACGAATTAAAAAACCATCTGTTTGCTGTAAGCCTGTCATAGAACTGGGTATATTAACAATTACTGCTATTTTACGTTGGGTAATTAAATCTCTAATATTAGGTTTTTTTGCTTCACTCGTTTTGTTAACAAAATAAGACGCTATACCATGCTGAGATAAAAATTGGTGAGTTCCTTCTGTGCTATAAATAAGCCAACCTTGATCGTCCAGTTGTTTGATCCAAGGTAAAAGCTTAAGTTTATAGCTATCTGCAACACTTAATAACAATTTCTTTTCGGCGATATTTTGATCCGTTGCCAACCATGCTTTATAAAAAGCTTCTATTAAATCCTCTGCGATACACGCCACTTCACCCGTAGATGCCATTTCAACCTGAGCGACGGGATTGGAACCTTTTAAACGACTATACGAAAATTGTGCCGCTTTGACACCCACATAATCAAGTTCTAAAGTTTCATAATGTTTTGCTTGGTGCTTATTCAGCATCACTTCGGTTGCTATTTGTATGAAATTATGGCCGGTTACTTTAGAAACAAACGGAAAAGAACGCGATGCGCGTAAATTACATTCAATAACCTGAATATCATTATTTTTGGCAATAAATTGGATATTAAACGGACCAGTAATATGTAAAGCCTTTACAATTTTACGCGCTATGCTTTTAGTACGACGTATGGTTTCTAAATACAATTTCTGGGGGGGCAACACAACCGTCGCATCTCCAGAATGGACACCGGCATTCTCGATATGTTCTGAAATTGCTTCGATAACAATATCACCCTGTTTAGCAACCCCGTCTATCTCTAATTCTTTTGCTTCTTGAACAAATTTAGATATTACCACTGGATGATCTTGTGAAACATGAGCCGCCGCTTGTAAATGCTGATCTAAAGATTCAGGATCAAAAACCACATTCATTGCGGAACCAGACAAAATATAAGAAGGTCTAATTAATACTGGATAACCCACTTTAGCTGCAAAGGCTTTTGCTTTACTCAAGCTCGTAATTCTTTCCCAAGCAGGTTGATCAACATTAAGTGTATTTAATAAAGCAGAAAATTTTTCTCGGTTTTCAGCATAATCAATAAAGATCGGATCCGTTCCCAATAAATGGTAACCTTCTTTGGCTAATGGAATAGCTAAATTATTAGCGATCTGTCCTCCTACTGAAACAATTATTCCCTTTACTGACTCAAAATCCACAATATCTTGGACACGCTCAAACGTAAGCTGCTCGAAATACAATCGATCCGATTCATCATAATCTGTAGAAACAGTTTCAGGGTTTGAGTTGATAATAATCGCGGTTTCATTTAAACGACGCAAAGTCTGCGCAGTATTAACCGCACACCAATCAAACTCGACAGATGATCCTATCGAGTAAGGCCCTGAACCCAATACAATGATGGGCCGCTGCTTAGCAGGAGAAATATCATGTTCAATGGCGTGATAGCTTAGATAGAGATAATTCGTTTGCGCGGCAAATTCCCCTGCCAACGTATCTATTTGCTTCACAAAAGGCGTAATACCATATTTTAAACGTAAGGTTCGAACTTGTTTTACCGACTTATTTTTTGTTTTAGCAATAAAACTATCTGAAAAACCAGCTTGTTTTAATTGACGTAAAAGATTTTTATCCAACTTACGGAGATTTAATTGCCTTTCTAATTCTGTTAGTTGGTGTATTTGCGCCAAAAACCAAAAATTAATCTGAGATAAACTTTCAGCTTGCAGAACTGATCCACCATTTTTAAAAAATTGATATAAAGCAAATAAGCGCCTATCGGTAGCAAATTGTATTTCTTTGCGTGGATTATCGATTTTTTCTGGATAATCCATTAAGCAAGTAGCCCCTTTATTCAACATACCTACTGCTTTTTGTAATGCTTCAGGGAAAGAACGGCCAATTGCCATTACTTCCCCAACACTCTTCATTTCAGTACCAATCGTTCTTTCAGCCGCTTTTAATTTATGTGTATCCCAACGTGGAATTTTTACTACAATATAATCTAATGCCGGTTCAAAATAAGCACTCGTCACCTGAGTGACACTATTTTTGATTTCACACAACTGATAGCCTAGCGCTAATTTAGTCGCAATGAATGCTAATGGATAACCTGTAGCTTTAGACGCTAATGCACTGGACCGCGATAACCGTGCATTCATTTCGATTACTCGGTAATCACCATTTTTAGGGTTAATAGCAAATTGAATATTACATTCGCCAATAATGTTAAAATGCTCAGCAACTTGCAAAGCCATATTGCGCAATAATTGGTGTTGCTCATTGCTCAAGGTCTGGGCGGGCGCTACAACGATACTTTCTCCGGTATGGATACCCATTGCATCCATATTCTCCATATTACAAATAGTTAATGCATTTCCTCGTTGATCGCGAACAATTTCATACTCAAATTCTTTCCATCCGAATAAATACTCTTCTATTAAAATTTGCGGAGCGGTAGCTAAACTTTCCTGCGCGCGCTGTTCCAGTATTTCTCGATGTGTAATTTTTCCAGAACCTAATCCTCCTAAAGAAAACCCTGAACGCAACATTATGGGATAACCAATTTTTTCTGCTGCCTGCAACGCTTCGGCAACTGTTTTAACTGCAAAACTAAGTGGTGTTTTAATTTTTAGTTTCGTTAAAGCCGCTTTAAAAAGATCTCTGTCTTCTGTTTGGCGTATCGATGCAACAGATGTGCCTAAGACAGCTACTTTATATTTTTTTAATATTCCCGTTTCTTCTAAATCTAAACCTAAATTAAGCGCAGTTTGTCCACCAACACCTAATAATATTCCATCTGGTTTTTCTTTGATAATAATCCGCTGCACGGTATCAAAATTTAATGGTTGCAAATAAATTTCATCGGCTAAATTTGCATCTGTTTGTATGGTAGCTATATTCGGGTTTATTAATACCGAAGTAATTTTTTCTTCCTTTAAAGCTTTAATGGCCTGTGAACCGGAATAATCAAACTCGCCAGCCTGACCTATTCGTAAACCGCCAGAACCTAAAATCAGAATTTTCTTACCCTTATATCGTTGTATTTTCATAATTTTTTATAACATGCGATAAAAACGTTCAAATAACCATTGTGTATCCATGGGCCCAGGCGCGGCCTCGGGATGAAATTGTACGGAGAAAAAAGGATCTTTCTTGTGTTCAATCCCTGCAACCGTTCCATCATTTAAATTTCGAAATAATACTCGCCAATCCTTAGGAAGTGTTTTTTCGTTCACAGCATAACCATGATTTTGTGAAGTCAAATAGCATTGTTGGGTAGGCAAATAAATACAGGGTTGATTTTGAGAGCGATGACCAAAAATTAATTTATATGTTTTGGCGCCGACTGCTAAAGCCATTAATTGTGTCCCCAAACAAATACCGAAACAGGGCTTCTTCTGTGCTAAAACCTTTCTTAAAATAGCTACGGTTTTTTTACATAATTGCGGATCACCTGGACCGTTGGAGACAAAAACTCCATCATAGTCTTCCTGCGTATAATCGTAATCATAAGGAACTCGTTTAATTTTTAATGGGAATTTAAGTAAACAACGCAAAATATTTTCCTTAAGGCCGCAATCTACAACAATTATTTTTTTTCTACCTTCACCGTAATGGATAGGCTCGGTAATTGTTACTTGGTTTACCCAATCGATAGCTTCAAATTCAATAAAATTATTTCGTGGTTTACTTAATCGAGTAATAATTCCAGGTATTACCCCATTTACTCTCAAGCAATGTGTTAAAGCTCGTGTATCCAGGCCTGTAATAAAAGGGATATTTTCATCTTCTAGCCAATTTAATAAAGAACGTTGCGCGGTGTGATTAGAATAAAATGTTGCTAGCTCAGAAATAATCACGCCTTTAACTTGGATTTTATTAGACTCCCAAGTATTCGGTGCAGAAACCCCATAATTTCCTATCAAGGGGTAAGTAAAACATAAAATCTGCCCTGCATAAGAAGGATCTGTTAAGGATTCAACATAACCTACCATACCTGTGTTAAATATAACTTCACCGGAAACTTCAGTTGTTTGGCTTGATGGAATATATCCCATAAAGCTTTCACCTGTTTTTAATATTAATTGTGCTGAAACTAGTTTTTTCATGATCTCGTTTGTTGGTGAAATTGCATAGCAAGATAAGGATTCCACATCATACCCGTTGCTGAAAGGGCAATATCTGAGCCTACATTTAAAAATTCATTAAAATGCTCAGGAATAGTGATACCGCCCATACCGAAAATAACTAAATTTAATTTTTCAGTTTGATTAATTTGAACTAATTTTTTAATACATTGTAATGCTAAATGGCGAATTGGATAACCGGAAACCCCACTATAAATTCTTTTTCCAAATGCAGGACGATGATTTTTATTTATTACACGCATACTAACTGAATTGATAGCACTAATACCACTTGCTCCCGCACGTGCTGCGGAAATTAATAAATTAAGTGGAGACTGATGTTCATGAAGCAAACCTAACTTTAGTAATATGGGAGTATGTCCTACACATTTCGCAACGCAAGTTGTTATTTGCGAAATATATTCAATACTCCAATAAAGAGGTTCTCCTGATTTAATTAAATTGGGACATGAAAAATTTAACTCTATAATATCAGCACCTGCTTCTTTAGCCATTAGCGCAGCTGCGGCAAAATCTTGTGACATTGATTGTAGTGAATCTCCTTCGCCATAAACCGACACAATCAACACCTGACCTTCTGCTAAAGAATTTTTTGCAAAAGCTATATCTTGCATTACTTCCCTAGGTGCCAAACACCCATTACCAAAGGAATTACTAATAGCAATTTTGTCACTTATTTTTTCAGATTTATTCTTGGTAAAAAGAACTTCTTTTAAATCAGAATAATCCAATAATTTTTCGCATTCGAGATGAACAATATTAGGTAATGGATGGGTAGGATATGCTTGGCGACGTATTGTTTTATAGGTTAATACGTCAAAACCTAGTTGGGCTAATAATGCAATGCCCTTACCGGTTGTTGCAGCACATGCCGCTGCACCGATTTTTGAGGCTAAGGAATAGCCTAATAACGAAATCCACTGACTTCTGTCTGGCCAAATTCGAGTCAGTGGTTTTATTGTTGGAAAAGAGGGATTACTGAAGTTTTCTTCAAAAGTTTTACTAATGTCATAGAGAGGCGATGAAACGCTCAACATGCGATATGGCTAAAAATAATTTCGACTATTTAAACCGATTTTTTAAGAAATACCAAGTTTTTTATCAGCTTATTGAATAGTTTTGCTACATTTCTTATCTTACGGGGTCTTCCATATGCAAAACTATCTCCCCCTGATGGCGCTGGTTGCTTCCGCCGCATGAGGTGCTCTACGATTCCGCTGCACTTTTAACCGCCACGACATCAAACACGTCCCAATGCACTGGATCACCGGCAAAAGTTTTCTGATCAAAAATTCGATTTAAGAAAAAAGTCACATTGAATTGATTTGATCTTAAAATATTGTTTAATTCTTCTTTACTAATCCCGTAAGCTTTTCCCTGTTTAACAAAATCATGCTGATATCCAAAAAAAGTAACGGCAAAAATTCCACCATTTTTCATGTGTTTGCCAATGTTCTTTACCAATAGCGATAATTCTTTTTTATTTCCAAAGGGTAGAGAGTAAAAAGACATAACGAAGTCATAATACCCTGTTAATTGAGCGGATCGAAAATCAGCCTCCAAAAAAGAAAAATGTCCATTCAAACCTTTTGCTCTTTCTTTGATGATTTCCCCTGATCGAGGTGAAGCATCTACTCCTACCACATCCCATCCTCTTGTTAAAAGATCAACGTCTTCATTGCCCGCACCTGACCCTAAATCTAACGCACGATGCTTTTCTGAGGAGTTAAAAAATTTATTTCTAGTTTCCTTGTAAAGATAATAATTGGATTTTCCTACGGTCCCATCAATATAATCTTTCCACTCATCTTTTGATAAGCTAGCAAAAGATGAGTGGCATAAAGCCAAAGGCAATATAATAGTATATATAATTTTTTTATAAATTGATTGTTTTGCAACTATGTTCATACACGATCTTTAGTGTTCATGCAGAAACCGTCTAAAAAAGTAACCAGATAGTGTTTTCTGTTTCATCAATAAAATATAACCCCCCGCCAGAGATGCGGCTAAAAATAATTTCGACCATTTAAAGCCGATTTTTTAAAAAATACCACGTTTTTATCACACTTATTAAATATTTTTCCTATAATATTTACTTCCCGACGCTTCTACATGAGAAATTATGAAAAACAGTCCCTTAATGGCGCTAGTCGTTAGCATCATTTTAATAATTTTTTACCATTCGTCGCTAGCATCAGATCAACCGGATATAATAACTGAATTATCTAGGCGGAGTCATCTTCCTGTGGACGAGATAAAAGAATTGCTTTCTCACTGTAATGCATCTGACATAACTCAGCTAAACCTAAATCTTTGCGCGGACAGGAATGCAACGATTGCTCAATTTAAGCTAAAGCAAGCACTATTTAATAAAAAGTTCAAACTGCCAGCTTGTAAGTCGATGCTTGACAAAAAAATGACTCAATGGGAAGACCTTCGCAATAAGGCGTGTGAAAACGCTACGGAGATTTACAGCGGAGGCTCGATAAGGCCATTTATTCAGACAAGTTGCATCGCAAATGAAACAACAAAGATGATAAAGAAACTTGGTGATATAAATAATTGCAGTCAATTAAATGGGATTATAGAGCCAATACGAATTAAATTAAATGCTCTTCCTAGCGATTAAAGCGTTTCAATTGGTGCCGAGAAGAGGACTCGAACCTCCAAGGGTTGCCCCACAAGTACCTGAAACTTGCGTGTCTACCAATTTCACCATCTCGGCAAACTTCTATCCAGAAGCGACATTATCGGTTCATTTTGATAAGTGGATAACCTGCTTCTAACCAAGCTCGCAAGCCGCCTTGCAGAGAGGCAACCTGACAATAGCCTATTTTTTGTAAATTATCTGCCACCAAGCAAGATCGAAAACCGCCGCTACAATAAACAACAATCTCTACTTCATAATCTGGAATGTATTTCTCAATATCACGTTCAATGATCCCCTTACTAAGAGGGATTGCATGAACAATAGATCCTTGTTGAAACTCATCGCGCTCGCGTACATCAATCAAATAAAAAGAGTGTCGATCGTTAATTTTTTTATTTAAATCAGCAACTGCCAGCTCTTTTATCTGAGGCTTTATTTTATCAACTAATTTTATAAAGCCTGATGTATGCTGCTTTTGATTGATCACGAATGTATTTCGTTCTCCATTTCTTCTGTTTCTATATCTTTCATAGTTAAACGAATTCGGCCCTGTCTATCTATCTCTAGAACTTTGACTTTGACAATTTGGCCTTCGCTTAATACATCACTTACTTGCTCAACACGTTCTTTAGAAATTTGTGAAATATGCACTAAACCGTCACGGCCAGGTAATACGTTAACAAACGCACCAAAATCGGTTAGTTTAACGATTGCACCTTCATAAGTACGACCTACTTCCACTTCTGCCGTTACTTTTTTAATACGTTCTATTGCATTTTGGCAAGCATGTAAATCAGATGTCGAAATCCGAACGACACCATCATCACTAATATCGATTAAGGTTCCTGTTTCTTCAGTAATAGCGCGAATTGTCGCCCCACCCTTTCCGATTAAATCACGTATTTTTTCAGGATTTATTTTTAAAGTGGTGATACGCGGCGCGTAAGGGGAAACTTCTATGCGTGGCTCAGCCAAAGTTTCTTGCATAATACTTAATATATGAAGACGACCTTCTTTTGCTTGATTTAATGCCACTTTCAGAATTTCTTCTGTAATACCATCAATTTTAATATCCATTTGCAATGCCGTGACACCGTCTATGGTACCTGCAACTTTAAAATCCATATCTCCCAAATGATCTTCATCACCTAAAATATCGGTTAATACAGCAAACTGTTCGCCTTCTTTAATTAGGCCCATAGCGATACCCGCTACATGTTTCTTTAACGGTACGCCAGCATCCATTAAAGCTATACTTGCACCGCAGACAGTTGCCATAGAGCTAGAACCGTTTGACTCGGTAATTTCTGAAACAACACGTAATACATAAGGAAAATCGGATTCGCTTGGTAATACCGCGCGTAAAGCACGTTTCGCTAAATTACCATGTCCAATTTCACGTCGTTTAGGGCTTCCCATTTGGCCGGTTTCGCCCACGCTGTAGGGGGGAAAGTTATAGTGAAGCATAAATGTTTCACGTCCTTCTCCATCTAAGGCTTCTACTGTTTGGGCATCCCTATCCGTGCCTAAGGTAGTCACAACTAACGCTTGAGTTTCGCCTCTAGTAAATAGAGCCGAACCATGTGTGCGTGGTAAAAATCCTGGCTGAATAGTGATAGGGCGAACGGTTATCTTATCACGTCCATCAATGCGGGCTTCACCTAATAAAATACGACCACGCACTATTCTTTCTTCTAGATTTGCTAGGAGTAACTGAACAGCGTTTGCGGTAATTCCTTTTTCTTCATCTAGCCATTGTGCAATAAAGCTCTCTTTTAATTTATCCAGCCTTATTTTACGCTCAAGCTTTTCCGGAACTTGATAAGCTTCAATTAAGGAAGCCTCGATGGATTGAATAATTTCTTGTTCCACGGCCACATCCAATCCAGAAGTTGCATTTTTTACATCCCAAGTGGTTTTGCCCGCTTCTGCTGCAAGTTCTTTAATAGCGTGAATAACCCCTTGCATTTGTTGGTGTCCAAACAAAATGGCATTCAACATAATTTCTTCAGTAAGCTCAGCCGCTTGAGACTCCACCATTAAGACGGCTTTGTCTGTACCTGCAACTACTAAATCTAAATCTGATGTTTCAAGTTGCTTGAAACTTGGGTTTAAAATGTATTGCCCTTCCGAATAACCTACTCTTACTGCCGCTATCGGACCTTTAAAAGGAAGACCTGACAAGCTTAAGGCAGCAGAAGCACCAATTAATGCAGGAATATCTGCGTTAATATCTGGGTTTGAAGACAAAACTGTCGCGACAATTTGTACTTCAGCATAAAAACTTTCTGGAAATAGAGGTCGTATCGGTCTATCAATTAAGCGTGAAGTTAAAATTTCTTTTTCCGTGGGTCGACCTTCACGTTTAAAATATCCACCTGGAATTCGACCTGCCGCATAGGTGCGTTCTTGATATTGCACAGTCAAAGGAAAAAAGTCTCTTTCTTCACCAGCTTGTTGTTTGTTACCTACAACGGTTACTAAAACGGTTGTGCCATTCAGGCTTACAAGAACAGATGCCGTCGCTTGACGGGCAATTGATCCAGTTTCTAAAATTATTTCCTGCGAACCAAACTGAACGACTTTCTTTATAGAATTAATTAAAGTTGACACGCTTACATTCCCTCAAAAAAAACAAATGGGCGAAAATTACCGCCCATTGGTACGAATAAAATGTTCTTCAACGATAGTTTGAAGAATATGAATCCCGGACTTAACCACGCAAGCCGAGTTGTTTAATCAGCGTCAAGTAACCCTGTAAATTAACGCCTTTGAGATATTTTAATAATTTACGACGCAAAGCTACTTTCTTCAATAAACCTTGTCGTGAATGATTATCCTTCTTATGCACTTGAAAATGGCCATTTAGCTGTTCGATAGCCCCAGATAATAAAGCAATCTGAACCTCTGGGGATCCTGTATCACCCGGAGAACGTTGATATTTAGCCAATATTTCATTTTTAGCCAACATAAAACCTTTTACCTCTTATAAATGAACCCGCTATTCTATGCATAATCCCTGCAACTGACAAGGAATATTTTTCTCAAATTATCCTTACAGTGGTTAAATATCCATAATCTTCCTAGTTATAGGAGCGAGTTATAAAATGTCGGCAAAATGCTTACTTTTAATTCTGGATAGCATTTAATCTTGGCTCTTCAGTGTTAACAGTTTTTTTAAAAGTTTTAATTTAGGTTAAAAATAAAAAATCCTTCGATTGGGATTCTATGGTATGCAAAAATCTACTGTTTGCAGCTGGTGCGGTAAATCGTATCATTATTTAGTATAAGCGCTGTGTCATGTTAGAATACCCACCCGCTGCTGACAGCTATTTTGCACTCGTTTGTCAGCGTTGGAAATTATCAGCATGGACAGGTAAAAATTACCGCTAATTAATAAGTGAAAATGATATGAAAACTACTAGTAGCATGAGCAAAATTCTTAAAGGATTAATGGTTGAGTTGGGAATTAATGAGTCAGAACTAGCGCGACGCACGGGGGTGGGACAACCTGTAGTACATCGAATATGCTCAGGAGAAACTGATAATCCCAAAGTCGCTACTTTAAGCCCGATTGCCAATTTTTTTGCTATCTCTATCAGTCAACTCATTGGGGATGAGCCCATATCAGCTGATCGGATTCCAGGCACTTTTAATCCTGATGCCCAAGGTTGGCGGCAAATTCCATTGCTAACCTGGCCGCAAGTGCTACATTGGCCTAATTTTACTGAAAAATTAGCCCCCTTGCCGACCGTTTCTACCGATATTGACATGAGCCAGCACGCTTATGCGGTTTCTGCTAGAGATACTACAATGGAACCTCGTTTTCCAGAAGGAACTATACTCCTTATCGATCCTGATCTAAAACCAAATAGTCTTGACTTTGCTATTGTTCATATCGAAGGACATGATTTACCCAATTTTAAACAAATTTTAATTGATGGCGGGCATACAATTCTTAAACCTCTCAATACTGATTTCAAAACTTTGCTATTAGATAAGCCGCATCGATTCTTGGGTGTCATGGTCCAATCAAGAATGGATTTTAAAAAGAAAAAATAAACTTCTTTGTGCAATCTGTATAACAATTTAAATCTGATTTTTTTCGCTAAAATATTGTCATCTAATTTTAAAGAAATATTGTCATGAATCAAAAAAAGCGTATGGCTATTTTTCAACGTTTTCATGCTTACAATCCTCACCCAACAACAGAATTAATTTATTCCTCACCTTTTGAACTGTTGATTGCGGTTATTCTTTCCGCTCAAGCTACGGATAAGTCAGTTAATCGGGCAACCCAAATGTTATTCATTAAGGCAAATACACCCAAAAAAATAGCTGGATTGGGTTTATCTGGTTTAAAAAAGTATATAAAAACTATTGGCTTATACAATACTAAGGCAAAAAATATTATAAACACCTGTAAAATTTTGCTGGAACAATATCAAGGGAAAGTTCCTAATAATCGTGATGGATTGGAAAGTCTACCCGGTGTTGGACGTAAAACAGCTAACGTCATTCTTAATACTGTTTTTCATCAGCCCACTATTGCTATTGATACACATATTTTTCGAGTATGTAATAGAACCGGTCTAGCACCAGGAAAAACGCCCTTAGCGGTTGAGAAAACCTTACTAAAAGTCGTTCCTAAAAAGTATTTAAAAAACGCTCATCACTGGCTAGTATTACATGGGCGCTATATTTGTTTAGCTCGCAAGCCTAAATGCCCTGATTGTATCATTCGAGATCTTTGTGAATATCCTCACAAAACTGTACTTAAATAATTAAGCCCCTTAAACCCTCACTATCGTAAATAATTAGAGTTCTAAGAATTCATATTTAAAATTCCTTTCAGAATTTCTTCAGCTCCCAGATTACGCAAACTCTGTGCCGCTAAAAATCCGATTTTTTCCGCATCGACAATAGACCCTTGTTTTTCTACTTTAATGAGTTTAGTACCCTCTAGATTTCCAACTAACGCACGTAAACTTAATTGGCCATGACCCAGAGTAGTTGCATAAGCCGCTATAGGCACTTGGCAGCTGCCTCCGAGTTCTCGGCTTAAAGCTCGTTCAGCTAACACACAATAATAGGTATCCGTATATGTCAATTTAGAAATAATTGCCAGGCTTTCTCCATCATCTGCACGGCACTCAATGCCTAGAGCACCTTGGCCTGGAGCAGGCAAAAAGCAACTAGTTTCTAAATATTCACTAATGCAATCGGTTTTTTTTAAACGTATTAGTCCTGCGGCTGCTAAAATTATTGCGTCAAATTCCCCTGCAACCAATTTGTCTAAACGGGTTCCTATATTTCCTCTTAATACTCTCACTTGTAAATCAGGACGCAAAGCCAATAATTGCGATTGGCGACGTAAACTTGAAGTGCCAACATATGATCCTGATGATAATTGCGCCAAAGGTTGCGCAGATCTGGAGATTAATACATCGCGAGGATCTTCCCGCTTACAAATGGCTCCTAATAATAAACCTGCTTCTAAATCCATCGGTAGATCCTTCATAGAATGTACGGCGATATCTGCCTGATGACTAAGTAAAGCTCCTTCTAATTCCTTAACAAATAGACCTTTACCACCTAATTTACTTAAAGAACTATTTTGTTGCCTATCTCCCTCTGTAAGCAAAGGAAGTAGAGTGATCGTTAAATATGGAAAAAGTTCCTCTATTTGTTCTTTAATGGTATTGGCTTGCCAATAGGCTAAGGGACTTTTTCGAGTGGCAATACGTAAAAGTTTTTGCTTATTCAAAACTCGCCCCAAGTATTAAAAGTTTTGCAGCCGAGTTTTGATAAGCTGATCTTTTCTTTCCCATAGTTCGTTCAGTTTTTTTTGAAAGTATATGCGATATTGACGGTCATTTTCATAATCACCTGACCAATCTTTAGTAATAGGTATTGTTTCTACCTCAACGATTATTTTTTCTATATTTCCTGATAAGAAATCTAATAAGTTGGCGTGATGAGGAGGATAAATAATTGTAACGTTAAGAATTTTATGAAAAAAATTACCCAAAACAGCAAGGCTAAAAGCCATACCTGCTGCTTTAGGGCGTAGTAAATACTCATACGGCGATCCTTGTAATTCTCTTTTTTGCTGTGAAAATCGCGTCCCTTCAACAAAATTAGCCACGGTAGTTGGCGTAATTTTGAATTTGGCGCTGGTTTTTTTAGTTTCTTCAATATCCTTATTTTTAAGTTCTGGATACTTGGTTAGTTTAGCTTTGCTATACCGATGCATAAATGGAAAATCTAATAACCAACATGCCCAGCTTACTATCGGCAAAGTCCAAAGCAACTCCTTTTTTAGAAAAAATTTCAGGGGGGGAATTTTACCGCTAAAAATACACTGTAAAATAAGTATATCTGCCCAGGATTGATGATTAGAAATGAGTAAATACCATTCTTTATAATGTAACTGCTCTAATCCTTTGATCTCCCATTTAGTATGAGTTATCCATTTTAAAAGAAAATAATTACTGCGTAACCAAACCGCATGTAAAAGCTCCATTAATTTCTTGGTAAATTGTCGCCATTTTTTTAAAGGAATAATAAATCGCAGTAAACCCACTATCGCTAACGGGATAAACCAAACAGTAAGAATAACGAAATACAAAGTCGCCGTGAGCCCAGCTCTTAAGAACTTAAACAAATTGTTCATAAATATATTTCGCACATTCCTATTAATAAGTGCGCATATATTCTTCGCACTTGAATTAAATCGTTTTTCTAGAAGCTTAAATCTTATTAAATAATAGATTGGTACGATCGACTAAACTTCGCCATATACCCGCTTTTGATAAACTTTCCAATGCAATGAGTGGAGCAGACGCAACCGATTTATCATTTAATACGACATTGATTTGACCAATGACTTCTCCTTTATTAATCGGCGCTTTTAAATTGGGAGTAAAAGTCATAGTCGTTGCAGGTTTTTTATTTGAACCGAGTGGAAGTGTTGCATAGAGATCTTGCGCTAAACCAACTTTAATTTGAGGCCGTTGCGCAAACCAAACCCTAGTTGTGGCCAAATTAACCCCCGCATTATATAACTTATGGGATTCAAAAAAACGAAAACCATAAGTTAGTAATTTTTGGCTATCTTGCGCGCGCATTTCATCCGAAGGTGCGCCCATAACAATGGTAATTAAACGCAAACCGTTTTTTTGACCTGAAGCAGCTAAACAAAAACCAGCTTCATTAGTATGACCTGTTTTAATTCCATCCACATCCGGGTCACGCCATAACAAACGATTGCGATTAGGCTGTTTAATTCCATTGTAGGAAAACCATTTTTGCGAATACCATTTGTAATCTTCAGGAAAATCAAGGATTAATGCGCGCGCCAAAATAGACATATCACGTGCAGTGGAATAATGGTTAGGATCGGGTAATCCATCTACATCAACAAAATGAGTATTCATCATGCCAAGTCTTGCTGCTTGCTGATTCATTAAATTAACAAAAGACTCCTGACTTCCTGCGACATACTCTGCCATGGCCACACAGGCATCATTACCAGAATCAACTATCATGCCTTGCATTAAGTCTTGCACACTGACCTTGTCACCGACCTTAACGAACATTTTTGAACCACCTGTTTTCCAAGCTGCTTCACTAATTGTCACTAAATCAGCGGGATGCATATGCCCTTGTTGCAAAGCCATAGACACAACATAAGAAGTCATCATTTTAGTTAAGCTGGCAGGCGCTACGCGCTCATCAATATTTTCACTTGCTAAAACTTTACCGCTATAGGCATCCATCAACAGGTAAGCTTTAGCATTTATGCTAGGAGCAATCGGTGTCAATATAGGTTGTGCGGCAGCGGGAGCTGTTATTGGTATCACTGGGTCAGCTTTGCATACTGAGCCGAATAGCCCCGATATTAAGAATATGAGAGTAAAACACAGTGAGTATCGCTTAAACATGGTGTAAACGCCTTATACAGTTTAGAAGTAATGCAGTTTCGGTTATATACTAATATTAGCTTTTAATATAAGTCCAGATAAAAAGAACCTGTAAATCATTTTAGTGGTTTAATAATATACTGCAAATACTTGATTATTTATAGGATAATAACTAATTCACCAAAAATTTCTATCGTAGTTTTTTGCTTTAAACTTTATTTTCGCTTTAGTTTACGGTAAAGTGCGGCTGGTTTGGTAGCGCAAATTGATTAAAGGCTTTTGATTATTGAGAATTTGAAGGTAAGGTATAAGAGAATGAGTAAACCCTTAAGAATATCAGAATCTGCCAATTTCTTCTTCCAAAATGCCATACTCAGCACCATCTTTGTTTTTAAGTCAAATATTTACCAAATAGGATCGATATTTAAAAAAATTCTTGCTCCAATTTTGTTTCCACTGGTTATTATCCCCGACGCTATAGCGAGTTTGTTTGCTCTTTATCATTTTGCTAGCGCTAAAAATAAAAATCTAGGTAAAACCTTTGACTTAATTTGAAGAAATTGAAAGTTAAAAATGCCGTCTTCAACAACAAATAACAAGCTCCAGAAACAGCTTTTTTGAACGTTTTTGGCCTGAAGAACCAAAACGCCAGGTAAAATTGATTTCCTGGGCGCACTTGAAACAAAAATAACCTCAAATGATAGGAGTGAATTATCCATTCCAAATCAGGCATGCCAATCGTTTTTTAGAGCAGTCGGCGATACGGAAGATCTAATCCAAGCTACACAGAAGTACTTCCAAGTATAACCAATATCTTTGTAAGCTTTTTTATTACAAATATACCTTTCTTTATGTTTCTGTTTAAAAATGGCTATTTCCCCCCGAAAAGTCATAAAACACAGAAAATTATACTTTATAAGCCGTTTCTAGGCTTATAGGCTTTACTTATCAGCACATATTAGGTATTTAATTAACCTAATATGATAAGAAAAATAAGATTGGCTGTAGCTTGCTTGGCACTAGTAAATATCCTTTTTATCCCTTTGGGATATGCAGAATATCCTCGCGTGATTTATCAAATACAAGGCCTCAATCAAGACCTTATGAGCCTTGTTCAACATCGCCTGGATAGTAGCCTACAAAGCCTAGTAAATCCTTCTACTCAAGATGTTCAATTCTGGTATCAACACTCTGTTTCTGACATTAAACAGACTTTGGAGGCTTATGGGTATTTCAAGCCATCTATTAATCATTCATTAAAAAAAATAGATGGCGACTGGGATGCTAAATATCAAATTTCTGTAGGCCCTCCGTTAAAAATCACAACTTTAAATATTTCTGCAGAGGATACAAAACCAAATCCAAAAATAACAAAATTAATGGCTGATTTTCCATTACATAGAGGTGATATCTTTAATAGCGAAGCCTATGAGGAGGCAAAACAAAAATTACTAGCAAAGATTGTTGCCGAAGGCTACCTTTCTGCCTATTTTTCTAAACATATCATTTTAATTAACCGTCGAGCTTACACAGCCAAGCTCTTCCTAACTTTAAATATCGGCCCACGTTATTATTTTGGTCCTATTAGTTTCCAGCAATCAATACTTAACAATAGTTTATTACAACGTTATGTCCCTTTTAAATCGGGTGACCCTTATTCTTCAACAAAGCTTTTAAAACTTCAAGATAATTTAAATAAAAGCGGGTATTTTCAAAGCGTATCGATTCCTGATTCACCGATCAGTAAACAAAATACTGATTTACCCATTAATTTTATATTATCTCCTCGTCCATCTCAGCAATATACAACAGGGATAGGTTATGGCACGGATGTGGGGATTCGTGGAACTTTAGGTTGGGAATCTCGTTATCTTAATAAAGCAGGTCACCGTTTAAGTGTTTTTAGTCAGTTATCTAAAATACAAAACAGTCTACAAACGACTTACACAATTCCTGGAAAACATCCCAATACTGATAATTATAATATTAATTTTGCTATTGTGAGAAAAAAACTCACTCAAGTAACTACTACCACCCAGCAATTGGGAATAAGCAGCCTAGATAAATGGAGAGGATGGAAACGGAATTTATTTTTAAATTATCAAATCGAACGTTTTAATTATCTAAATCAACCTAAGACTAATTCGCATTTGTTAACTCCGGGTATAAATTTATCCTATAGTAACTTTGATAATCCACTTTTTGCGCTACATGGATATCAGTTAAATTTTAGATTACAAGGTGCAGATAAAAATTTATTATCTAATACCAGCTTTTTACAAACAGAAATACAAGGAAAATATATTCTTAGCTGGGATGATAATAGTCGCTTATTGTTTCGCGGTAATGTCGGTTATACACTAACTCCTAATCTGGAAAATTTCCCTCCTTCTTTGCTTTTTTATGCTGGGGGAAGTCAAAGTATACGTGGATATGCGTATCAATCATTAGGTCCTGCCCGTTATTTAATGACCGGAAGTGTCGAATATCAGCACCGTCTTATTAATAATTTTTATGGTGCCATTTTCTTTGACACTGGAAATGCCGTTAACAATTTCCCCATTAATTTGCAAAAAGGATCAGGTATTGGCTTAGTTTGGGCATCTCCTTTAGGACCCATGGAAGTTACCGTAGGTAAAGCCTTGGATCTTCCTGGCCACCCGATAAGATTTCAATTTACGATGGGGTTTGATTTCTTATGAGAGACAACAAGAAATTATTGTGGGTTAGATGGTGGCTGGGGAGCTTATTAATCAGTGTTTTTTTATTGAGCACTTATATCCTTCTTAACACAGAAAGAGGTTTAGAAACTGTTGTATCAGTCGGAAAACAATTCCTGCCAGGTCAATTAAAAATAAACGTTATACATGGACGACTGTTAGGTCCAATTCAACTGAAAGAATTAACCTATCAAAATAATAATCTTAACCTCACTATTTCTGAAGCGGAATTTGACGGTTATTGGCGCGATTTATTACGAGGAAAATTAAACTTAGGAACAATTTTTATTGATAATTTAAATATTTTTTTAAATCATGAATCTAATCAAAAAAAATCAAAACCTTATCAGAAAAAACCCTTTAAAATTCCAAAAATTTTTCGTTTTTTAAAATTTGATTCTGTTGTTATTCATGAAATGAATGTTCAATCAGACAGCATACATCTAGAATTACAAGGCTCTATTCAACAACAATGGCATATTAATTGGCAATTAAACATTAAGAATCCTACAAGTTTGATTCCCAATCTACAAGGTAAAGTAGCTTTGCAAGGTACGATAAACGGAATTTTCCAACAGCCTGAATTTAACATAATTTTTCAGAAAACAAATCTGGAATGGAAAGAATGGCAATTTAAACGAATTCAGGCTGAGTTGAATGTAGATACTAGAAATAAAAAATGGCTTTTTAATTTAGGCACGGATGAGCTGACTAATACATCATATCAGTTTACACCAATACAATTAAAACTATCTGGAGCTTTATCTCCATTCTCTCTCCAAGGAAATTTATCTGAATTTAAACTAAATAAATTCAATCAAAATGAACAGTTTCCTAAAATAATAATTCCTAATACACAAATTAAGAGTTATATATCTAAATACGGATTAGAAACTTCAGTACAAACATTTAAGGGTAATAAGAACCAATTATTCGCTCACTTATTACTACCTAATTACCAAACATGCTCATGGCTGAAGGCCACGCAGCCGATACATGCTAACATTGATTTAAACTTAAAAGATTTAAGTTTTTTGACACAATTATTTCCTGATGTTAAACATAATAAAGGTACTTTTTATACTCAATTAAAAATTTCAGGTTCAATAAGTAAACCGCTATTCAATCTAACGCTTAATCTTCAGCAAGCCAGCTTAGACATTCCTGTTTTAGGCCTTAATTTAAAAAATATAAACTATCAGTTACATACCTATAAGAATCATTTACTAGGCGCCGGCCAAATTCAATCTGGAAAGGGATCCTTAGAACTCCATACAACAACGGATCTTTCAAAACAAAATTTAACATCATTAATCGATTTACAAGGAAAAGATATAACTATTATTAATAATCCAGAATATCAAATTACTGCTACTCCTAAATTAAAAATTCGCGCCAATATTCAACAAATTGAAACTGATGGCACTATTTTATTTCCAAAAGCCAGAATTAAAATTAATCCTAAAAATAACAACTTAATTGACTTATCTAATGACGTAGTGTTTGAAGGGGATAAGAGGTCAACTTTAAGCTTACCTTTTATTTTGAAAAATTCTATTAAAATGGAAGCAGGTGACGATATTCAGTTTCAATATCACGGACTTAATACTAAATTAAAGGGTTCACTTACAGTGAATCAGGATTCGGATCATCCTATATTAGCGACAGGACAGTTAAAACTTTTTCCAGGAGTGTATAGTTATTACGGTCAAAGCTTAAAATTAAAACCTAATTCTTCACTAAATTTTGCCAATACGCCTATTAATAATCCTGGAGTAAATATTACAGCAAGTCGAAATATTTTAATCTTGCCTGTAGCCAATCCTGATACCTCCACTGATGTTAAATCTAAGCTTGGCTCTAATAATTTTATTCAATCCGCTCTTTTTTCCTCTCAATCTATGCCTATTCATTTAGAAATAGGTGTACATGTGAGAGGGACACTACAAAATCCTCATATCATTTTATTCGCCAATCCTTCTAACATCATTAATTCGCAATTAGATATGCTTTCATATTTAATTACCGGTCAGGCGAGTAATCAACTAGGTGCTGCAAGTACGCAATTATTATTAAATGCGGCTACCAACTTAGGAAGTGAAAAAAATAATATTGGTCAACTCGTTAACAAAGTGCAACAGGAAATAGGTTTGGATCAATTGACTATTGGCACCAAACCAATTTTTAATCCCAATACCAATCGCTTACAGCAAAATACTTCGTTAATAGTTGGCAAAAATCTTTCGCCGAAGCTTAACATCTCTTATAGTCTAGGTTTACTCGATCAAATCAGTATTTTAAACATAAATTATCTTTTAAACAAAAATTTTTCTTTACAAACTACCAGTAGTAACTTTGCTAATGGCTTAGATCTATTTTATAAAGTGGAAAAAAAGTAGAGACCCTATTCAGTATTGTTACTTAAACGATACATTAATATAGCGGCTTTTTGTGTTTGTATTGGCAAAGATTTAATATCCAATGTTTCTTTTTCTGAATGAGCACCCGTACCAACAGGACCTAAGCCATCTAAATTAGCTTGTGTAATCGCGGCAATATGTGAGATATCAGCTGCCCCACGCAATCCTGGATCGAGAGGTCTGACAGGACCATAACCCAAGCTGATACTAACGTCGCTATATTTTTTGAGTAGTTCAATATTATTAGCTGTGGGGGGCATACTTGGAATTCCTTCCTGAAAGTTAACAGTTGCCATAGTGCCCGGTAAATGTTGATTAACTATCTTCGAGATTTTCTCTTTAGCGTTAACTTCCTGTTGAGGAGTTATAAAACGTAGATCACCTGCCACCATTGCAGTTTTAGCAATAATATTATCTTTTCCATAAGCTTCACCTCCAAAATTGTCCTTATTATAATTAATGCTAGTCCCAGCTAATATAAGTCCAGGACTAAAAGATAAATCTTTCTCTGCGCCCATTTGATTACGCATCGTATCAAGAATGCGAGTTAATTCAAAAATAGCACCATAACCTGCTGGGTTTTGAAATATTCCCAATGAATGCCCGCCATTACCTTGCGTATTTATCTGCCAATGGGCAACACCACGACGGGCAATAGTTACGGTATTGGGGAGCGTAGCCCATTCAAAACCTAAAGCAACATCACTCTGTTGAGCTGCTTTAAATAATGGTTTTCTCGAAATATGGGTCGGTTTTCCTGAATCTTCCTCATCTCCGGTTAATACGACCGAAATATTCATACCATCCAAAACATTGGCATCCTGCAATGACTTTAAGGCATAAAGAATTACCACATCTCCGCCTTTATCATCGATGACACCGGGACCAGTCGCTTTGTCTCCGTGACGTTCAAATTTCTGAAATAAACTTTCCTTGGCAAATACCGTATCTAGGTGTCCAATTATTAGTATCCTTTTTCCTTTTGTGCCTAGATGTTCGGCAACTAGAGTTCCTGCTCGATTCATATCACTCGGTTCTTCAACCCAATAGGTCTTAAAACCAAGTTGCTCGAACAAAGGCTTTAAGATTTCGCCTATTTGACGAACGCCCGCAATATTAGCCGTACCGCTATTAATGTTGACCATCTTTTCTAATAAAGAAAGTTGTTCTGATTGCTGCTCAGCAATGTAAGCTTTTATTTGAGTCTCTATGGGTGCTGCCTGAGCTTTTACTATTTGTGAAAAAAGTAACTGGGAGCATAAAATAATGAATAAAAATGCTTTCATCTGGACTTAATTTTTATAATCTAACACTTAAAAATTCTATCGATTGAACGAAAAATATACTAGTTTGTCAATGATTATTTGGGTAGCATTGAGCTGTTTGAATTGGCTTAAGCGACTTTTTAACTGATCCAAATTTTCATAGCTTTCGGACAGTGTCTCGAGTAATTTCTCATCTGAAAATTCTTCAAAGTAGATAACCTTACTTAGACCTTGTTGAGCGAAGTATTTTGCATTGTCAATTTGATCTCCTCGACTCGCTTTTTTGGATAAAGGTAACAAAATATTTGGCTTATTTAAGGCCCATAACTCGTAAATAGAGGTTGCGCCCGCTCGGCTAATCACTAAATCCGCACTAGCTAGAACATCAGCAAATTCATCTTGTAAATATTCGAATTGTTTATAATCTTTAATTTCTGCAAAAGCAGGATCGGATTTATTTTTACCGCAAATATGAATAACTTGAAATTTTGCTGTTAGGGGATTTATTAGACGACGAATACACTTATTTACAATGGTCGAACCCAAACCACCCCCCATGATTAGTAAAACCGGTTTTTGTTTATCTGCAAAACCACAAAATTTTAAACCTTTTTCTGGATTTCCATGTAGTAAAGAATTGCGAATAGGCATACCTGTCAATAATACTTTAGAAGTATTCTTAAAATACTTAACGGTTTCAGGAAATGTAATGCAAATCAATTTTGCAAAAGGAAAGCTGAGACGATTGGCTAAACCAGGAGTTAAATCAGATTCGTGAATCACCACAGGAATGCCATTTAATTTAGCTGCGATAACGACCGGCAAAGTAACAAAACCACCTTTTGAAAAAATAACATCGGGCTTAATTTTTCGGCAAATTAGGAAACTTTGTGTAATACCTACCAATAATTTGAAGGGAGTTAATAAATTTTTCCATGTCCAATACCGATGTAATTTGCCAACCGTAATAGCGTAGTAGCGAATTTTTAAAGGTTTAATAAGCGAATGCTCTATACCTTTTTTAGAACCAACATAGAAGATATCTGCATTTTTATTCTGTAAAGTTGATATTAAAGGCAAACTGGGTGTAACGTGTCCTGATGAGCCACCACCGGTAAAAATAATCTTAATTTTTTTTGTCATAACACAAAATTAAATCGATGGATTGGAATTTAGCTGTAATTTACCTTCAAGGTGCACGTCATGCGGAGCTTCTGGAGGTAATATACCTTCATCAGAAAAACGCTCCGATAAACTAAATAAAAACTGCGAGCGTACACCAGAACGTGAACTAATGTGATTCAGATCTACATAATACTCAACTTTAAATTCTAACAAAATTTTATCAATTTCCTTAAAATAAACCTCTGGTTTAGGATTCGTTAAAATTTTCGGGATGGTTGCTAATACTTCTAAAATAATATCCTTAATTCGTTGTGGATTATCTTTCCGATTGGTTTTAACAGTCACTAAGGCACGCACTACGCTATCACGATGCGTCCAATTAATAAAATTTTTACTAAAAATATCCGCATTCGGGACTAATAATTCTTGACGATCATCAGTTGTCACCGTCATCGAACGAGCACCAATATGGGATACTTGGCCATCATAATTCCCGACTGTAACCCAATCACCCACCTTCACTGGTCTTTCTATCAATAGGAAAATACCAGTAATAAAATTATTAAATAGGTCTCTTAATCCTAATCCCACACCCAAAGAGAAGCCACTTAAAATTAAGGTAATATTTCCCCAATTCAAACCCAAAATATTTAATCCAATGGTAATTCCAATAGCGATAAGTGTGTAATGAGTAAAAATTGCTAAGCTATTACGTAAACCTAAATCTTTGGTATGGGCAAACAACCAACGATAAGCAAACTCTCGCGACCAATGACCTATCCAAGTTAAGCTTGCCCCTAATATAGCTAAATGCACAATTGTTAAGCCAGTCACAATCGCTGTACTATTTATAACAAATAACTTCTTAGAAAGTAATTTCATAAGGCTTGCCTTTAGTAAAGGAATACGATCCCCCCAACCATAAAGCTCAAATAAGCCCAATATTGATAAACATAATAATGCTAATTTTAAAATTTGATGAAATGGTTTCAATAATGATTGACTCCATAACCAGCCATTTCTGAAATGGCGAATACATAGCTCGGAGACCCAGCGAACTAATTCATCTAGAAGACCTCTTAGCAATAGATAAGCAGTTAAAGCAACTAAAAATAAACCTTGGTAGTGGGCGATAGCCCAAGCCAGTTCGACATAACCCACTAATCCTATTAAGGCATTGGTTAATAAACTGAATGGAATTAAGAAACTTAGCCAACGAATTACCCGTTTTAAATAAGCATGTTTATTTTCTATGTAAGGTTCAAGTAATGTAGGAACAACTTCCCAACCCTTCATTAAGACTAAAGCTACAATGAGGAGAAATAACATGAATAAACGACCAAACAAATCTTGAACTTCATAATTAACCGGTAATTGGTTAACTAAGATTGTCGCTAAAGTCACTATACCACCGATCAATAAAGTAGTTCGCAAACGATAATAGAGTTTGACATCATGACCGCTTTCATCGGTGGTATTTTCGAGCAATAAAATATGGGCAAGCTGGATAACTATACTAAATATTAAACAAACAACACCCATACTTATAATCAAAGCAAATAATTTGATAGGTATATTTAATAAAAACAATAAACCTATTAAACCCGCCAACAACATAATTCCGGATAAATGACGCTGCAGCAATTGTAATACCACTATTACTGTTTGTGCCGAAAAAAAACCTCTACTACGTTGCTGCAAACGTACTCTATCTACGGCCAAAAATCGTCTTAATTTTAACCAAGTAGCAAACCAGATAAGCGCGCAAAATAATACGATGAGCCATTGCCAATTTGATACTAACTCTAATTTATTATAAACAGGCTCATAAAGACCCGCTAATTTATCTATCGTTAATCTAGGAATTTGAAAAATAGTTTGCCCTAAACCGATCCAAGCATTCAAATTCCAACCCGGTAAAGCTTGTCTATTTGCAAGTTGTAGTTTTAATTGTTTTGCTATAAGAACTTGTTGTGCATCAGATTCTTTGGCCAATTGTTGCATTTTTACAAACAAATTTTGATAACCAAGAATAATTTCTCTTAAAGGAGCTAATTTAACTTGATCTTTCGCAAAATTAGGTTCTCTTTCCTGAAGATCTTTATTGATTAAATTCAAGTAATTTTTTAGAAATTTGATCTTATTATGAAATAAGTCAATTGATGTATTGATTTGCTCACTTAGATTTTCAATTTGATGCTGCAAACTGCTCAGTGTACTTAAGGATAATTTTTGATTAAATGCAGAAGCTAAATCTTGCAATTTATTAGATATTTTAGCGGTATTTAGTTCTGTCTCAAGTAAATTATTTTTTTCTTCCGCTTCAAATATATTAAACTCAATTTGATCGTAAGAGTAATTATTGATAAACCCGGTTATTTCAGCCTTTTTTAATTCTTCGCTCCATTGATTCAGGCGTTGCATCCAATTTTGTTGATCTTGTTGCAGACGCTGAGCTAATACACCCAGAGATTCTTGTCGATGAGTTTGTTGCTGTAATTGATAATTTCTCTGTAAATTTTGTCTCCATTCTTCAGCAAAATTAATAGTTTGTTGCACGGTATCACGCGAACGCTGCAAAACCTTAATACGCTTTTGCTGTAAATTGAATAAATTTCGTCGTTCTTGTAAAGTTTGTTGTAATCGTATCTGTTGTAACTGAATTTCTTGGGAAATAGATAAGCCCGGCGTTGAAATTTCCCATTGATCAGGGGCGTTTCGAATGGAATTTTGAATCAAATCAGTAGATTGTTGAGTTGTTTTTAGGCTTAAGCTAATACTTTCTAAATCGGCTTTCGCCATAGCAATCAATAAATCCAGATGCGCAAGAGATTGTTTACTAATTACAGGTGAAGCAACTTTCCTTTCATTACGCAAGCCCTGCAGCTTTCTTTGAAGTAAATCGCTACGCATCTGCTCAGCTACTAATTGTTGCTGAGTCAAATTCACTAAAGGAGATCCATTAAGCTCAGCAAAAGCTGGGGAATAAAAACCGCCTAATAAAATAACTAAAAAAACAAATAGTTTGTACAAACTATGCCTCAGGGTAAAGGTAAAGGTTGCTCAGTTACGTTTATAACATCCTTTGAAGAAGCACGCCATTTCATCCAGACATAAACAGGTGCGCTACTAAGTAATAGTAATGTCCCATAAAATACCGTTTCTTTACCGGAACCTATGATAACCCAAAAGGAGTAGATTCCAGCTAAAATTGCAATTGCGACCGAGCCAAATAATTTTCTTCCTTTTTTAAAAAGCCCAGGATATTTAAAAAAGATAACCAACTCAGACATCGTAGTTAAAAAATACGGAATCAGCGAGGCTAAAGTTGCTAGCAAGATAATAATTGTAAATTGTTTAACCAAACTATGATTTAAGGTCAACAATAATAGCAAGGAAATTAAAACGCTAGAAATGACTAAACCTACAATAGGTGTCCCATTTTCGGTTTTTTTTAAAAAAATACTCGGAAAAAGTTTATCCTGGGCGGCAGCTAATGGAATTTGACCTTGAAGTAAAATCCAACCATTCAAAGCGCCTAAACAAGAAATAACTGCCCCAATGGCTATCAAAGTACTTCCCATGGGTCCAAACATGATGTTTGCAGCATCGGCATAGGGGGCATTGGAATGCGCAAGCTCTGTTAACGGCATAACCCCCATCACTGCAATGCTACTCAATATATAAACAACTGTAGCGATGATTACTCCCAAAATAGTCGCTTTAGGAATAGTGCGAGTGGGGTTATCTACATGACCTGCAGGGACCGAAGCCGATTCTAGGCCGATAAAAGACCATAAAGTTAACGTTGCTGCGCCACTAAATGCGCTTAAGTTGGATTTACCGGATAAATTGAATGCACTCAAAAAGTGGGGATGAATGTAAAAAATGCCAACAAAGGCAATAAGTAATAATGGAATCAATTTTAAAATAGTTGTCAATAACTGAAAAACGCCTGCATGCCGAACACCCAGAATATTGATAAATGTCATTAACCAAACCAAGCTAATACTAACCAAACAAGACCATAGCGCATTTTTAGCCAGCAATGGCCAAAAAAAACTTAAGTATCCTGTTAAAGCAACAACTATTGCAGCATTGCCCACCCAAAGTGCAATCCAATAATTATAAGCCATCTGAAATCCAATAAAATCACCAAATGCCTCTCGACAATAGGCATAAGGCCCTCCTATAAGGGGCATCACATTAGCTAGCTTAGCAAATACTAATGCTATTAACAAAGCGCCCACCGCTGTAGCGATCCAAGAGAGTAGGCTAATACTGCCATAAGCGGCCAATGAGGCAGGTAATAAGAATATTCCTGAGCCTATCATATTGCCAGTAACTAGAGCGGTTAACATCCACAGCCCCAATTTTTGTTGTTTCATCTTTTTGGACATTTTGAATCTAACCTCTGAGTTTTGCGCAGAATAAAACGCTGTGCCATTATACCCATCTCATATCTTAATGCGAAAAGTTTTATGTCAAAAATTCCCGGCCTTTATGTAGTTGCTACACCTATAGGTAATTTAGAAGACTTTAGCGCGAGAGCGATTGAAACTTTACAAAATGTTGACCAAATTGCCGCCGAAGATACTCGGCATAGTCAAAAATTACTTAAGCATTTTGGTATTACTACACCATTAATTTCATTTCATGAGCATAACGAAACAATTTCCAGCCAAATTCTTTTGGATGCTCTAAAAAAAAATCAATCTATCGCCTTAATTAGTGATGCGGGAACCCCCCTGATTAACGACCCAGGCTATCGTTTAGTTAAATTAGCTCACCAACATGGAATCCAAGTTATTCCTATTCCTGGTCCCTGTGCATTAATAACTGCTCTATGCGCATCGGGTTTAGCCTGTGATAGATTTATTTTTGAAGGCTTTTTACCTGGAAAAAATATCGCCAGGCAAAAAAAATTACTAGAATACCTATATGAAACACGGACAATTATATTCTATGAAGCGCCACATCGTATTCTAGAGCTAATAAATGATATGCTTGCTGTATTTGGATCCAAGCGTTACGTAGTTTTAGCCAGAGAATTAACAAAAACCTTTGAAACCATTCATGGGGATAATTTAGAACAATTGAAAAACTGGGTGAACTCAGATAAGAATCAACAAAAAGGAGAATTCGTGGTCCTAGTGGAAGGAGCAGAATATCTAAGTCCCGATGAAATAGACACGCAGAGAATTTTAGAGATTCTATTAGATGAATTACCAATTAAGCAAGCAACCTCACTAGCTGCTAAAATAACTCATGAAAAAAAAAATAAATTATACGCTTTGGCGTTAACTATAACGGGTAAATAACATGAATGATAATACTTTTGAAATCTTTCAACGAGGAACTACTGAAATACTTGTTGTTGATGAATTAAATCAGAAATTAAAAGAAAATAGACCTTTGCGCATTAAAGCTGGTTTTGATCCAACAGCCCCTGATCTACATTTAGGTCATACTGTGCTTATCAACAAATTGCGGCAATTACAAGATTTGGGTCATGAAATTGATATTATCATTGGTGACTTTACTGCACTTATTGGCGATCCCTCAGGTAAAAATGCTACCCGCCCGCCCTTAAGCGTCGAACAAGTGACTGCCAACACCAAAACCTATCAGCAACAATTTAATAAAATATTAGATCCTAAAAAAACTAATTTGCGATTTAATTCAGAATGGTTAGGAAAATTATCCGTTACCGATCTAATTAAACTAGCATCCTCCTATACTGTAGCAAGAATGCTAGAACGAGATGATTTTCATCAACGTTATCGCCAGCACCAAGCTATTGCCATCCATGAGTTTTTATATCCTTTACTTCAGGGCTATGATTCTGTCGTATTAAAAACGGATATAGAATGTGGTGGCAACGATCAAAAGTTTAATTTATTGCTAGGAAGAGAATTACAAAAACATTTTAAACAAACACCACAGATAATTTTAACTATGCCTCTGTTAGAAGGGTTAGATGGCATACAAAAAATGTCTAAATCTCTGAATAATTATATTGCTATCGATGAGCCGGCAAACGATATGTTCGGAAAAATTATGTCGATTTCTGACGAGTTGATGTGGCGTTATTTTGAGTTGCTTTCATTCAAAAAATCTTTAAAAGACATTAAATCGATGCAACAGGAGTCCACTCAAGGAGTAGCTAACCCACGTGATTTTAAAATTGAATTAGCCTTAGAAATTATTGAACGTTTTCACAATAAAGCGGATGCTGAAAAAGCATTACAGGAATTTCAACATCGGTTTAGAGATGGTGCTATCCCTTCAGAAATTAAAGAATTGAATATACGTATACCTGGAGAGAATATATCGATTGCGAACTTATTAAAGCAAGCTGGCTTAGTTACGAGCACGTCAGAGGCATTGCGATCAATTGAGGCTGGGGCTGTTAAAATTGACTCTCTAAAAATAGAAGATAAGAAGCTATTAATTAAAGCCGGCACTAGCCACATTTACCAAGTTGGGAAAAGACGCTTTGCTAAAGTCACTATTAAAAAAAACTAATCTCGGCTTGCGCCCGCTGATTCTAGGCGCTGTAGATAATGCTTCCAATATTCAACATGATGCTTAGATAGGTCATACAATGTTTCCCAACTATAGATTCCTGACTGATGATGATCATCAAAAATCAATCTAATAGCATAATGCCCGACTGATTCTATGTTGATAATATTTACGTTTTTTTTGCCGCTAACTAATTTTCCTTCGCTATGTCCATGTCCTTTAACTTCTGCTGAGGGGGAAAAAACTCTTAAGTATTCGCAGGGTAAGTTAAATTTTTCACCATTATCAAACAGAATTTCCAATACTCGTGTTTTCTGTAGAAGTTTTATATCGCTAGGAATAGGAAGCATGTTATAAAATAAAATGACTTGTATCTTGATCTTGCGCTAAAGGGGTTAGATGTTTGTCTACATAATTAACATCAATGTTTACCTTTTTATCTGTATAATCCGTTGCTTCAAAAGATATCTCCTCCAGCAAACGTTCCATTACGGTATATAAACGACGCGCGCCAATATTCTCAGTCTTTTCATTAAGATCATAAGCAATTTCAGCGATACGTTGTATGGCGAGCTTATCAAAATTTAACTCTAATTCTTCAGTCCCCAATAAAGCCTGATATTGCACAATTAATGATGCTTGAGGTTCCACTAAAATACGTTCAAAATCTTTTGCTGTTAATGCCTTTAGCTCCACTCGAATTGGCAAACGACCTTGTAATTCAGGCACTAAATCCGATGGTTTTGATAAATGAAATGCGCCTGCGGCAATAAACAAGATATGATCCGTTCGGACCATGCCATATTTTGTCGAGACAGTACAACCCTCAATTAATGGCAATAAATCTCGCTGAACTCCTTCACGAGAGACATCTGCACCGCTCACTTCACCACGTCGACATACCTTATCGATCTCATCGATAAATACTATTCCATATTGTTCTACCCATTCTATTGCTTTACGCTTCAAATCTTCTTCGTCGAGTAATTTGCCTGCTTCTTCTTTTTGAATCACAGCTAATGCATCTTTTACCTTCATACGACGAGTGCGTGTACGTGTCGTACCAATATTTTGCAGCATATTTTGCAATTGGCTAGTCATATCTTCCATACCGGGAGGACCCATAATCTCGACTCCGGTTGGTAAAGCAGCTAACTCTACATCTATTTCTTTTTCATCTAAAAGTCCTGCGCGCAATTGCTTGCGAAAAACATTTCTTGCTATAGATTTTTCTTTGTTTTTAAGCTCATCCGTCGCTTCACCTTTTGGTGGACGGGAAGGCGGAACAAAACTATCAATTATTTTACTTTCCGCCGCCTCTAAGACCTGAGGCTGAAGACGTTTAATCTCTTCTTCACGTAAAAATTTAAACGCCGAATCTACTAAATCTCTAGGAATAGAATCCACATCTCGTCCAATGTAACCTACCTCAGTAAACTTGGTGGCTTCTATTTTTAAAAAGGGGCAACCCGTAATTTTAGCGGCACGACGACCAATTTCAGTTTTACCTACACCGGAAGGACCTATCATGAGTATATTTTTAGGTGTCACTTCATCTCTTAACATAGGATCCAGTAACATACGACGTTTACGGTTGCGTAAAGCGATCGCAATCGCTCGTTTAGCTTCATTTTGCCCTATGATAAAGTCATCAAGTTGTAACACTATTTGTTTAGGCGTCAAATCAATTTTACTTAAATAATCTATACCAACAGGCAAATCTGCGTCATTGTCGGCTTGATTTAACTCTTCTGAAAAATTAGCATCCATCATAGTTAGCTCAGAAACTTGATTGGTTTCATCGGTAGTTGTATCAATTAAATCGAGCGAATTAGTTTTCATTATTAAATAAGTAATTAGTTTATAGTTAGTTTATTATTTTTTAGTATTCACAGAATCAATTTCTTCAATCGTACGTTGGTGGTTTGTGAAAACACAGATATCAGCTGCAATGATCAAACTTTTCTCAACAATACTACGGGCGTTTAATTTAGTATTTTGAAATAATGCTAATGCCGCCGATTGTGCATAAGATCCACCGGAGCCTATGGCAATTAAATCATGTTCTGGCTCAATTACATCGCCATTTCCACTTAACATAAAAGATTTTTCTTTATCAGCAACTAAAAGCATTGCTTCTAAGCGCCGTAAAACTCGATCGGAACGCCAATCCTTTGCAAGTTCTACCGAAGCTCGGTCTAGTCGTCCATTACATTCTTTTAGTTTATTTTCAAACCGTTCTATTAACGTAAACGCGTCGGCTGTTGCACCTGCAAATCCAACTAATACTTGTCCGTCATATAATTTACGAACCTTGCGCGCATTTCCCTTTAAAACAATCGCATTACCTAAAGTCACCTGACCATCCCCACCAATGACGACTTTATCGTTACGCCGAACTAATAATATTGTTGTACCATGTAATGACTGCACTATTTACCCTTTAAAATTGTTAGGATTTAAAACTATCACAATGGTGGCTAACTTACAGTTTTCAAGAGCCTCAAAGAATGTAATTTCCCGTTTATGGGGTAATTTTAACCAACATGGCTGCTAATCCAGCTTCATTTAATCGTTTATTTTCCTGCGTAAGCTTATTTAAATCTGAGGGCCCCATAACGACCTGGTATATTGGCTTTCCATTAACTAAGCTGATCTTTTTTTGCACAGGAAATCCTTTCAGCAAGGCTTGGGCCTGTAACTGTTCTGCATGAGCTCGATCTGTAAAATTGCCTAATACGAGCATATAAACCTCATTATTAAATTTGCCCATTTCTTCTTCCAACTGCTTTTTTGCCTCAGCAATAGCTACTTGCTCTGGGGTTGGACTTAACATTGCATCTATGGGTCTATGTCCAGAAGCGGGATGAATAGATGTGCTCATATCATTGGACAAAGATATTTGCTTCATTGCCGAATCAACATGAGGTGATAAATTCGAATTTTCCTGAGGCAAAATATTATAAAAATCAAATTTTGGCTCTGGTGATTGAGGCGCAGGTGCTTCGATATTTTTTTTATTGATTATCTTTTCGGCAGATTGAATAGGCTTTCCTTTATGAATAGGCTTGAGAAAAAATAAACCTAAAATAAACAAACCGATTGAAATCCCTAGCATCACCCAAATATAACGGTTGTTTTTACGTCTTGGAGTGAGATATTTATATTTTGTATATTTCTTCGCATAATCTTTTGCCATTACATTACTTCCAAAGTCTTTACACCTAATAGGCTTAGGCCATTTTTAATTACTTGTGCAATTGCAACAATTAAATTGATTCGCGCATTCCGCAAATGTTCATCCTCTATCAGGAAAATGACTGAATTGTAATAAATATGAAAGCCTTGTGCCAAATCTCTTAAATAATGTGCAATGATATGAGGTTCGTAAGAAATAGCCGCTAATTCTAATATTTCTGGATAACGATTTAGCAATACTAACAAATCCTGTTCTTGGGCTTCCTTTAATTCTTTAAGGGCCTTCATCCCTATCGATTTATCCCACTTCCATTGTTTTGCAGTGAGTTGACGCAAAACACTACTTATTCGCGCATAGGCATATTGTACGTAGTAGACAGGATTAGCATTCGACTGTTCCTTAGCAAGTTCAAGATCAAAATCCATATGCTGATCTGCACGACGTAATACATAAAAAAATCGTGTTGCATCGGTTCCTACTTCTTCTCGTAGCTCTCGCAAGGTAATAAATTCTCCGCTACGCGTCGACATCTGAATTTTTTTATCGCCGCGATAAAGAATTGCAAACTGCACTAATAAGGCCTTTAAACTATCCTCTGAGAAACCTAAGGCTTGGATAACCGCGCGAATTCGAGGGACATAGCCATGATGGTCTGAGCCCAGTACATTAATTATTTTTTTAAATCCGCGTTTTTCTAAAATACAAAGTCGATAAGCAGCGTCTGCAGCAAAGTAAGTGGGTTGTCCATTTTCGCGCAGCAATACTCGATCTTTATCATCACCAAAGTCTGTCGATTTAAACCATAAAGCTCCGTTAGCTTCATAGGTTTTTCCGCTCTCTGTTAATCGCTTTATGGTTTTATCAACGAAATCGGCCTTAAACAAACTGTTTTCCGAAAACCATTCATCAAAATTTACTCTAAAGGCACTCAGGTCTTCCTTAATATCAATTAAAATAGAGTTTAAACCCGCATGAAATACCTTTGCATAGTCAGCCGCGCCCAATAAAGTCTTAGCATTGGTAATAAGACCATCAATATGCAGTTCCTTATTCCCGCCTTGAGGCTCATCAACAGGGACATCCTTAAATACTAATTCTGCAGTTTTGAAAAAATCCTTACCATATTCTGAAAAAATTTGCTCTGCAATCTTATGAACATAGCTTCCTCGATAGGCATTACTAGGAAAAGTAAATTTTTCTCCGCAAATCTCTAAATAACGCAACCAAACGCTAGTTGCCAAAATATCCATTTGTCTTCCGGCGTCGTTGATATAATATTCTGCGCAAACTTGATAGCCTACTGCTCTCAATAATCTCACTATAGAATCACCATACGCAGCTCCACGACCATGGCCTACATGCAAAGGCCCTGTGGGATTAGCCGAAACAAACTCAATTAAAAGGGGCTCATTATTGCCTAAATTTGAAACCCCAAATTGTTTTTCTCGGCTTAAAATTTCTTCGATAACTGGATACCAAAAAGATTTTTTTAAAAAGAAATTAATAAAACCTGGCTTTGCTATTTCAATTTTTTCTAGTTTAGAATTTTCTGAGGAACAATCTATATTCGATTTTATTTTTTCGGCCAATTCCAATGGAGAAATTTGTAATTTCTTCGCAAGAACTAAGGCAATATTACTAGAAAAATCGCCATGTGATTTTTCTCTCGCATAATCAACTTGGATAGTCAGCGACGAAGGTAGCGACAATTCGCCCATGCTTAACAAAGCGTGTTTGATTTCTTGTTGCACTATGCGCTTCATAAATATTAACCAATAGGTTAGAAGGACGAGATTATAGCGCAATACCCTCCAGGAAAAATATAGCCAATAAGCTGATATATCCCTCTTGAATTGTTATGCCCCTGGCTTAAATGCTTAATCTTTACTGGTAAATAGCCTCCTACAAGGTTAATATCCCATAAAAATAATAATAAGAGCATAAGCTTATGAAAATCATCGCCTATTGTTTACTTATCAGTCTGTCTCTTTGTAGCTTAGGGCACGCACAATTGCCTCCTCATAGAGCGGCTATAATATGCAAGAATATCTCAATTAATGATTTCGATAGTTTAGATATTCAGGGGCCGGTTAATGTTTATATCGATGCGACCCAAACCCATACTTCGTTACAAATTCTGGGTGATCCGAAAAGAGTCCTTGCAGTCACGTATAGTGAAAAAAACCATATATTATATCTTGGAACAAAACCCGTTTATAAGTCCGCGCCTGGTGAAAGGTTAACAATTCGAATCAATACCTCTCCTACGCAAATAAAACAAATCCAATTCGATAGTAACGCGACTCTGTTTGGCAAGGGACTATCTGGTTCTTTAACTCTGCGCACACGAGGAGCAGGCCAAATCAATCTTTATACCAACAAATTGAATCTAAAATCCCTTTATAGTATCGGGAATGAAAACATAATTTTTCATAATATACTGAGCTCAAATCTAAAAATAGAAGCTCATAATTGCCATAATATTGTTCTTCAAGGCATCGTTTCATTAAATAAGATCAATTTTACAGGCAATGGAAATTTGCAGGTTTATTGGGTTAATAGTCCTTATTTAAGAATAGATGCTAAAGGTAAGGGAAAAATTGACTTAGCAGGAATCGTCAAAACTGTAGATATCCAATTAACACAAGATATTCGATTATTTGCCCAACATCTGCGCGCCCAGCAAGGATTTATTAAAACGGAAAAACACGCCCAAGCAACCGTTAATACCAGAAATGCGCTGAGAGCGTTTGCAAAGGATAATAGTGTGATTTATTACTCGACACCGATTAATTTTATAAGTAAGTATTTTGAAGGCGAAGGCCTAGTACTTAACAAAAATTAATAGCGTGTCTTGAATTAATTTTTTACTAAGATAATCTCAACGCGACGATTAAAACTACTTGCTTTAACGTTTCGATTACTCGCAATAAAATCATGTCGGCCATATCCAATTGTGCGCAGACGTTGCGAACCTATTCCATGTGACCATAAAAAACTCGTTATTACTTCTGCTTGATCTTGTGTAATAACAGCCGCTGTTTGTGGATCATAAAGATCATCGCTATATCCCACTACTTGAATGAGTCCATCTCCATAAGACTTTATAAGTTTTATAGTTTGACTAAGCTGTTGGACACAATTGACAGTTAATTTCCCATTTCGTCGAAAACAAACATCACTATAGGCAATGACTCTGAGCCGATCAGGACCTTGGATAACTTGCATGGCAGGGGGTGGTAAATCCTTTTTTTTCTTAACGCTCACTGAAGTTTTTTTTTCTATGGGAGCTTTATCTAAAGATTGATTAGAAGCGCAACCGAACATAGCGAACATAGCAGTAGTTAATACACAATAAAAAAATAGCGAGATTGTTTTCATGATTTTCCCATCTTATTCTAGAATAGAGCTCAACTCTAAGCTCTTTTACGTAACCTAGCATAATAAAAGCCATCAGGTCCATGAATTTGGGGAAGAATTTGCCTCCCTATTGGACAAGCTACCCCCCATTTCTCGTCGATGACCTCTTCTTTTGCATCTGAGTAACGAGATAAAAAACGAAGTAATACCTCGTTATTTTCCTCCGGCAATACCGAGCAAGTTACATATAATAAGATGCCATTCGGCTTTAATAACCCCCAAAGACTTGATATCAGTTGATATTGTTGTTCAGCTAATTTATCAATATCCTCTTCTCTGCGTAATAATTTAATGTCAGGGTGTTTACGAATAACGCCGGTTCCCGAACAAGGCGCATCTAATAATATTCTATCGAATAGGTCTCCCTTCCAAGTACTTTTGAGATCCTCTGCTTTTGTGCATAACAATTGCACTTTCTTATCTGTCAATCTTAAACGATTCAGATTTTCCTTAACCTTATTTAAGCGGATTGCATCATGATCGATAGCAAGACAACTCACTAAATCAGGTTGTACTTCCAAAATATGTGTTGTTTTCCCTCCTGGCGCTGCACAAGCATCTAAAATTCGTTGTCCAGGCGCTAATAATAATAAGGGCGCAGCCAATTGTGCAGCCGTATCTTGTATAGAAACTTCCCCTTCCAGAAAACCTGGTAGTTTAAGTACCGGGCAAGATTCCTCGAGCATAATTCCGGCTTGACTCAATTCGCTTAAGTTCCCAGTTATACTGTTATCTTTTAATTTTTGTGCGTAATCCTTTCGCGTAATTTTCAAAAGATTAACGCGTAGACTCATAGGAGGCAAATGATTATTAGCAGCTAAAATTGCTTGCCATTCATTAGGCCATGCCTGTTGTAACTTTTTAATTAGCCAATCAGGGTGTGCAAAATGACTATCTTTAGGTAATTTTTTTAATAAACTGGCCTTCTGACGTTGAAATGATCGTAATACCCCATTAATTAATGGCACTGCCCATACTTTATTCAGTTCTCTCGCTGCCTGTACCGTTTCATGAACGGCCGCATGCGGGGACGTGCTTAAGTAATTAAGTTGATAGAGCCCAATTAACAATAGCGCATAAATATCTTGATCGGTGGCATTAAGAGGGTTTTTTAATAAATAGGAACAAAGTTGCTTTAAAGGCGCATACCAGCGTATCACGCCGTAACACAATTCTTGTATAAATGCTCTATCACGAGAATTAATATCCGCATTTACACCAGTTGATAAAGCATCCGTAAGTGATATTCTGGCTTTTAAAACACGAGAAATGATTTGTGCGGCTATTGCCCGGGAATTAGACATACATTCGATCTAAAATCGCACCCACATGAAATAATTCCGATTTACCATGGATAAAACTTGAAATCGGGAGACATCTGCCTCCCGGCCATTGCACTTCTAATAAACGTAAAACACCTTTTCCTGTAGCCACATCTATCCCTTCGCGGTCAGCTTTTAAGATTAGACCAGGTTTTTCAGAAGTGGTTTCATCGAGTACTTCTGCTTTACAAATGCGCAGTATAGACTTGCCTAATACCACGCGAGCAATTGGCTTAGGATGAAAAGCGCGAACCATTCTATCTAAGTAAACTGCAGACTTCTCCCAATCTATTTCCGCTTCCGATTTATTAATTTTTTTTGCATAAGTACTAGCTTTTTCATTCTGAGGTTCTGAACGATAAGAGCCATTTTCAATTACATTTAAACTTTCTATTAACGCTCGGGCGCCTAAATCAGCTAATCGATCTTGTAAGGTTTTATTAGTATCGTTTGGTTCTATAGCACATGAAAATTTCTTTATCATTTCACCCGTATCCAGACCTTCATCCATTTGCATGATGGTAACACCTGTTTCTAGATCACCTTCTAAAATAGCTCGTTGAATAGGTGCAGCTCCTCGCCAACGCGGTAACAAAGACGCATGAACATTGATGCAGCCAAAACGAGGTATGGTTAATACCTCAGACGGAAGAATAAGGCCATAGGCGACTACCACCATTAAATCTGCATGAAAAGTAGCTAATTTTTTTTGTTCGTTAGCATCACGCAAACTAGCGGGCTGGTAAACAGGAAGTTTATTCTCTAAAGCAAGTTTTTTAACCGGGCTCATCAATAATTTTCGACCTCTTCCAGCAGGACGATCAGGTTGTGTATAAACTGCGGATATTTTATGACTAGAGCTCAACAAAGCTTGTAAGCTGGGCAAGGCAAACTCAGGTGTCCCTGCAAAAATGAGTTTCAAGATTTCCCCCTCTTCTTGATTTTTTCGAGCTTTTTACGTGCTAATTGACGTTTAAGGGGAGATAAATGATCTAAAAATAACTTACCGTTGAGATGGTCTATTTCATGTTGTATACAATGCGCCAATAAATCTTCTGCTTCGATTTCATATGGCTTTCCATGTCTATCTAAGGCCTGTAGTTTAACCCATAACGCTCGCGGAGCTTTGTCATAAATTCCTGGGACTGATAAACAACCTTCTTCCATTAAAGCCTCACCTTTTTTCTCAACAATGATTGGGTTAATTAGACACCAAGTTTTCGACTTATTATTGGAAACGTCAATAACCGCTAATTTTTTGCTAATAGCAATTTGTGGAGCAGCTAAGCCTATGCCTTTAGCAGCGTACATGGTCTCAAACATATCCTCAATTAATTGCTGTAAACTTTCATCAAAAATGGTAACCGGTTCTGTAGGCGCGCGCAAACGTACATCTGGGAGCTGGATAATAGGATGAATAGCCATATGTTTATCTTCTTTTACTCATCAAAATCAAAGGTAAATACGATACTTGTTTTCGTTATAATATACTAAATCTAGCGTCTGACAGTTCAGCGGCCAATTTTCCTTGCTTTAATTGGTTTAGTCAATCACTCTTTTTTGAAAAAAAATAATCAATTTTTGAAATTATTAGTGATTTTTGCCAAGAAAAAACTTCGATTAGCAATAAAATTCTTCAAATAGCTTAAAATTTATAGCAATACTGCTTGTAGTCAAATGGCTTAATAGGCACAAGACTTAATTTATGCTACTGTGCCAGGAGATAAAATAGTAGATATTGGCGCTGGAGACGGATTTTTTTGCTGTTGTTTTATTTAGCCTCGACTTAATCGACAAGGAGGTCTTTATAACTAAATAGTAATGAAAAAAAATATTTTTCCATTCATACCTGACGCGAATCTCATCGTCGATGTCGATTGCTTACTTAAATTCATTAAACAGCCACTCCCATTAGATAAATTTTTCAAAAAATTTCCCCGTGATATTTTAAAGGCAAAATTAGATCAATTAGAATTTGACTATCAAGATCTTGATGAAACGTTTTTTAATATTAGTTTAAAAGCTAGATGGAAAAATAGGCAAATTAGACTTACTAGTGAACTTCTAAGTCCTTTCGGGATTACCGTAACAGATAAAAATCAATTTATTGAGAAGCTAAGGACCGATGAGTTTCTTAAACCGAAATTAACCCTTAAAGAATCATTAAAAAATATCATAGATTCTCACACTAAAAAAATTATTAATTTGAATATTGATAACGTCATTAATTTAAAACGAGAAAATAGTTTACAGCTTCCTGAAAATAGAGAAAAAAAAGTTAACATTAGACTTTTTTTTATTTTTCTAAAAATCTTTATACAAAGATATACCTTAACTAATGTTGTACAGCTTTCTTCTCCTGAATTAATTAATTCAGCGGCTTACTTAACTACATGCTTTGCTTTTGAGATAAATAACTTTATCGCTTGCTTAAATGATAATTTAACCTTCGCAGCCGAACCTACAGAAAAGTCTAAAAAAGGACAACAAGAAACCAATATTAGCAAGATGGTATTTTCCTATGACCAGTTACGCACCAAATTAACGGATTTAACTCCTAGCTTGAATCAAAAAGATATTAAGCAATTATTAGATTCAATGATTGAAAATTCTATGGATAGTAAATTGATACCACCATACGATTTTTTTAAACAAGCTTATTTTTCAGAAAAGGGGTTTGTCTGTGTTTTTGGCGATTACAGCGGTTATGATTCAATTCAAACCTGTCGAAAAAAGTTAGATTATTTTAGAAAAAATTATCAAAATTTTCTTCAATTAATTGAAGAATTAACTACTCATGCCAATAAAATACCGGAAATTACGTTTTTGGCAGCTACTTTAAAAGGAAGAACTGATATATATTTTCATTCTTTGTTGTACAACTCAGTATTTAAAGAAGAAAAAAAAGACAATTTAGATACAACCGCTTTTAAAAATTTTGAATTTGGCATTAAAAATAAAATATCAAATTTCCAAAAAAATTATTTATGTACCGTAAAAATTGATGGTGCTCTAAATAAAATACTAGATACTTTAGCCAAGTGGGCGCCTAAGTTTTTGATATCGAAAGAAAAAAGAATGCTGTTTTTTTATAAAAAAATGCCTGAAGTTAAATTATTGGATAGAGTTGAAACTACTATGCCATTAATGAAGATCTAATATATAGAAAGTTTTAATGTGGAATAAAATATCGTAGTATCTTAGAGACCACGATAATAGTCGTCACGCCGGCTATATATAAGCCGATAAACCATAGCCACTGTCGTAAGCGCTTTTTCATACATTAATAATGGATAACCGTTTTTACTTTCCCTCTAAAAACATGGTAAGAATAAAGCGTATAAATTAATAATATCGGTAATATAATCGCCGCGCCGACTAATATAAATTTTAGTGTAGAGGGTGGTGCAGCCGCTTCCCAAACTGGAAGTACATGCGGAATAATGTAAGGCCATGCGCTAATACAAAAACCTATATAGGAAAAAACAAACAATCCTATCGTTAGAATAAAAGGCAACCTTTCCTTTTTCTTTTGTAAGCAATAGAAATTATAAAATACTATCAATATCGTTAAAATCGGTAGCGCAGATAAATAATAAAAGTTGGGTAACGAAAACCAACGCTGCATAACTTGTGGCTCGATTATCGGCGTCCAAATACTTACACTGACTAGGAAAAAAGCAACTACAGGCAATAAAACCTTAGCCGCTTTAAACATTCTTTCTTGTAACACGCCCTCTGTTTTTATAATTAGCCATGTTGCTCCTAATAAGGCATAACCGCAAACCACAGCAACTCCGGTAAATATAGTAAAAGGCGTGAGCCAATGGTAAGCCGAGTGAGATAAAGGGAGATGGTTACCATATCCTTTTACAAACGTACCTAAAATGATCCCCTGAGTAAAGGCGGCTAATATTGATCCTGCAGCAAAGGCGATATCCCAAACAAACTGACTTTTATGTGCTTTAAAGCGAAACTCGAAAGCGACTCCACGAAAAATTAGCGCGACTAATAGAATCATTATCGGCATATATAAAGTAGGTAACAAAATGCCATAGGCTATTGGGAAGGCCGCATATAATGCCGCGGCGCCAAACACCAACCAAGTTTCATTTCCATCCCAGACGGGCACAACGGTGCTCATCATAATATCTCTATATTCACTCGATTTTATCCATGGAAATAAAATACCTACTCCCAGGTCGAATCCATCCAATAAAACATACATCATTATGATTAAAGAAATAATCGTGGCCCAAGTAAGAATTAAAAGCATTTACTTACCCTCTGGCGCTAAATATTTAAAGGGCGTTTCCGTTATCACTTCAGCGACTGATTCATCCAATATCGGAGGAGTAGGTCCGTTGCGAATTAATTTAAAAAGATAAAAGAGGTAAAAAGTAAATATAATCCCATAAACAGTAACTAGCAGGGCTAAAGAAATAATTACCTGATGCAATGGAACTATCGAAGCACCTTCTGAAGTGCTGATTAAGTTATATACAATCCATGGTTGTCTACCAGATTCAGCGGTAACCCAACCTGCAATGGTGCTTAAAAAACCTAAAGGGGCTATTAAAATACACAAACGATAAAGCATATCAGAGTTATAAAGTTTTCCGCGCCATCTTTGCCATAAAACATAGAGTGCAACAAAAAAGAATAAAAACCCTATACCTACCATCACTCGAAACATCCAAAACGTAGCTCCCACAACGGGTCTGTCTGCGCGTGGAACACTTTTTAGACCTATTAATTTACCATCCCAATGGTGTGTATTAATTAAGCTAGCGAGTTTTGGTATGCTTATTTCATAATAATTTTTTTCTTGCTTACTATTTGGAATAGCAAATAAAATTAAAGGGGCTCCATTTTGCGTGTTCCAATTAGCTTCTATTGCTGCAGTTTTAAGCGGTTGATATTCAAAAACTTTTAAGCCGACCATATCACCCAGCAATATTTGAACAGGTGCTATCACCATAGCTGCGGCAAAAACAAACGAAAAACAAGGTTTAGCGATATCTAGATATTTTCTCTTTAGCAAGTACCAGGCTGACACGCCTGCGATGGCAAAACAGGTGGTTAGCAATGACGCCATAATCATGTGCAGAAAACGTGGAATAGCTGATGGATTAAATACTACAGTCCACCAACTATCTACCACATATTTACCGGCATCAATGTGGAAGCCAGCGGGAGTCTGCATCCAAGAATTTGCAGATAAAATTCCCAAAGCAGAAAATAGCGTGCCTAAGGTCACCAACAAAGTTGCCAAATAATGTAATCTAGGACCCACTTTGTCCCAACCAAATAACATCACTCCTAAAAATCCAGCTTCAAGGAAAAAAGCAGAAAGTACTTCATAGACAAAAAGTGCGCCTATGACACCACCAGCAGTACTAATGAAAGGTCCGAAGTTAGTTCCTAACTCATAGGCCAAAACAATACCTGAAACTACACCCATACCAAAGGTAAGGGCAAAAATCTTGGTCCAAAATTGGCAAATTCTTAAATAAACAGGATTCCCCGTTTTTAACCAAATTCCTTCCATTACCGATAAAAAAACGGCTAAACCAATATTGAGCGTAGGAAATAAAATATGAAAACCAATCGTAAATCCGAACTGAATGCGGGAAAGCAGTGTAGTATCGATAATCATAGCGCACTTAATACCGGAAAAATTACTCTGTAGTATACTCCAATTTGCGAAAAAACGAATCCTGTCGATTAATTGGTGTATTATATATTTATACTTAGAAATATTTTAATGGATATTTGACGTTTTTAGGAATTAAAGTAGGAATTAAAATCAGTTTAAGTTAATGTTTACACATTAAATCGTCAATCACTGATAAAAGACAAGCTACAAACAAGATTATAATGAATGGTTGTGAAAATATTTGCGGTCACAGCTCGAAAACTTCTTGGAAAAATTTAATAAATGCTCTAGCATAGAAACTTGCCTATTTTTCCATTAAAATAACGCGCTGTTCTGAATCTCATAGTCTTTAATAAGGAAGTTGCACTTGAGTACTCATGATCCTTTACGTCTATTTTTTGCCGTTGAACTAAATTCCGAACTACGTCAAGCCTTATCTCAACTTATTGATGAACTTAAACAAGAACCGTGGGGGCACCGCGTTAGATGGGTACATCCAGAAAATCTACATGTCACCCTACGTTTTTTAGGTACAACTAATCCTGAGAAAATTTCCGAATTGGCTAAACATGCTCATAATGCAATTAATAAGATCGAACCCTTTCCTCTGCAGTTGCATAATATTCGTTTTTTCCCATCTCCTACGGCACCACGCGCCATAGCCGCGGATATTATTCCGACTTCTGAACTTTTTGAACTTGCGTATGCACTAGAAGAGGTTGCTTCGAATTTGGGCTTTACTCCAGAAACTAAACCTTATTTACCTCATTTAACTTTGGGCCGGATTATTCACCATCATGCACCCAATCTACGTGAAGAATTAAATTTAAATACCAGCCCTATGATAGTCAATGAAATTGTCCTATTTAATAGTAAAAAAACAGAATACAGTCAGAGTTATACGCCCCTCGAGTATATTTCGTTACAAAAATCCAAAGTAAGCAGTAGCACAGAGGTTTAAAATTTAATCGCATACAGAAAGACATTTCAATCTAGTAAATAAGGTGAAGATGGCGGAGAGGGTGGGATTCGAACCCACGTGGGACTATAAATCCCCATCCGATTTCGAGTCGGCGCCATTATGGCCGCTTTGGTACCTCTCCAATAAGTTTCCAGCATACTTCTTCGCACTTGAATTTAATGAGTGGGTGGTAACAAATCGGGTAGTCTCGTAGGGCTACATCCAACGTTCTGAGGAATAATATATTTCTCTTCCCTAGGAATCTGTAAACCATCTGGAACTTTCAACAACGGTAACTCTTTACTATACAAATACTGTGAACGTTGTGTTTTTATATATTTATTAACTGAAGAACAAGCGGCTAAGTTTACAGTAAAAATGATTAATATTAAATAAAGTAGCTTATTTCTCATCTTAAGATAGCGCCTCTAATAGATCGATAGTAGGTTTCAAGCCTGCCTGCTTCCCTGCTGACAGGGTCGTTAACGGCAGGCGCAAAATGGGAGATGAAATTAAGCCTTTTTCCGCCGCCAACCATTTAACAGGTATAGGGTTAGATTCAATAAATAAGTCTTGATATAATGGGCGAAGCTGTCTGTCTATTTTATCAGCTGCTTCCCAGTCTTCCTTTTTGGTTAATTCGTAAAGATTGTGCATAGTTTGCGGCACAAGATTTGCTGCTACTGAAATGACACCTTTACCTCCCATACGCATAATTTCTAAAGCTGTATTATCATCCCCGCTGTAGACATCTATATTTTTACCGCATAATTCTAAAATGGTTTTTGCCCGTTCAGGTTGACCTTCCTTTATACCCACAATATTTACAATGCCTGCTAGTCTAGCCACCGTTTCAGGTAATAAGTCACAACCGGTACGTTTAGGTATATTATATAAAATTTGAGGGATAGGAACTTTATCTGCTATCAGCCGATAATGCTGATAAAGACCTTCCTGTGTAGGGAGGTTGTAATAAGGGGTCACTAATAGGCAAGCATCTACGCCTATTTCCATAGCTGTCCTTGTTTGATCAATGGTCTTTTGAGTAGATTGGGTGCCTGTGCTGGCTATAATCGGGATACGTCGATGAGTATGTTCAACGACTGTTTTTATGACATTATTTTGTTCCTCTATGCTGAGGGTCGATGCTTCTCCGGTGGTTCCTATAACGACAATAGCATCTGTGCGTTGTGCAATATGCCACTCAACTAGTTTGCGTAAACAAGCATAATCAATATCTCCATTTTCTCGCATAGGTGTTATCAATGCGACGATACTGCCATGAAACATATTTTCATTCCTCTTATTATCAAGATAATATACTCTTCGCACTTAAAAAAGATGGCTTTTTGTGTTGTCGGGAGCAGTATATACGATCAGATCATAGGCACAAACCAGCTTGCATCGTTTTTAATAGAAAAAAATCCACTATCCTGTTAAGACTCACTCTAAATATTCAGTATTTGAATGCAATTCCGTATTTTAAAATACAATACTGAAAACATTTAAACCCTTTTATAAGGCCAGAAGTATAGAGGATATAAGCCATCTTTACTACCGGTAGAAATGGTAGATAAGCAAGTTAGTTCCAGTGTAAGATAGCTTTAAAACTAGGCCAGCTGATCTCCTTTTTTGGAACCTTTCTCAGGATTTTGGAGTTGAGATAGAGGGTAGGGATTTCAGCAGCCAGATTTAGAATTACGTAAAATTTTAGGTTATAAAGACAGGACTTAGATTATGTCTATTTTTGAACAACCATCGCAATTAATGCCATTAAGGAATTGGTTAAAAGAGTCTTGTTCTTTACCAGACGCAAACCTTGAGCTGCAACCATTAATAAATGACGCGAGCTCGCGACAATATTTTCGCTTGCGAATAGGTAACTCAAGTCAAATTGTTATGGTCGCTCCTCCGGACAAGGAAAATATCGTTAATTTTGTTGCAATTGCTAGAGATTTTGCTCGCCAAGGCATTTATACCCCAGAAATACTCGCCTATAACATTGAACAAGGATTTATGTTGTTAAGTGATTTAGGTAATGATTTATATCTTAATATCTTAAATTCCAATACTGCTGATGATTTATATCATCGAGCTCTTTCTGTTATTTATCAAATTCAAGTTTGTAACCCTAAATTTCCAGACAATAAATCCTTAGATTTGTTTAATGAAGAATTTATACGTTTCGAATTAGGGATATTTATTGATTGGTTTCTGAAAAAACATCTAGATCTGACAATAACCGATGAGATTAGCAATATACTTGAAAAAACTTTTAAAATACTTATCTCCTCTGCTCTTGAACAGCCACAGGTCTGCGTTCATCGTGATTATCACTCCCGCAATCTACTTTTACTGGAAAATAAAAGTGTGGGGGTTTTGGATTTTCAAGATGCTGTTTATGGACCTATTACCTACGACGCTGCCTCCTTACTGCGCGATGCTTATATTGATTGGCCGAAAGAGCAAGTCGAGCAATGGATATTGAAATTTTACGATATGATCAATATAAGTCATCAATACACTCAAGAAAAATTTGTACGCTGGTTTGATCTGATTAGTCTCCAACGTCATTTAAAAATACTTGGTATTTTTTCACGACTTAATTATCGTGATAATAAGCCGCATTATTTACCCATGACATCTCGCTTATTGAATTATATTAATAAAACTTGCGAAAATTATGCAGAGCTCTCGGGATTTAAAGAGTTATTGGAAACAAAGATTCAAACTAAATCTTATGAGAAAGAAAAAAAATGAAAGCGATGATACTTGCTGCCGGACGAGGTCTACGGTTACGCCCTCTAACGGATACCACACCTAAACCCTTAATATTAGTCGCAAACCAACCTCTTATCGTGCATCAAGTATTAAAATTAGCAAAAATCGGTATTAAAGAAATAGTCATTAATGTCTCTTATCAAGCTAAACAAATTATAGACACGCTAGGCGATGGACGAGCTTACGGTGTTAAAATTGAATATTCTTTTGAACCTACTGCTCTCGAAACTGGAGGAGGAATTTGTCAAGCATTAACCCTTTTAGGATCTAATCCATTCATCGTCATAAGTGCTGACATCTGGACAGATTTTTCATTGGAACGCTTATTTTCGCATTCATTAAATTCGTTTGCGTTAGCCCATCTTATCTTAGTGGATAATCCAAATTTTCATCCTCAAGGAGATTTTAATCTTACCCAAACTGGTTTATTAAACTTAGACGACACTTCAAATAAATTTACCTTTGCTAGTCTTGGAGTTTATCACCCTGATTTATTTCAGGGTAAATCAGGAGCATTTCCGCTATCATCACTACTCTATGAGTATATTGCTGAAAAGAAAATAACTGGGGAATACTATAAAGGCTTATGGTTTAACATAGGAACGCCTACTGAGTTGGAACGTCTCGATGAGTATCTGAAACAAAAAAAGTAAGCAAAACTATAACCACAGCAATTGAGCTTTTGGCAAGATGCCGCGATAATGAAGCAATCGGAGTGTATTAGACATATATGAGGATTGCGAGTTGAGCGGCAACACAGACAAAAAAACAAGTGCGAAGAGTATATGCAAAATTTAATTATTAGTTTCATTGGTGCCGGTAACATGGCAACTAGTATTATCAAAGGATTATTAAAAGAAAACTATCCTGCTAAAAATATATGGGCAACCAATAATAATCTAGAGCAACTGAATAGATTAAAAAATTTAAATATCAACCTGACTACTGACAATCGCCATGCTGTACAAGTGGCAGATATTGTCGTTTTAGCTGTAAAGCCTCAAATATTAAAAAGCGTTGCTACTGAAATCGCTGATCTTATCCAAGAAAACAAACCTTTAATTATTTCGATTGCTGTGGGTATCGGTTTAAATAGCTTAGAACTTTACCTATCAAGCCAATCCTTAGCAATTATTCGTTGCATGCCCAATACACCTGCTTTAATTGGCTGTGGAACAACCGGACTATTCGCAAATCAATATTGTTCAGATGCGCAAAAAAATGCGGCTGAATCTATCTTCCATAGCGTCGGAAGTGTAGTTTGGTTGCCTAAAGAAGAACAAATCGATGTGGTTGCCGCTTTATCAGGAAGTGGGCCGGCTTATTTTTTTCTATTTATGGAAGCTCTAGAACAAGCTGGCATTGAATTAGGTTTATCCAAAGAAAATGCTAATTTACTTACCTTACAAACTGCTTTGGGATCTGTTCGAATGGCTGTAGAAAGTAAAAAATCGTTAGCTGAGTTAAGAGAAGAGGTAACTTCGCCAATGGGCACAACTGAAAAAGCGTTAGAATTTTTAAAAAATTCTCAATTCTCCGATATTGTAAAAAATACTCTTAAAGCAGCTAAAAATCGTGGCGAAGAACTAGCTAAAGATCTTAAATAAAGTTAATCTTAATTAAACATCTTCGTATTAGTATAATACGCAATGATTCATTTTTTTATGAAATATGAAATTACTCAAGTTTGCAAGGAACTCTTTCCAGCAAAAGAAATTGCTGAAATAAGCCACTTAGATAGCGGGAGAATGGGCAGTGTTTATAAAGTTACGTTCAGTAACCTTGAAGAAAGTATTTGTGTTAAGGTTTTAACTAAGCACCATGTCACTAAACAACAAGACAGTGATGGATGGAAACTCGCATATGAACACCTAGGTTTTGATTTCAAATCCTATGAAGATAGTCAATATTTCTATTTTACGATTCCATATTTTGAAGGGCAATTATTTCATTGTGCAATTCAATACAGCCTTAAAGCAAGACTTGAAATTATTCAGAATTTAATTAAAGCTACTGCCGATATTCATAGAAAAGGACTTATTCATAGAGATTTAAAATGCAACAATATCATTATTAACGAAAGGGCTGGAAACAAAGTAAATATTATTGATTTTGGAAGAAGTGTTAATGTTTTTAATTCTTCTAGTGGCAAAGCATCTGCTTATATTCAAGACTTACAATTACCTGGACAAGGAACGGTACCTTCGAATATAAGAAGAATTTTTCAACCTTACACAGCACCAGAATATTTTAAAAAACAGTACTATAAAGGTTCTAATATTGGATTTCGATCAGATTATTATTCTATAGCACAGCTATTTAGGTTTTTAGTTCCAGAATATTCTTATCTAGCTGATGAAATCCTGCATACAGAAGGATTAGATCGTAATGCAGCTTTTTCAGAATTTTCAGACCAAATAAATAATATCCTTAGCAAGGATAACTCTAATCCAAAATTTTTTGAATCTGATAAGTCTTTTTCTGAAAAATTTACCCTTTATAAAAAAATTATTTTTTTTATAAGACAAATTCTAGATCGATTATTTAACCGAACTTTTCAACACACTGAACCAAAACCTAAAAATATTACTCTCGGTTTTTTTAAGGATAAGCAAAATTCAATGGGGACTAAAACCCTCAGTCCTACTCTTTGCAGATAACCGGTCCAGCGTCTCGAATAGCCGGGCTCACATCAAACTGTTTAAAGTTATTAATAAATTTATTGATTAATTCGTGTGCCTTAACATCATATTCTTTCGAGTTTTTCCAAGTCTTTTTTGGGTTTAATAAATGATTCTCTAGACCAGATAACTGTTTAGGAATAGAAAAATTAAAGCCTGGTAATGATTCTGATTCAGCTTTATCTACTTCATCGTTCAAAATAGCTTTAATTACGGCACGAGTTACTGGAATAGAAAACCGCTGCCCTCCATCCCCATAGGCGCCACCAGTCCAACCCGTATTAACCAGATATACTTTGGCATGACTGGTTTTTAAACGCTTAATTAATAATTCAGCATAGACTTTTGCGGGTCTCGGAAAAAATGGCGCGCCAAAACATGTACTGAATGTTGTTTTAATGGGTTCCGTTTGGCCCACTTCCGTACTACCAACTAAGGCGGTATAACCACTTAAAAAATAATAAGCCGCTTGTTCATGGTTTAAACAAGCAACCGGTGGTAATACGCCGTATAAATCGCAACACAGAAAAATAACTGCATCGGGCAAGCGATCTACGCGATTTGCGCGAAAACGCGATTCAATAAAATCCAATGGATAGGCAACTCGAGTATTCTGAGTCAGACTTGCATCTTTGTAATCTGGCTCTAAAGATTTAGAATCTAACACTACGTTTTCCATCACAGCACCATGACGGATAGCATTCCAGATTAAAGGCTCACGTTCTTTAGATAAATCGATGCATTTAGCGTAACAGCCCCCTTCAAAATTAAACACACCTGTTTCGCTCCAGCCATGCTCATCGTCGCCAATCAAAAAACGATCGGGATCAGCGGATAAAGTCGTTTTACCTGTACCAGACAAGCCAAAAAATAAAGCGACATCACCTTCTTTTCCTACATTCGCTGAACAATGCATAGGCAAAACATCGAGTGCGGGCAGCAAATAATTCATTACCGAAAACATGGCTTTTTTGATTTCGCCAGCATATCGATGTCCACATAACAACACCTTACGCTCGGTAAGATGGATAACTAAAGTTGCATCACTATTGACCCCATCGCGTTGTGGATCGGTTTTTAAACCTGGAACACTTAGAATCGTCCATTCTGGCTTAGCGATTTTTCCATAAAAATCATCGGACCGAATAAAAAGTTGCCTAGCAAATAAATTGTGCCAAGCAAATTCAGTAATGACCTTAACAGGTAGATAATAGGTTGGGTCAGCTCCAACTTGTAGATTAGAAATAAACAGATCGACTTCTTTGGCATATTGCTCAGCACGCTGCCATAAGGCATGAAAACGTTCCTCTGAAAAAGCTTGATTAATGGAATCCCAATCGATGTCCTTTTCGCTATTTGGTTCTGCAACAATAAATTTATCTTTGGGAGAACGCCCAGTTCGTTTACCTGTAGAGACTGCTAGCGCGCCATTAGCTGCAATAACACCTTCTTCTCTTTCTATAGCATAGTTGATCAGCTCTTCTGCAGATAAATCAACAAAGATTTTCGATGAATTTTTGGATTGGACGGCTGACATAGCCTACACTCCTTAACTTAACAGATGCCGGCATGTTAACACAGATAAAATAGCAATAACATTCCAGACTAGGCTTTTTATATTAAGCACGCATCCTGTTGATAAACCTCTTTTCTGATTCATCTGACTGATGTAGCTGTGACGATAAAAAAGTGTTTTTTGCAGGGATAGACGATGAAATCAAATGGAATACAATGTTAAATAATAACAGCATAAATTCTCGATAACTGTTTAATATTAGATTTTTAACTTTACTTTTGGTCCTAGGGTTTTCAAAAAGTCTAGGCAAAGCATATTTTAATTCGGGGTATAAAAATTTACCAAATTCAGGTTGCGCGCTTCCCGAACTTAGTTCATATAGTTGGCGTTGTACTTTTAAACTTACATCTTCTTTAGTTAATTTTTTTATATCAACTTTCTGAGAGTCGGGGTCTAATGCAATAGTATGCTTTACTGTAAATTCTATCAAATTTGCATTCTGCTCCGAATTGGAAAATAAATGAAATACTTCATTTTTAGACCCTTCTTTTAATTCCAAGTCTGTTTTTCCTTGACCTGTTGAAATTTTATCGCTTAATAATTTCCTTATATATTCTTGAAAATAAGCTATTTTATTTTTTTCTGCTTCTTCTAAAGCTAAACTTTTTAATTCCCCATTTTCACTACAAGCTATCTTCATAATAGGTTCAGGTAAAAAATCCAATTTTATTATCTCAAAATTCTCCGTAATTACTAATTTTTCAGAACTAAACTCACAGCTAATATGATGTTTATGACCTTCGTCTACACTAGGTACAAAACCTAACCCAAATAGGCTTGTAGTTAAGAAAGATCTACCGCTATAGAATATCCCACCTTGATGAAAATTCATCAATAGGACATCCTGAATTTCTTTACTTGTACTCTTTATTCTAGCCAAAAAAAATTCATCTGGATCGGGCTCTATTGTAACTGACTGTCGCGGCGATGTTTGAATCTCTGGGTTAACGTCCGCTCCTATTGGTACAGAGGATTTTACATAGGACCATTCTCCTAGTTCATCCTTAATTGTTAAGGCATAAATTCTTTTTAAATCCATCGCAACTTGCTCTTCTCCCCCTATATTGCTGGGATGAGCAAAGGATTGTAGCGCTGTAAGACATTCATCTTCAAAGCTTAATTCGATCATAACTTCTAACCTTTGAAATTTCTTTTCTATTTTATTGAAAAGTAATTCATAATAAAACTAAATCCAATATAATTTTGATTAAAATCAAAGCAATTATCCCAAAATCTACTCAGTTAAGGAAATAGAACTCTTAAATGGTAAAAAAACTTGAATTAGTTGTATTAAGTTAGCACAATAACATTAAGTTAAAATTAAACTTGATTATGACTCTATCTAAACCACGCTTACTTACCGGCGACACGCCCACAGGAAAACTCCATCTTGGTCATTGGGTGGGTTCTCTAGCTTTACGCGTAGGCTTGCAAAAAAGCTATGACTGCTACTTCATCATTGCCAATGTTCATGCATTTACTACTCGCGCGGAATTTCCCGAAGAAATTCATCAAAATACCTTAGAGATTGCGTTAGATTACCTCGCTGCAGGCATCGACCCTAAGCTAAGTCATATTTTTATTCAGTCGGAAATTCCCGCCATTGCTGAGCTTACCTGTTTTTTCAGTATGCTGATTTCTTTTCCTAGAGTCATGCGTAATCCGACTATCAAAGACGAAATCCGCCAAAAAAATCTAGGTGATAATTATCCTTTTGGCTTCTTATTGTATCCGGTCGGACAAGTGGCCGATATACTTAGTTTTCGTCCTGAAATTGTACCCGTAGGCGAAGATCAAATAGCTCATTTAGAGTTAGCGCGCGAGTGCGCCCGTCGCTTTAACCAAATTTACTGCGGCGTTGATCCGCAAACAAAAGACGAAGATTATGTCTCGAGTGGTGGATTATTCCCTATTATCCAAGCAAAACTCAGTCCAGTGCGTCGGCTAATCGGAACCGGCCCCCCTAATGCTGATGGCGTACTACCCAAAATGAGTAAATCTTTAAATAATGCTATTTATCTTAGTGATGACGCTGATGCGATCAGGAAAAAAGTAATGGGCATGTATACTGATCCACGTCGTTTACGAGCAACGGATCCGGGGACTGTTGAAAATAATCCTTTATGGGTATTCCATGACGTATTCAATCCTAATAAAGAATGGGTTAATGAAGCGAAAGATAAATATCGTAAGGGTCAAATCAAAGACGTGGAGTGCAAACATAAGCTAATCGATATATTGGTTGAAATAACGCAACCTATACGTGAACGTCGAAAAATATATGAAAAAGACCTAAGCGAAGTTTTACGGATTTTAAAGCAAGGTACCGAGCAAGCCAATAAAATTGCTGAAGATACTCTAATTAAAGCTAAAACTTTTATGAAACAAGATTACTTTAAACGTATTGTTAAACTTAACTCCGAATAATAGTAAGAATTAAGTGACCGGTAAGGTAACTCCTCGCTGGCCTTGATATTTGCCTTGACGATCGCGATAAGAAACTTGGCAGACCTCATCTGATTCTAAAAATAACATCTGTGCCACACCTTCGTTCGCGTATATTTTAGCAGGTAAGGGCGTCGTATTGGAAAACTCAAGTGTAACTTGACCTTCCCATTCTGGTTCTAAAGGCGTCACATTAACGATAATTCCGCAGCGCGCATAGGTGGACTTGCCGACACAAATAGTAAGGATATTTCTTGGAATACGAAAATATTCAACTGTGTGTGCTAAGGCAAAAGAATTAGGGGGAATAATACAGACGTCATTTTTTACATCGACAAAACTGCCCTCGGAAAAACTTTTAGGGTCGACAATAGCAGAATTGATATTGGTAAACACACGAAATTCATTGGCACAACGCACATCGTATCCGTAACTAGAAACGCCATATGAAATGATCCGCCCAGCTGCGGTTTGACGCACCTGTTTAGCTTCAAATGGCTCTATCATATTGTACTCTTTTGCCATGCGGCAAATCCACGCATCGGATTTTATAGACATAATAATTTTCCTAAATACTATTTTTTCTCTATAACAATTTTCGGAAATCGAAAAGCTTTAGTTTTAGAGTTACTCAACTGATCGGCTATTTTATTGGCTATGCCTCGATAAATATCAGCGATAGCACTCTGTGGTTCCGCAAGAAAAATAGGCTTACCTGAATCGGCTTGCTTACGAATACGACTATCTAAAGGTAAAACACCTAATAGGTTAAGGTTACATTCTTTGGCAATTCGCTCGCCTCCACCATCACCGAAGATAGATTCCTCATGGCCACATTTCTTACACACATGCGTGCACATATTCTCGACTACGCCCAATAAAGGCACTTTCACTTTATTAAACATACCAATGGCTTTGCGCACATCTAGCAATGCAATATCTTGAGGTGTCGTTACTATCACAGCTCCGGCGAGAGGAATTTTTTGAGTTAAGGTTAACTGAATATCGCCCGTACCCGGTGGCAAATCCACAACCAAATAGTCCAAGTTATCCCAGTGAGTATCGTTTAATAATTGTTGTAAAGCCCCTGTAGCCATGGGGCCACGCCATATCATTGGGGTATTCACATCGATTAAATAGCCAATAGACATAGACTGTAGGCCATGAGCCCAGACAGGCTCTAAAGTTTTGCCATCCTTGCTGGTTGGCTTCTCACTGACACCCAACATCTGGGGTTGATTAGGGCCATAGATATCCGCATCCAGTATTCCAACTCTTACACCTTCTCTTTCCGCGAGCGCCAGTGCTAAATTAACAGCAGTCGTTGACTTCCCAACACCCCCTTTCCCTGAGGCAACTGCAATAATATGTTTCACTCGATCAGTAATTTTTAGCATATCATTTTAGAATTATAACTTGACGTCACTCCTAGCAAAAAGGCAGAATCTGGAAATCAATAATACGCAAAAGATGAGTATGCAGCAAACACCACGCAAACTATTAGTTACTAGCGCTTTACCATATGCCAATGGCTCTTTACATATCGGCCATATACTAGAACATGTTCAGGCCGATATTTGGGTGCGTTTTCAAAAAATGCTGGGGCGCGATTGCATTTTTATATCAGGTGAAGACGCACATGGTACACCTGTGATGTTAGCAGCGCAGAAGCGCAATATCTCTCCAGAGGCATTAGTTACGCAACTTGCAGAAGAACATAAGCGCGATCTTTCTGCGTTTTATATCGATTTTGATAACTTTTATACCACTCATTCCCTAGAAAATGAAGCTTTAATAAAGCTTATTTATCAACGTATGAAAGATAAAGGAGATATCTATAGCAAAGTTATCCAGCAGGCTTATGATCCTG